>NZ_JBIRWL010000015.1:0-252992 GCF_044387825.1 Streptomyces sp. NPDC020299
TAGTAGCTCCGCTACGAGGGCTTTCCGGCGCCTTGCGATGCACGGCACCAGACCACGCGACCTGATCGGGCGCTCATAGTGCAAGGACCCCTTAGTACGTCCCTGAAGGGGGCCCACCCGCCCGGGTGGGCCCCCTTCAGCATGGCGTCATGGGGGACAGGCGAAAGGGGGCGCCCTCTCCGACTCGGAGAGGGCGCCCCCTTTCGTCCACTGCGCGGCAGCGCTACCGCAGGCGCGCCATCAGCGCGTGCTCCACGAGAGTGATCAGCGCCGACTTGGCGTCCGAGCGGTGGCGGGCGTCGGTCGTGATGATCGGGGTGTCGGGACCGATCTGGAGCGCCTCGCGGACCTCGTCCGGGTTGTACGGCTGGTTGCCGTCGAAGCCGTTGAGGGCGATGACGAAGGGGAGACCCGAGTTCTCGAAGTAGTCGACCGCGGGGAAGCAGTCGGCGAGACGGCGGGTGTCCACCAGGACGATCGCGCCGATGGCGCCGCGGACCAGGTCGTCCCACATGAACCAGAAGCGGTCCTGACCGGGGGTGCCGAACAGGTACAGGATCAGGTCCTGGTCCAGGGTGATACGGCCGAAGTCCATGGCGACCGTGGTGGTCTTCTTGTCCCCCGTGTGGGTGAGGTCGTCGATGCCGGCCGAAGCGGACGTCATGACGGCCTCTGTGCGCAGCGGGTTGATCTCCGAAACAGCCCCGACGAACGTGGTCTTGCCCACGCCGAAGCCGCCCGCCACCACGATCTTCGCGGAGGTGGTGGAGCGGGAAGGACCGCCGCTAGAGCTTGCGAAGTCCACTGAGCACCCTTTCGAGCAGTGTCACGTCTGGCTGGCCGCCGGCGTTCTCGTCGCCGCCGGGCTGATGGATGGCGACCAGGCCCGCCTCCGCCAAGTCGGCGACGAGGATCCTGGCCACGCCGAGAGGGATTGTCAGGAGGGCCGAGATCTCGGCTACCGACTTGATCTCACGGCAGAGGTTGCAGATCCGCTGATGCTCGGGCAGCTGGCCCTGCATCTGGTGCGGCTGCGCGGTGGTGTGCACCAGTGCCTCGATGGCGAGCTGGTACCGAGGGCGGGTCCGGCCACCGGTCATGGCGTACGGACGCACCAAGGGGTTGTTCGACGCCCCGGCGGGCGACGGCTCAGGTCGACGATGCGGCTGCACCGGCTGGATGCGCGGCGCGGGCGGCTGGTCGTACGGCGACGGGCCGGGGCCCTGTGGCGCGTACGGCTGCCGGTGGCTGGGGGCGGAGGGGAAGTTGTACCGGTTCGCGGAACCGTCGCCCTGGCCCTGGGCAGGGCCGTACGACCAGTTGCCCGAATTGGAACCGCCTGGGGGTGTTGCCACTTTCTCTCCTCCTCCGACCGTGCCGGGCACCCATCCCTGTGGAGCCGCGTCCCGAAACCTTACGGCCCCAGGACGCGAAAACGCACCGTCTGATAGTTAGTTGAGAAGGCTTCCCTGGAGTTCCGCACGCAGATCCGGGGTAAGGACCGTGCCTGCGCGGTCCACCAGGAGCGCCATTTCGTACCCGATGAGGCCGATGTCCGCCTCGGGGTGTGCCAGGACCGCCAGCGAGGAACCGTCGGAAATGGACATGAGGAACAGGAATCCCCGCTCCATCTCCACAACCGTCTGATTCACGTGGCCGCCCTCGAAGATCCGGGAGGCGCCTGCCGTCAGAGACGTCAGACCGGAGGCGACGGCCGCGAGCTGGTCGGCGCGGTCGCGGGGGAAGCCTTCGGACATCGCCAGAAGGAGTCCGTCGGCGGAGACCACCACCGTGTGGGACACCCCCGGGGTGTTGTCCACGAAGTTGGTGATCAACCAGTTCAGGTTCTGTGCCGCCTGGCTCATCGGGCTCACACTAACGCTCCTGGTTGTAGGTGCTGTCAGGGCCGAAGCCCTGGCCGTTCGTTTCACTGCCTGCGTTGCGCCCGCGCTGGACGCCTCGACGCAGGTTGCTCAGCCTGCCCCGGACGTCCTCCGGAGCGCGGGAGACCTGTGGGCCTCCCTGGGGGGTGCTCTCGGCGGCGCCCTCGACCAGGTTGGCCTTGGGTACCCGCCGCGGCAGACCGGAGGAGGTGACCCCGCCTGCCTTGGGCTTGCGGAGCTGCGAGGCCTGCTGCCACCGCTGGTCGTTCTGCGAACGCCAGTCGCCGCCGTCGCTCTCCGGGGTGGGAGCCGACGTTTCCCGGCTCGTGTGCCGCGTACCGTTCGAGCCGTTCGATCCGCTCGCGATGGATCCGCGGCGGGGCAGTCCGGCGTCGGTCAGTGCGTGGCCGGCGGTGGAGGTCGGTCCCGGACGGTCGAAGCCTACGCGGTCCGACTCGTTCACGTCACCGGCCTGCGCGGATTCCGCTTCCGGAGCGTACTGGGCCGGGTACCCGTTCTGGTAACCGGCCTGCTGGGGCCAGTCGTCCTGGTAGGACTGCTCCTCGTACGCCGGGTAGGACTCGGAGGCGGCGGCGTGCGCGGCCGGGTGCTCCTCCTGGGCGGGCTCCGCATACGCGGGCTCCGGGTAGCCGCCGGCCGACGAGAAGGCGTCGTTCTGCGGCAGGCCGCCGTTCGGCGCGTAGTACTGCTCGTCGTACGCGGGCTGCTGCGGCTCGTCGTAGGACGCCTGCTGCTGATCCTGGTACGCCTGCTGCGGGTCGTAGGCGGCGGGCTGCTCCTGGTAGCCGGTACGGCTCCCGTCGTAGCCCTGGGCATCGAACTCGTCGGCGTACGCGGGCGCCTCGGGGGTCTCCCGGGGGGCCTCGATCTCCTGCGGGGTGTGCGTCTGGGACTCCAGGGCCGCGCGGCGCTCCTCGCGCATCAGCGAGCGGCCGACGGGGTCCAGGTCCCGGATGTCGTCGGGAACGTCGACGTAGCGGCTGTCGTCGAAGCCGAGCTCGGCGGCCGTGCGCATCGGCTGGAGCTGCTGCTGGGGGTTGAAGTTCTCGCCCTGGAACTGCTGCTCGGGGATGATCTGGGAGACCGTGAACTCGTCGCGGTCCAGCGCCTGCTCGCCGCCACCGCCGTGCGTGATCGCGTCCGGCAGCATGACCAGCGAGGTCGTACCGGCCTGCTCGCCGGAGGGGCGCAGCTGGACGCGGATGCCGTGCCGGTCGGACAGCCGGCCGACCACGAACAGGCCCATGCGCTGGGAGATCGCGGCGTCCACGGTCGGCGGGTTGGCCAGCTTGTGGTTGATGTCCGCGAAGTCCTCGGCCGTCAGGCCGATGCCCTTGTCGTGGATCTCGATCATGATGCGGCCGTCGGGGAGACGGGTCGCGGTGACGCGGACCTTGGTCTGCGGGGAGGAGAACGTGGTGGCGTTCTCCAGCAGCTCGGCGAGCAGGTGCACGAGGTCGGTCACGGCGCGGCCGTGGATCTCGGCCTCCGGGACGCCGGACAGCTCGATGCGCTCGTACTGCTCCACCTCGGAGGAAGCGGCGCGCAGGACGTCGACCAGCGGAACCGGCTGGTCCCAGCGGCGGCCGGGCTCCTCGCCGGCGAGGACCAGGAGGTTCTCGCCGTTGCGGCGCATACGGGTCGCGAGGTGGTCCAGCTTGAAGAGGTTCTCCAGCTGGTCCGGGTCGGCCTCGTTGTTCTCCAGGTCGGTGATCAGGGTCAGCTGGCCCTCGATCAGCGACTGGTTGCGGCGCGAGAGGTTGGTGAAGATCGCGTTGATGTTGCCCCGCAGCAGGGCCTGCTCGGCGGCGAGCCGGACGGCCTCGCGGTGGACCTGGTCGAAGGCGCGGGCGACCTCGCCGATCTCGTCCCGGGTGTTGATCGGGATGGGCGCGACGCGGGTGTCGACCCGGCCCGGGTCGGTACGGGAGAGCTGGTCGACCAGCATCGGCAGGCGCTGCTCGGCGATGCCGAAGGCGGCGTTGCGCAGCTGGCGCATCGAGCGGCTCATCTGGCGGGCCACCATGCCGGCCAGGATGAACGCGGCGAGCAGGGCCACCACGACGATGGCACCGGTGATGTAGGCGTCGCGCTGGGCGTTGTCCGAGATGGTCGAGGCCTCGTTCACCGCCTTGTCGGCCAGGTTCGACTCGATCTGGCGGTAGGCGTTGAACTTGAGAGTGGTGAACGCCCACCAGTTCTGGGCGGTGATGCCCTTCTGGGCCAGCGCGGCCCGCGTGGTGGGGTCGGTGTCCTTCAGCCCGGCTATGGCCGCGATCATCTTGCTGGAGTCGGACGGCGGCGGCACGTAGTTCGGGTCCTTGCCCTTGGCCGCCGCGGCCATCGCCTTGCCGTCGCTCACGATCTTCTTCTGGGCCGCTCCCAGCGCGGCGATGTCCTGATCGGTGCCACCGCTCTGGTACTCCTGGATGGCGATGCCCTCCAGGTAGGCGTACGACGTGAGGGCGACGCGCTGGGAGGCCAGGTTCGGGGCGTCCGGACCGGGCTTGATCAGCAGGTGCATGCCGATGGAGCGTTCGAGCGAGAGCGCGCCGTGGGCGAGGGCGACGGCGTAGACGGTACGGCCGTAGCTGGTGATGTTGCCGGTGCCCAGGCCGAGTTCGTTGGAGAACTCGAGCAGCCGGTGCTCGATGTCGACGTAGCTCTCTTCGGTCTGCACGCCGGTGCGCCTGGAGGTGTAGGCGGCCGCGCGGATCTGCGACAGCTTCGGCTCCACCTGACGGAAGCGGGCCAGGCGACGCTGGAGGTTCTCCCGGTCGGGCATGTTCTGGACGGCCGCGTCGAAGGCGTCGGCGGTCTTGTCGGTCTCCCGGCGTACCTCGACGACGGTCGGGTCCTTCTCCCCCTTGCCCTGGAGCAGCGGCGCGGCGCTCGCGTCCCGTTCGACCAGCAGCGCGTTGCTGTAGGCCATGGCGGCGCGCACCAGCCGGGCGGTGTTCTCCGCGTCCTGGGCGTTCTGCCAGGTGTCGATCGAGCTCTTGACCTGGAAGCCGCCCATCACGAGGCCGACGACCACGGGTATGAGCAGGATCGCGTTCAGGCGGGTCGGCACCCGCCAGTTGCGTGGGGAGAATCGGCCGCCGCTCTTGGCGGGGGCGGCCGCCGGTTCCGCACCGGGCACAGGGGTGGGCGCCACAGCGCGCGGCGGCGGGGTGAAGTTGCCCCGCGCCGACGGCTCGGGACCGTTCTTGCTTCGCCTCACTCGACCAACAACCTCTCGGCGGCGGGCACCTACGTCGTGCCGCAGTCTCTCAGAGCCCGGTGTGTCACAGACCACTGGGGAGTACGTCTTTGACTATTGGGCAGTTCAGGCATTCCAGCACGTGGGCCTTCGCACTTCCAAACAGTGGAAACCTCTGATTCGGAGTGATGTAAGGCTCAGATAAAACGGTCATAAAGAGCGAGCCCTGGCAAATTGCGGGGCGTTTGTTAGCGCAGTGAGACCGTTCGACCGCGACGCGTGGCAATACCACCCGATTCCTCTGCCGAAACGTTATGAACACCGGAGCCGGCCGTGGCAAAGGCCACAGCCGGCTCCGGTGTGATTACGACAACTGCCGTACGGCACTCCCGATTTGCACTACCTCAGGCGGGCCATCAGGGCGTGCTCCACCAGCGTGATCAGCGCACTCTTGGCATCGGAGCGGTGCCGGGCGTCCGTGGTGATGATCGGGGTGTCCGGTCCGATCTGCAGCGCCTCGCGTACTTCCTCGGGCTGGTAGGGCTGCTGTCCGTCGAAGCCGTTGAGCGCCACGACGAACGGCAGGCCGCTGTTCTCGAAGTAGTCCACGGCCGGGAAGCAGTCGGCCAGGCGCCGGGTGTCCACGAGCACGACGGCACCGATGGCGCCGCGGACCAGGTCGTCCCACATGAACCAGAAGCGGTCCTGGCCCGGCGTACCGAAGAGGTACAGGATCAGGTCCTGGTCGAGCGTGATGCGGCCGAAGTCCATGGCGACCGTGGTGGTCGTCTTGTCCCCGGTGTGGGTGAGGTCGTCGATGCCCGCGCTCGCGGACGTCATCACGGCCTCCGTGCGCAGCGGGTTGATCTCCGAGACGGCGCCGACGAACGTGGTCTTGCCCACGCCGAAGCCGCCCGCCACCACGATCTTCGCGGAGGTGGTCGCCCGGCCGCCGTCAGAGCTTGCGAAGTCCACTGAGCACCCTTTCGAGCAGCGTCACATCCGGTGCGCCACCGTTGTTCTCATCGCCGCCCGGCTGGTGGATGGCCACCAGGCCGGCCTCGGCGAGGTCCGCGACGAGGATCCGGGCCACACCCAGCGGCATGGCGAGCAGCGCCGAGACCTCGGCGACCGACTTCACCTCGCGGCACAGATGGCAGATCCGCTGGTGCTCCGGGAGCAGTCCCATGAGCGCTGCCGGGTCGGCCGTGGTGCTGATCAGCGCCTCGATGGCGAGCTGGTAGCGCGGCCGGGTCCGGCCGCCGGTCATCGCGTACGGACGTACCAGCGGCTGGTCGCCCTCGTCCCCGTACGGCTCGGCGTACGGATCATGAGAGGCGGTGGGCGGGGTCATGAATCCTCCGGGCGGGACAGCAAGTCGGTCGGTCAAGCCGTCTGACGGGGCCGGTGGGGGGATTGTGGCGGCCGGACGGTGATTTGGTGATGTGGGTGGTACCGGAGCCGATCAGTGAAGCAGACTGCCCTGTAGTTCGGCGCGCAGGTCGGGCGTGAGCACCGCGCCCGCGCGGTCGACGAGCAGCGCCATCTCGTAGCCGACGAGGCCGATGTCGCACTCGGGGTGGGCCAGGACCGCGAGGGACGACCCGTCCGAGACGGACATCAGGAAGAGGAAGCCGCGCTCCATCTCGACGACCGTCTGCGCCACGTTGCCACCCTCGAAGATCCGGGAAGCCCCGGCGGTCAGCGAGGTGAGCCCGGACGCGACGGCCGCCAGCTGGTCGGCGCGGTCACGCGGGAAGCCTTCGGACATCGCCAGAAGGAGACCGTCGGCGGACACGACGACGGTGTGGGACACCCCGGGGGTGTTGTCCACGAAGTTGGTGATCAACCAGTTGAGATTCTGTGCCGCCTGGCTCATCGGACTCAACTAACGCTCCTGCTGGTGAGTGGGGCTCGGGAAGCTGCCGGTCTGACCGTTGCCGGCCTGGCGACCCTGCGCGATACCCCGACGGAGATTGGTCAGTCGGCCGCGAACGTCGTCAGGCGCGCGCGAGACCTGCGGACCGGTTTGGTGCTGTTGCTGCTGAGCCGTGCCCGGGACGAGGTTGGCCCGGGGCACCCGGCGCGGCAGGCCGGAAGTGGTGACGCCGCCCGCGGCCGGCTGCCGGACGCGCTCTGCCTGCCGGACGAGTTCGTCGTTCGGCGAGGCGCGCCAGGAGCTGGTGGCGGGACGCTGTGCGGCCGCCGCGGCGGCGGGAGCGGGAGCCTGCGGCTGCTGCGGGGCGGGAGCCGGAGCCGAGCCGTTGCTCTGCTGCGGTTCGCGCTGTCCACCCTGTCCGCCGTCCTGTCCGCCGCCCTGACCACCGCGGAACCAGTTGGTCTCCAGGGTGTCGTACAGCGGTGTACGGCCGTCCCCGGGGCTGCTGGCCGGCGGCAGGGCCTCGGGCTCCTGCCGGACCGGACGCTGCTGCTGCGGGGCCGGCGGACGCGGCGCGCCGAAGTCGGCACTCCGGCCGCCCGGCTGAGGCCGCTCGAACTGGCCGTTGCCGGAGCCGTTGTGGCGGCCGGGCAGGGAGTGCTGCCCGGTGGTGGACCCACCGTCGAAGTTCGGGGTGGCGAACTGGCCGGTGGAGTTGTTGTCGTAGCCCGGCGCGGCGAACTGGCCGGTGGAGCCGGCGTCGTAGGCCTGCGGGGCGGCGAACTGGCCCGTGCCCGAGTCGTCCGGCTGCCCGGCGGGGGCGCCGAACACGTCGGAGCGGACGAACGAGCCCGTGTTCTGGGAGCCGTTGACGCCGTTCAGGTCGGGGCGGGGGAACTCGCCCGTGGCGGCCGGACCCTGCCGGTCGTCGAACCGGGGTATCTCGGCGGTCGCGCCGGGACCCTGCCGGTCGTCGATGCGCGGCATCCGCGAGGTCTGCGCCGGGTCCTGCTCGTCGTGGCCGCGCGGGGCGTCCAGCGAGGCGCGGGACACCGGCGGCCGGCCGGTCTCGTCGCCCCAGTTCGGCGTGCGCTGCTGCGGGTTGCCGCCGGGCAGCTCGGCCCGCGGCCCGCCGCGCGGCGGGAGCTGGGGCTGACGGCCCTGGTCGGAGGCGTTGTTGCGGGTGTTGCCGTTGTCGCCACGCTGCGGGGGTACGGGACCGCGGCTGCCGAAGGCGTCCTGCTGCGGAGCGCCCGGGCCCGCGGCCTGGAGGCCCTGCGGGGCACCCGGGGCCTGACCGCCGAAGCCGCCCGCACCCGCACCGGCCGGAGCCGGCCGGCCCTGCTGCGGTCCACGCGGTGCGAGCCCGCCGGAACGGCCGCCCTGGCCCGCGCCGGGCAGCGCCGCCCGCGGACCCTGACCCGCACCGACCTGGCCACGCGCGCCGGGACCGGCACCCGGGCGTCCGCCGCCCGAGGGCGCACCTCCGCCGAGCGCGCCACCGGGGGCGCCGGCACCGAAGGCACCGCCGCCGAGGGCGCCGCCGGGCGCTCCCGCGCCGAGCGAACCGCCGTTGCCCTGGCCGTTGTTGCGGCGCGCCGCGGCAGCACCGGCGGCGGCCTGCGCGGCGGCCGGACCGCCGGAGGAGGCGCCGGGCTTGCCGGGAGTGGGCTTCTTGCCGCCCTGGGCGACGTCCACGGGGAGCATGACCAGCGCGGTCGTGCCGCCGGAGTCGGACGGGCGGAGCTGGATGCGGATGCCGTGCCGCTGGGACAGCCGGCCGACCACGAACAGACCCATGCGGCGGGACACCGAGACGTCCACGGTGGGCGGCGAGGCGAGCCGCTCGTTGATCGCCGCGAGGTCCTCGGGGGAGAGGCCGATACCGGTGTCGTGGATCTCGATCAGGACGCGGCCGTCGGGCAGCGCGTGACCGGTGACCTTGACCTTGGTCTGCGGCGAGGAGAAGGAGGTCGCGTTCTCGAGCAGCTCGGCGAGCAGGTGCACGAGGTCGTTGACGACGCGGCCGGCGACCTCGGTGGTCGGCACCGCGGCCAGCTCGATGCGCTCGTACTGCTCCACCTCGGACGCGGCGGCGCGGAGCACGTCGACCAGCGGGACCGGGCGGGTCCAGCGGCGGCCGGGCTCCTCACCGGCGAGGACGAGGAGGTTTTCGCCGTTCCGGCGCATACGGGTCGCGAGGTGGTCCAGCTTGAACAGCGAGGACAGCTGGTCCGGGTCGGCCTCGCGGGACTCCAGTTCGGAGATCAGCGACAGCTGACGCTGGATGAGGCCCTGGGAGCGGCGCGAGAGGTTGGTGAACATCGCGTTGACGTTGCCCCGCAGCAGGGCCTGCTCGGCGGCGAGGCGGACCGCCTCGCGGTGCACGTCGTCGAAGGCCGCGGCCACCTGGCCGATCTCGTCCTTGGAGTGCACACCGACCGACTCCACGGACGTGTCGACGTCCTGCGGGTCGGACTCGGACAGCTGCTTGACCAGCTCGGGCAGACGATCCTGGGCGACCTTGGTGGCGGTCTCCTGGAGGCGGCGCAGGGAGCGGATCATGGAGCGGGCCACGACGAAGGCGCCGACCAGGGAGACGCCGAGCACCAGCAGGATCAGCGCACCGGAGATGATCGCCTCGCGCTCCGAGGCGGAGCGCAGCTCGCGGGCCTTCTGCTCCATGTCCTCGAGCAGCGTGTGCTCGATCTTCTTCATCTGCTCGATCTTGGTCGTGCTCTCGTCGACCCAGTCGCGGTAGGACCGCTTCGGCAGCTCGGCGAGACCGTCGGCGCTGCTCAGAGCGCGGTTCGCGTACTTGTCCGCGGACTCGATGGTCACGTTGCCGTCGTCGATGGGCTTCAGGAGGTCCTCGGCGTCCTGGTCCGAGTAGATCTTCCTGAAGATGGTGAGCTCGGACTCCTCGCTGCTCTGCGCCGACTGCGCGTAGAGCCGGTCGTTGTCCGAGAGGCGACCGGCGGACGTGTTGGTCTCCGGCAGGGCCGCGGCGATGACGGCGCGCTGCACGGACGCGTACTCCTTGGCGGTGGAGAACGCCGCCAGGGCGCGGGTGCGCGAGATCATCTCGGGGTTGCTGGACGCCTCCGCCATGTCCTGCGAGAGGTCGACCAGCTGGGTGATCAGGCGGTGGTAGGACTCGACCGTCTGCGTGGAGTTGTTCTTGGACTGGTACGCGGCCTTGCGGATCTTGGCCAGGTCGTCCAGCTGCCCGGCGATGCCGACGAGGGCGTCGCGGACGCCCTGGAGCTGGCCGTTCTTACTGGCGTCGTCGATCTGCTCGGAGGCGTCCTCGAAGTTGGTCTTGGCGTGGTCGGTCTTCTCCCACAGGCCCTTGACCGTGTAGTCGCCGCTGGCGGCGGAACCGTGTGCCAGCGGGCCCGCGGACTGGTCGCGCTCGTCCTGGAGCGCCTGGGCGAGCTCGGTGGCCTGCTTGGTCATGTCCGTCAGCAGCTTCATGTTGTCGAGCTGCTGGATGTCGTCGACGTTCGAGCTGATGCGCAGCGCGCCCAGCGAGGTCGCGGCGACAACGGGGAGCGCGAGCAGCGACACCAGGCGCGTGGAGATGCGCCAGTTGCGCAGGGCTATGCGCGAGCCGGGGCCCGTCGGGCCGCCGGCGGGCTTGACCGCGGGAGCGGGGCTCGGGGGCCCGGAAGGCGCCGACGCGCCGGGGCGCCCGGGGCGCTCACCGCCGTCGCCGGACGGGGCCGGGCCCGGGTTCTGGGCGTGCTGGGGCGAGGAGCTGCCATTGCTGGGGGCAGTCCCGCCATGCGGCTCCGGCTCCGCCGAAGCACTGCCATCCCTCTTGAAACGTCCCTGCACTAGCGTCGCAACCTCTGGACCAGGCACCCCTCCGCGTGAACGGAAGGACACGGTGTCGGCGTTGTGGGGAACGCCCTGAAAACGCCCCCCTGGGTGGTCTTGAGTGACCGGCGCTGGCTCCCCCTGTCTCGCCGCCACTCGGCGCTGCGTCGCGCCCCTGTGCGCCGGCTCGATCCTGCGGCGGTCCGTGAGATTCCAGCACAGTGGCAGGATCTCCAACAAGGGCCGGGGCCGAGCTGTGACCTCCGTGACAGCATGTGAGTGCCGCATCACGAACCGTGGAAGCCGTTCTCGGGCGAATCGGACTTACTCCAGCGAGTCGCCGGGGTGGCGCCGGTGTCCCAGTCGCGATGATCGGGAGCGGAATGG
Organism: Streptomyces sp. NPDC020299; assembly: GCF_044387825.1. Classification (NCBI taxonomy): domain Bacteria; kingdom Bacillati; phylum Actinomycetota; class Actinomycetes; order Kitasatosporales; family Streptomycetaceae; genus Streptomyces; species Streptomyces sp. NPDC020299. The sequence continues at coordinate 11,195 of NZ_JBIRWL010000015.1, forward strand.
TGGCTTCGGGGAGTCAATGTCCGTTTCGGCGGCATCACGTGCAGGCCGGAATTGACCGGATTGTCTCCACGCTCGTGAGCAAACTCACACAATGATCACGAGTACTTCGCGAGTCCGCTGGGGAATCGCGTGTTTAGCCTGACGCTTTACAAATACGGCAACAACGACAACAAGAACAGGGCGTACGACAACCGTGAAAACGACGATGATGTTCCGCAACATAGCCAACCCGCGGCGCACGACTCTGGCGCACCTCGAGGACGCCGACGAACTGCAGACCGCGGAGCAGCCGGAGCACTCCGTCGAACTGCCGGCCCAGACCGCCAACCCCAGGCGCACCATCCTCACCGAGGTCCCGGTCGGGGCCTCCGTCGCGGAGTAGTACGCGGCCGGGCCGCCGGATGCTCAGCGGCGGCCGCACGAACTCAGGGCGCCCCGCCACCAGGGGCGCCCTTCGTAATGCGCGAGGTCCCGGGCCTGTTCCGCGTTAGCCTGGAGCGTCAGACTCCAGCCGGCTCGGCCACCGAAACTTAAGGGGCGCAAGGAACCCGTGCGCATCGCCAGATTCTCCATCGACGGGAATGTCGCCTTCGGCGCGGTCGAGGGCGACAAGCAGGACGAACTCGTCCTCGACATCATCAAGGGCATCCCGTTCGCGGACTACGAGCTCTCCGGCACGAAAGTCCCGGTCAGCAAGGTCAGGCTGCTGCCGCCGGTGCTCCCCAACAAGGTCGTCGCCTTCGGCCGCAACTACGCCGAGCACGCCCGCGAACTCGGCAACGAGGTACCCGACGCCCCGTTCGCCTTCTTCAAGCCCTCCACCTCGGTGATCGGCCCCGGCGACGGCATCCAGTACCCGTCCTTCTCCCAGGAGCTGCACCACGAGGCCGAGCTGGCCGTGGTGATCGGCCGCATGTGCCGCGAGGTGCCCCGCGAGCGCGTCCGGGACGTGATCTTCGGTTACACCTGCGCCAACGACGTCACCGCCCGCGACGTCCAGAAGCGGGAGAAGCAGTGGGCGCGGGCCAAGGGCTTCGACACCTCCTGCCCGCTCGGCCCCTGGGTCGAGACCGATCTGGACCTCGCCACCGCGTCCGACCTGACCGTCCAGCTCACGGTCAACGGCGAACAGCGCCAGCTGGGCCGGACGTCCGAGATGATCCACTCCATCGAGGACCTGGTCGTCAACATCTCCGAGGCCATGACGCTGCTCCCCGGCGACGTGATCCTCACCGGCACCCCGGCAGGGGTCGGCCCCCTGAACGTCGGCGACGAGGTCGCCGTCACCATCGAAGGCATCGGCACTCTCACCAACAAGGTTGTCAAGCGTGGCTAGCGCACCCGCCTCCCCCGTCCGCGTCCGTTTCTGCCCCTCGCCCACCGGTAACCCCCACGTGGGCCTGGTCCGCACCGCCCTGTTCAACTGGGCGTTCGCCCGGCACCACCAGGGCACGCTGGTCTTCCGTATCGAGGACACCGACGCCGCCCGCGACTCCGAGGAGTCCTACGAGCAGCTGCTCGACTCGATGCGCTGGCTGGGCTTCGACTGGGACGAGGGCCCCGAGATCGGCGGCCCGCACGCGCCGTACCGCCAGTCGCAGCGCATGGACCTCTACAAGGACGTCGCCGCCAAGCTCCTCGACGCCGGCCACGCCTACCACTGCTACTGCTCCCAGGAGGAGCTGGACACCCGCCGCGAGGCCGCCCGCGCCGCCGGCAAGCCGTCCGGCTACGACGGCCACTGCCGCGACCTGAGCGCCGAGCAGGTCGGAGAGTACGAGGCCCAGGGCCGCACCCCGATCGTCCGCTTCCGCATGCCCGACGAGACGATCACCTTCACCGACCTGGTCCGCGGCGAGCTGACGTTCACTCCCGAGAACGTCCCGGACTACGGCATCGTCCGCGCGAACGGCGCCCCGCTGTACACGCTGGTCAACCCGGTCGACGACGCCCTGATGGAGATCACCCACGTCCTGCGCGGCGAGGACCTGCTCTCCTCCACCCCGCGCCAGATCGCGCTGTACAAGGCGCTGACCGAGCTCGGCATCGCCAAGCGGACCCCGGCCTTCGGGCACCTGCCGTACGTGATGGGCGAGGGCAACAAGAAGCTCTCCAAGCGCGACCCGCAGTCCTCCCTCAACCTCTACCGGGAGCGCGGCTTCCTCCCCGAGGGCCTGCTCAACTACCTCTCGCTGCTCGGCTGGTCGCTCTCGGCCGACCAGGACATCTTCACGATCGGCGAGATGATCGCGGCCTTCGACATCAAGGACGTGAACCCCAACCCGGCCCGCTTCGACCTGAAGAAGGCCGAGGCGATCAACGCCGACCACATCCGCCTGCTGGACGTGAAGGACTTCACGGAGCGCTGCGCGCCCTGGCTCAAGGCCCCCTTCGCGCCCTGGGCCCCCGAGGACTTCGACGAGGCGAAGTGGCAGGCCATCGCCCCGCACGCGCAGACCCGTCTCAAGGTCCTTTCGGAGATCACCGACAGCGTCGACTTCCTCTTCCTCTCCGAGCCGGTCTCCGACGAGGCGAGCTGGGCGAAGGCGATGAAGGAGGGCGCGGGTGACCTCCTCCGCACGGCCCGCGAGAAGCTCGAGTCGGCCGACTGGACCTCGGCGGAGTCCCTGAAGGAAGCCGTCCTGGCCGCCGGCGAGGCCCACGGCCTCAAGCTCGGCAAGGCCCAGGCCCCCGTCCGCGTGGCCGTCACCGGCCGCACGGTGGGCCTGCCCCTCTTCGAGTCCCTGGAAGTCCTGGGCAAGGAGAGGACGCTGGCCAGGATCGACGCGGCGCTGGCGAAGCTGGCGGCGTAAGCCGAACACGTGTGAGGGGCGGCACCCGGAAACCACGGGTGCCGCCCCTCACACGTACAGGTCACTGCGCGTCGGCCTCGTCGATCAGGTAGGCGCTCTCGTCGAAGATCTCCAGTACCACGATGACCATGATCGCGCCGGCGACCATGTACTCCAGCATCACGCCCGGGGCCACATATGCCTTGCGGAGATGCTCGTCGGGTCCGAGCTGCGCGGTCGAGGTCTTCCGGAACGGGTCACGGGCCAGTATGCGAACGGCCCTGTCCAACTGGGCCCGACGTTCGCCGGGCTGGGCGTCAAACGTCGCGCGGGCCTCGACGGTGAACTGAACGCGGTACTCGGTCATGGCTCGGTCTTTCGCTCGTGGGTCTCACCACGCTACGACATCCGCCCAGCCCGCGGCCCCGGAAACCGGCCCATGCAACCCGGCCCCCGGGTTACCGTCGGGGCATGAGCATCCGCGCCGTGGTCTGGGACGTCGACGACACCCTCTTCGACTACACCACGGCCGACCGCGTGGGCATGCGCGCCCACCTGACGGCCGAGGGGCTGCTCGACGGGTACGAGAGCGTCGAGGAGGCCATCGCACGCTGGCGGCGGATCACCGACCGGCAGTGGGCGCGGTTCTCGGCGGGGGAGCTCACGTTCGAGGGGCAGCGGCGGGACCGCGTGCGGGTGTTCCTGGGCGAGGAACTGACCGACGCCGAGGCGGACGCCTGGTTCGAGCGTTACATCGGTCACTACGAGACCGCCTGGGCCCTCTTCCCGGACGTGCTGCCCGTCCTCGACGCCCTCGCCGCCAGCCACCGGCACGCGGTGCTGTCCAACTCGAGCATCCACGTCCAGGAACGCAAGCTGCGCACCCTCGGGGTGCGCGACCGCTTCGAGGCCGTCCTGTGCGCCGCCGAGCTCGGAGTCTCCAAGCCGGAGGCCCGGGCGTTCCTCGCGGCCTGCGAGGCGCTCGGCCTGCCTGCGCACGAGGTGGCGTACGTCGGCGACCACCCGGAGATCGACGGCCGCGGCGCCGCGGAGGCGGGACTGCGGTCCGTGTGGATCGACCGTGCCGGTGCGTGGGCCGGCGGCGACGACCCCGCCGGGCGCCACCGGATCGAGTCCCTCGCCGAACTACCCGCGCTCCTCGCTCCGGATAGTCGTTTTGGAGCCCCGTCCACCTTCGGGTAATGTTCTTCCTGCGCCGCCGAGGAGCGGGCCGAAAGGCCGGAACCCGGGGGAGCGAACTAGAACAAAATCCCTGCAAGGGCTTGCGTTCCAGTGGCCTATGGTGTAATTGGCAGCACGACTGATTCTGGTTCAGTTAGTCTTGGTTCGAGTCCAGGTAGGCCAGCTCGCAGAGCTCATCTGCAACGCCCCCGTTGTGTAGCGGCCTAGCACGCTGCCCTCTCAAGGCAGTAGCGCCGGTTCGAATCCGGTCGGGGGTACTGATCTCGGTCAAGTCGGGATCGCTAGGGCCCCCGTTGTGTAGCGGCCTAGCACGCCGCCCTCTCAAGGCGGTAGCGCCGGTTCGAATCCGGTCGGGGGTACTGTCTGGTCTAAACCATCATTGGTCTATGGTGTAATTGGCAGCACGACTGATTCTGGTTCAGTTAGTCTTGGTTCGAGTCCAGGTAGACCAGCTCGGATCTGCGGCGGTGTGGTTTTAAGCGCTCGCAAGATCCTCGCCCCCGTTGTGTAGCGGCCTAGCACGCCGCCCTCTCAAGGCGGTAGCGCCGGTTCGAATCCGGTCGGGGGTACGCGGTTCGAAGGCCCTCCACTCAATGGAGGGCCTTCGGCGTTCCCGGAGCCCGTTCACTCGAAGCCGTACCGCCGCGCCGACTCCTCCTCCTGGGCCAGCCGGTGCAGGGCTCGCAGCACGGGCTCGTTGAGGATCGCCCCCAGAACCGCGGTTTCCACCTTCTCCGCCTCCGACGGATGGGTCTCCACGAAGTCCAGGTCGAGCACGGCCGCCTGATGCATCAACCGGGCGTAGGGCGCGAGCAGTTCAGCCCCCCAGTCGTAGCCGAGCCGCCGGAACGCGGCCACGCCGACCACGAGTGAGCGGTAGGCGGGGGAGATGGTGGTCAGCGCCTTCGCGTTCGTCCAGCCCAGGGTCTCCAGCAACTCGCCCACCTCCCGGTGCGCGGCCCGGACGTACTCGTCCTCCTCGTCCGGCTCCGGCACCTGCGGCAACGCCCACAGGGCCGCGCCCAGACGGATCGTGCGGCCCAGCGACTCGTCGTCGACGTGCCCGAGCACCTCCCGCACCGTCGCCACCGGCAGCCGGCCGACCTGGATCATCGCGCGCACCAGACGCAGCCGGCGCAGGTGCTCCTCGTCGTACTCGGCCGTCGTCGTGTTGATCTGGCGGCCCGCGGGCAACAGCCCTTCGCGCAGGTAGTACTTGATCGTCGCGGTGGACACACCGCTGCGTCTGCTCAACTCGGCGAGCCGCATGTCTTGCGCCCCTTCTTGGATAACGGCACTATCCAAGCATGAGGGCTTGGATAGCGCTGCTCACCGATGAGGGGGAGTCATGCTCCGGAAACGGGTCGTACCGGGTCGCACCACCGCGGGCGCCGAGGGGGACGTGGTCGTCCTGCTGATCGGCATGCGGATCAACCACTTCTGGGGAGTGCACCACTGGCTCCCGGTGTTCCTGGCGATGCCGCGCATGCTCCGCGAACTGCGGAAGGACCCCGGGCGCGGCCTGCTCGGCCATGTGCTGCTGACGGCCTCGCCGCGGACGTACTACGTCGTCCAGTACTGGGAGTCCAAGGAGAAGCTCTACGCGTACGCGAGCTCCCCCGACATGTTCCACCACCGGGCCTGGTCGATCATCAACCGCAAGGAGAAGGCGGGGAAGAGCCGGCAGCACGTGGGCCTGTGGCACGAGACGTACGTCGCGTCCGAGGGGGCGTACGAGTCGATCTACGCGGACATGCCGGCGTTCGGGCTCGCCGCCGCCCACGGGCAGGTGCCGCTGGAGCGGCGGGGGAGGCGGGCGAAGGACCGGTTCGCGCACCGGTCGGAGAAGGCGACGGCGTCGCGGGACGCATGAGACAGGTGAGACAGGTGAGACGGATGAGACCGGAGGGGGCGGGCCTGCCGCGGCGTTGAGGCGGGCCCGAGCCGTCCGGTCGCATGCCGCGGGCGGTCAGCCCGAGCGGCGCAAAGCCTCGGAGAGGCGGCCGGCGGCGTCGATGACCGCCTGGGCGTGCATACGGCCGGGGTGGCGCGTCAGGCGCTCGATGGGGCCGGAGACGGAGACCGCGGCCACCACGCGGTTGGAGGGACCGCGCACGGGCGCGGAGACGGAGGCCACGCCGGGCTCGCGCTCGCCGATGGACTGGGCCCAGCCGCGCCGCCGTACACCCGACAGGGCCGTCGCCGTGAAGCGGGCGCCCTGGAGGCCGCGGTGCAGGCGCTCGGGCTCCTCCCAGGCCATGAGGATCTGCGCCGAGGAGCCGGCCTTCATGGTCAGCGTGGAGCCGACCGGGACCGTGTCCCGCAGGCCGGACAGGCGTTCCGCCGCGGCCACGCAGATGCGCATGTCACCCTGGCGACGGTAGAGCTGCGCGCTCTCGCCGGTGACGTCCCTGAGGTGCGTGAGCACCGGGCCCGCCGTGGCCAGCAGGCGGTCCTCGCCCGCCGCCGCGGCCAGCTCGGCCAGGCGCGGGCCGAGAATGAAACGGCCCTGCATGTCGCGCGCCACCATGCGGTGGTGTTCCAATGCCACGGCCAGCCGGTGGGCCGTGGGTCGTGCCAGTCCGGTGGCCCCGACCAGACCCGCGAGGGTGGCCGGACCGGACTCCAGAGCGCTCAGGACAAGGGCTGCCTTGTCCAGAACGCCGACGCCGCTACTGTTGTCCATGCAACGATACTCGCGTCTCACTCTGTGAAACGCAAGTTCAATTTCCCGTGGACTGCGACACCCTTGAACACACAACGGCCCGCGGACCACCGGGCCCGGCGGCGGACGCCCGTATCTGGGGCGCGGGACACACGGCTGCCTCCTCAAGATCTCTAGTTGGGCCGGCGCACCTTTGCCGGCCGGAGGGAAAGCGATGGGTAGGACACTCGCGGAGAAGGTCTGGGACGACCACGTCGTCCGGCGCGCCGAGGGCGAGCCCGACCTCCTCTTCATCGATCTGCACCTGCTGCACGAGGTGACCAGCCCGCAGGCCTTCGACGGGCTCAGGCAGAACGGCCGCCCGGTGCGCCGCCTCGACCTCACCATCGCGACCGAGGACCACAACACCCCGACCCTCGACATCGACAAGCCCATCGCGGACCCGGTCTCCCGCGCCCAGCTGGAGACGCTGCGCAAGAACTGCGCCGACTTCGGCGTCCGGCTGCACCCGCTGGGCGACGTCGAGCAGGGCGTCGTGCACGTCGTCGGCCCGCAGCTGGGTCTGACCCAGCCCGGCACCACGGTCGTCTGCGGTGACTCGCACACCTCCACGCACGGCGCCTTCGGCGCGCTGGCGTTCGGCATCGGCACCTCCCAGGTCGAGCACGTGCTCGCCACCCAGACGCTGCCGCTGGCCCGCCCCAAGACCATGGCGATCACGGTCGAAGGCGAGCTGCCCGAGGGCGTCACGGCCAAGGACCTGATCCTGGCGATCATCGCCAGGATCGGTACGGGCGGCGGCCAGGGCTACATCCTGGAGTACCGCGGCTCCGCCATCGAGAAGCTCTCGATGGAGGCCCGGATGACCATCTGCAACATGTCGATCGAGGCCGGCGCCCGCGCGGGCATGATCGCCCCGGACGAGACCACCTTCGAGTACCTCAAGGGCCGCCCGCACGCCCCCGAGGGCGAGGACTGGGACGCGGCCGTCGCGTACTGGAAGACGCTGCGGACCGACGAGGACGCCGAGTTCGACGCCGAGGTCGTCATCGACGCCGGTGCACTGTCGCCGTTCGTCACCTGGGGCACCAACCCCGGCCAGGGCGCGCCGCTTTCGGCGTCGGTCCCCGACCCTGCTTCGTACGAAGACGCTTCGGAGCGCTTCGCCGCTGAAAAGGCCCTGGAATACATGGGGTTGGAGGCCGGCCAGCCGCTGCGCTCCATCAAGGTGGACACCGTCTTCGTAGGCTCCTGCACCAACGGCCGTATCGAGGACCTGCGTGCCGCCGCCGAGATCGTGAAGGACCGCAAAGTCGCCGACGGCGTACGGATGCTGGTCGTTCCCGGCTCCGCGCGGGTCGGTCTGCAGGCCGTCTCCGAGGGCCTGGACGTGGTCTTCAAGGAGGCCGGCGCCGAGTGGCGGCACGCGGGCTGCTCGATGTGTCTGGGCATGAACCCCGACCAGCTGGCCCCGGGCGAGCGCTCCGCCTCCACCTCCAACCGCAACTTCGAGGGCAGGCAGGGCAAGGGCGGCCGTACGCACCTGGTGTCGCCGCAGGTCGCGGCCGCCACGGCGGTCCTGGGCCACCTGGCCTCCCCGGCCGACCTGTCCGACGCCGCAACCCGTACGCCCGCTGGAGTCTGATCAGTCATGGAAGCATTCACCACGCACACCGGCCGGGCCGTCCCGCTGCGCCGCAGCAACGTCGACACCGACCAGATCATCCCTGCTCACTGGCTCAAGAAGGTGACCCGGGACGGGTTCGAGGACGGGCTGTTCGAGGCCTGGCGCAAGGACCCGGAGTTCGTGCTCAACCGCCCCGAGCGGCAGGGTGCGACCGTCCTGGTGGCCGGCCCCGACTTCGGCACCGGCTCCTCCCGTGAGCACGCCGTCTGGGCGCTCCAGAACTACGGCTTCAAGACGGTGATCTCCTCCCGCTTCGCCGACATCTTCCGCGGCAACTCGCTGAAGAACGGCCTGCTCACGGTGGTCCTGGACCAGAAGATCGTGGACGCGCTGTGGCAGCTGACCGAGCAGGACCCCACTGCTGAGGTCACTGTGGACCTTGAGGCGCGTGAGGTGCGCGCCGAGGGCATCACCGCCTCCTTCGAGCTGGACGAGAACTCCCGCTGGCGGCTGCTGAACGGACTGGACGACATCTCCATCACGCTCCAGAACGAGGCCGACATCGCCGAGTACGAGGCCAAGCGCCCGTCGTACAAGCCGCGGACGCTTCAGGTCTGAACCAACCGCAACGACCGAACCAACTGAAGAGGTCGACTTTCGGCCACCGCGACACCCCGGCTGTACCCCCGATCACCACGATTGGGGGTACAGCCGTTTCTGCACCCGAACGGCCCCGCGCCGCTCCGACCCCGCAGTCAACTTCCCACGTTAAGAAGGTGGTTGCCGGGGTAGGCGTGATATGGGACGGAGGTCTCCGGGCGAGCCAGGAAGCCCTCCCTGGGCGGCAGTTGCACCCTGGGCAGGCGACAACTCGCCCCAGATGGCACAATCTGTGCATGGAACACGACGGCCAACTCGAGCTCTATGCGGCGGTCGCGGACCGACTCAAGGAAGCGCACTCAAGGGTGCGCGCACTGCAAGTCCCGGAGGGCGTACGGATGGCGCTGACCCGGAAGCTGCTGGTCATTACGGCCGCGGCCAAGCACGATCTCGCCGACGCGGCAAGGCGGCTCGATCGGTTCACCGCGGACCTCGACGCGGGGCATATCCCGGAAGAGGACCGCTGAACAAGATCAGAACTCGCCGAGTCCGTTGCGGCACAAGGGTGATTAGCCCGTTTCGTGTTTGATTTGCGGTATATATCTGCCTAACGTGCGAAAAAGCTAGAACAGTTTCGTTCTGGCGATGTCTCCGAAGGGGAAGACGTGAACAAGGCGCAGCTCGTAGAAGCGATTGCCGACAAGATGGGTGGCCGCCAGCAGGCCGCCGAGGCTGTCGACGCGGTCCTGGACGCCATCGTTCGAGCGGTGGTCGGCGGAGACCGGGTCTCGGTCACCGGCTTCGGGTCCTTCGAGAAGGTGGACCGCCCCGCCCGCTACGCCCGCAACCCCCAGACGGGCGAGCGGGTTCGTGTCAAGAAGACCTCTGTGCCGCGCTTCCGTGCCGGTCAGGGCTTCAAGGACCTGGTGAGCGGCTCGAAGAAGCTGCCGCGCGGCGGCGAGGTGTCCGTCAAGAAGGCGCCGAAGGGCAGCCTGACCGGCGGTGCCGCCGCGACGGTCAAGAAGGCCGCCGCCAAGAAGACCACGGCCAAGAAGGCCGCGGCGACGGCGAAGAAGACCACGGCGAGGAAGACGACGGCCGCCGCGAAGAAGACCACGGCCGCCGCCAAGAAGACCACGGCGAAGAAGGCGACCGCCAAGACCACCGCGGCCGCCAAGAAGACGACGGGTACCAAGGCCGCCGCCAAGAAGACCACGGCCAAGAGCGCACCGGCGAAGAAGGCCACGGCCAAGAAGGCCCCGGCCAAGAAGTCGGCCGCGCGCAAGACCACCGCCAAGAAGGCCACCGCCCGCTGAGGCGCAAGGGCAAAGGGCACTCACACGCCGGGCCGGACTCCCCTCGGGAGCCCGGCCCGCGGCGTTTTCCAGGGCGTTCAGAAGGTCTCAGGGCGCTCAGGGGATCTTCCGGAGCGTTCTTTCAGAAGGTCTGCAGCGTCACCAGGGTGATCCGCAGGTCCGCTCCCGCGCGCTCCGGCGAGTTCGCCACCGGCTCCGTCTCGATCCGCACCCGCTGCCCGGGCCGCAGCAGCCGCAGCCCGCCCGCGTCGAACGCCGGCGCCTCGAAGGCCACCGGGGTGCCGTCGTCGAGCAGCACCTGCCCGCTGCGGGTCTCGGGGTCGTACGTGTACGCGGTCGCCTGCATACCGGCAGCCTACTGCCCCGGAATCAGCAGCCGCGCGGTCGCCGCCGCCGTGCGCGGGCCCACCCCGAGGGCCAGGGCCGCCCGCAGGTCCTCGCCGGTGTCCACGTCCTGGCGTACCGAATCCACCGCGTCCAGCAGGATTTCCGCGGCGCCGGACGCGCGGTGCCGGACGCGGGAACCGGGGCCGAAAGCCGGAAGCAATTCCCGGCCGGCGGCCGCGGCCAGCAGGGTGGTGCCGACCTCGGCCGCGTCGGGGAGAAAAGCGCGCGGGAATTCCGCCGCCGCCGACAGGACCCGGGACAATTCCAGCGGCCGCAGCGCCGGCAGATCGGCGTTCACGGCCGCGAGCGGGCTTTCCGGACGCGATGCCCGTACGACGGCGGCGGCGTGCGTCAGAGCGTCGTTCAGGCCGCTGCCCGGCTCGTCGGGGACGATACGGGCGCCCAGCGCGGCCAGCTCACGGCCGGCCAGGGCGTCGTTGGTGACGACCGACACATCCGCCACCGCGGGGCAGGCGAGCGCGGCGGCCACCGTGTCCTGGGCGAACGCGAGGGCCAGCCCCGGGCGCAGCCCGTCGGCGGCGGTGTCCGCCAGCCTGCTCTTGGCCCGCTCCAGGGGCTTGAGGGGTATGACCAAGGTCCACTGCACCGACGTACCGTCCCTTACTCGTTGCGCCCATTGTCCCCCGGGGCTTCCGGCACGCCGGGCGGCGGGGCGTACGGTGTCCTCGACAGACCGGCGGCCTGGGGCGACACTTGTGCGGCTCCCCGGCCCAGGTGGCAGCTCTACAGGCCCTAGAGGAAGGTGTCCGCGTGTCCCGCCGCAGAATCGGCTTCTGGTACCGCTTCGCCGCGGTGATCTGCAAACCGCCCCTGGTGGCTCTGATCAAGCGGGACTGGCGCGGAATGGAGCACATTCCGGCCGAGGGCGGATTTATCACCGCGGTGAACCACAATTCCCATGTGGACCCCTTCGCGTACGCGCACTATCAGTACAACACCGGAAGGGTTCCGCGATTCCTGGCGAAGAGCGGCCTTTTCAAGCAGGGATTCGTCGGCACCATGATGCGCGGCACCGGTCAGATCCCCGTCTACCGCGAGTCCACCGACGCGCTCAGCGCCTTCCGGGCCGCGATCGACGCCGTGGAGCGCGGTGAGTGCGTCGCCTTCTACCCCGAGGGCACCCTCACCCGCGACCCGAACGGCTGGCCCATGACCGGCAAGACCGGCGCCGCGCGCGTGGCGCTGCGGACCAAGTGCCCGGTCATTCCGGTCGCCCAGTGGGGCTGCAACGAACTCCTTCCGCCGTACGCCAAGAAGCCCCAGCTTCTCCCGCGCAAGACCCACCGCGTGCTGGCCGGCCCGCCGGTGGACCTGACGCGCTTCTACGACAAGGAGATGACCGCGGACCTCCTGAAGGAGGCCACCGAGGTCATCATGGCGGCCATCACCCGCCAGCTGGAGGAGATCCGCGGCGAGAAGGCCCCCGAGGCGCCGTACGACCCGCGCCGCGAGCGGATCGAGCAGCGGCGCAGGACGCGGGCGCAGAGCGGACAGGAAGAGCGGGCGCAGAGCGGACAGGAAGAGGAGAGCGCCAAGTGAGCCAGCCAGTTCGGGCCGCCGTCATGGGCACCGGGTCGTGGGGCACCGCCTTCGGCATGGTCCTCGCCGACGCGGGGTGCGAGGTGACTCTGTGGGCGCGTCGCCCCGAACTCGCCGAAGCGGTCAACTCCACCTGCATCAACCCCGACTACCTGCCCGGCGTGGAGCTCCCGGAGAACCTGCGTGCCACCGCGGACGCCGCCGCGGCCGTGCGGCACGCCGACTTCACCGTGCTGGCGATCCCCTCCCAGACCCTGCGCGACAACCTCGCCGAGTGGGCCCCGCTGCTCGCCCCCCGCACCGTCCTCGTCTCCCTCATGAAGGGCGTCGAACTCGGTTCCGCCATGCGGATGAGTGAGGTCATCGAGGACGTCGCCAAGGTCGGCCGAGAGCGCGTCGCCGTGGTCACCGGGCCCAACCTGGCCCGCGAGATCGCCGCCCGCATGCCCGCCGCGGCCGTGGTCGCCTGCACCGACGAGACGGTCGCGCAGCGGCTCCAGACCGCCTGCCACACGCCGTACTTCCGCCCGTACACCAACACCGACGTGGTGGGCTGTGAACTCGGCGGCGCGGTCAAGAACGTCATCGGCCTGGCGGTCGGCATCGCCGACGGGATGGGCCTCGGGGACAACGCCAAGGGCTCGCTCATCACGCGCGGGCTCGCCGAGACCACCCGGCTCGGCGCGGCCCTGGGCGCCGACCCGCTGACCTTCTCCGGCCTCGCCGGACTGGGCGACCTGGTGGCCACCTGCTCCTCGCCGCTGTCCCGCAACCACACCTTCGGCACCAACCTCGGCAAGGGCATGACCCTTCAGGAGACCATCGCGGTCACCAAGCAGACCGCGGAGGGCGTCAAGTCCTGCGAGTCCGTGCTGGATCTGGCCCGCCGGCACGGCGTCGACATGCCGCTCACCGAGACGGTCGTCGGCATCGTGCACGAGGGCAAGCCTCCGGTGGTCGCCCTGAAGGAGCTGATGTCGCGCAGCGCGAAGCCCGAACGACGCTGAGCGACGCCGGGTGACGCCGCGCCTCTCCCGGCCCGCCGACGCTGTCTCGGGGCCCTACCACCGGGTACTCTCAACGCGATATGAGCACCGAGAACCTCCCCCAGAGCCCTGAGCAGCCGTCCCGCAAGCCGCGCGTGGCCGTCGTGTTCGGCGGGCGCAGCTCCGAACACGGGATCTCCGTGGTCACCGCCGGCGCCGTCCTCAAGGCCATCGACCGGACGAAGTACGACGTCCTGCCGATCGGCATCACCCGGGACGGCCGTTGGGCGCTCACCGCCGACGAGCCCGAGCGCATGGCCATCTCCGACCGGCGCACGCCCAGCGTCGACGAGCTCGCGGAATCCAGCGAGGGTGGCGTGGTGCTCCCCGTCGACCCCGCCAACCGGGAGGTCGTCTACAGCGAGCCCGGCTCGGTGCCCAAGGCCCTCGGCGAGGTCGACGTGGTCTTCCCGGTGCTGCACGGCCCGTACGGCGAGGACGGCACCCTCCAGGGCCTCCTGGAGCTCTCCGGCGTCCCGTACGTGGGTGCGGGTGTGCTCGCCTCGGCCGTCGGCCAGGACAAGGAGTACATGAAGCGGGTGTTCACCTCCTTCGGGCTCAAGGTGGGCCCGTACGTGGTGATCCGGCCCCGCGAGTGGCAGCAGGACGAGCCGGCGGCCCGCAAGAAGATCGTCGACTTCGCCGGCGAGCACGGCTGGCCGCTGTTCGTGAAGCCCGCGCGCGCGGGTTCGTCGATCGGCATCACCAAGGTCGACGACCTGGCCGGGCTCGACGAGGCGATCGCCGAGGCCCAGCGGCACGACCCGAAGATCCTCGTGGAGGCCGCGCTGCGGGGCCGCGAGATCGAGTGCGGGGTCCTGGAGTTCGAGGACGGGCCGCGCGCCTCCGTGCCCGCGGAGATCCCGCCGCCGGACGCGCACGCGTACTACGACTTCGAGGCGAAGTACATCGACTCCACGCCCGGCATCGTGCCCGCCCCGCTCACCGAGGAGGAGACCGCCGAGGTGCGGCGCCTCGCGGTGGACGCCTTCGAGGCGGCCTCCTGCGAGGGCCTGGTCCGCGCGGACTTCTTCCTCACCGAGGACGGCGAGTTCGTGATCAACGAGATCAACACGATGCCAGGCTTCACGCCCATCTCGATGTACCCGCAGATGTGGCAGGCGACCGGCATCTCCTACCCCGAGCTGGTGGACCGGCTGGTGCAGGCGGCGCTGCGGCGGTCGACCGGACTGCGGTAGCCGCCAAAGACGGCCGCGCGGTCAGACGGTGGAGGCGATCCCGGTGGGGATCGCCTTCTTGATGGCGGCGGCCAGATCGACGAGGACCTTGGCACTGTCCTGCTGGGCCACCGACTTCGGCAGGGCCACCTGCACATACGCCTCGCGCTTGGCGGTGGTGAACCGGTACGTCCCGTCGTCCTGCTTCTCCATCAGCCAGTCGACGCCGTCGACCCCGCCGCCGATCGCGTCCGGGTCGGTGCCCTTGGCCACCTTGGGGTCGATCATCTTGGGCGGCCTTCCGACACCGCAGCGCAGTATGATCGCCGGGCTTCCCCAGCCCGCCGTGAGGGCGGACCGGGGATCGGGGTCGTTGCGGCTCCGGCCGTCCACCTTCTGAGGCAGCACCCGGTGCAGGTTCCGGCACACCTTCGCGGTCTTCGCGTCGGGGCTGGGTACCGCCACTTCGGCGCTGTCGTCGCCTGAGGAGCAGCCCGCGACGGCGATCAGCAGGGCGAGCGCGGGCAGGCCGGTGAGCCGGTGACGGAAGATGTTCACCGGCCAAGGGTAGACGGGGGCTACAGATGCACGACCGGGCAGGTCAGGGTGCGGGTGATGCCGTCCACCTGCTGGACCTTCGCGACCACCATGCGGCCGAGATCGTCCACGGTGTCGGCCTGGGCGCGCACGATGACGTCGTACGGGCCCGTCACGTCCTCTGCCTGGATGACTCCAGGGATCTTGCTGATCGTCTCGGCGACGGTCGACGCCTTGCCGACCTCCGTCTGGATCAGGATGTACGCCTGTACCACGGAACCTCCAGGGCGGCCACGAGGATCATGTGGGGAAAAGGAACGCCACGGTATCGCGTCGCCGGTCGCCACGGGGAGACCTGCGCGGCCCGCGAAGCCACGCGCCCATTTTGTTCGGGGCCCCAGGGAGGCCAGGATGGCGCGCGAGCGGGTACGACCAGGCGTACGGCCAGGCACAGAAGGGGCTGAAGGGCAATGAAGGGCACTGTGGGTGAGCTGGGCGAGTTCGGGCTCATCCGGGAGCTCACCTCCCGGCTCACCACCACCCCGGCGGTACGGGTCGGCCCCGGCGACGACGCCGCGGTGGTCGCCGCGCCCGACCGCAGGGTGGTGGCGAGCACCGACATCCTCCTCGAGGGGCGGCACTTCCGCCGCGACTGGTCCACGGCGTACGACGTGGGCCGCAAGGCGGCCGCGCAGAACCTCGCGGACATCGCCGCCATGGGCGCCGTACCGACCGCGCTGCTGCTCGGCCTGGTCGTGCCCGCCGAACTCCCGGTCACCTGGCCGAGCGAGCTGATGGACGGGCTGCGCGACGAATGCCAGGTCGCGGGCGCCTCCGTGGTCGGCGGTGACGTGGTGCGCGGCGACACGATCATGGTGTCGATCACGGCGCTCGGCGATCTGCGCAACCAGGAGCCGGTGACCCGGGGCGGCGCCCAGCCCGGCGACCTCGTCGCGGTGACCGGTTGGCTGGGCTGGTCCGCGGCCGGATACGCGGTGCTCGCCCGCGGTTTCCGCTCGCCGCGCGCCTTCGTGGAGGCCCACCGGCGCCCCGAGCCGCCGTACCACGCGGGCCCGGCCGCCGCCGGGCTCGGCGCCACCGCCATGTGCGATGTGAGCGACGGCCTGATCGCCGACCTCGGGCACATCGCGGAGGCCAGCAAGGTCCGTATCGACATCCGCTCCGGTGCCATCGACATCCCCACCCAGATGAACGACATCGGGCAGGCCGTCGGCGTCGACCCGCTGCAGTGGGTGCTGAGCGGGGGAGAGGACCACGCGATCGTGGCGACCTTCCCGCCGGACGTGAAGCTGCCGGCCCGCTGGAAGGTGATCGGCGAGGTCCTCAACCCCTCGGCGCTGCCCCAGGTCACGGTCGACGGGGCGCCGTGGACCAGCAAGGGCGGCTGGGACCACTTCGGGGACATCGAGTCATGATCCCCAGGGTCCTGACCGTGGCGGGCTCGGACTCGGGCGGAGGCGCGGGCATCCAGGCCGACCTGAAGGCGATGCTCGCGCTAGGGGTGCACGGGATGAGCGTGATCACCGCGGTGACCGCGCAGAACTCCGTGGGTGTCCAGGGAGCTTGGGAGCTGCCGGTGGAGGCGGTACGGGCCCAGTACCGCAGCGTGGTCGACGACATCGGCGTCGAGGCCGTGAAGACCGGGATGCTGGCCTCGGCGGAACTGGTCGAGGCGGTCGCGGACTTGATCTCCGGGACGGACGCGCCTGCCGTGGTGGACCCGGTGGGGGTGTCCAAGCACGGGGATCCGCTGCTGGCGGCCTCCGCGCTGGACTCCGTACGGAAGCGGCTGCTGCCCGTGGCGACCGTGGCCACGCCCAACCTGGACGAGGTGGCACAACTCACGGGGGTGCGGGTCGAGTCCGAAGGTGATCTCCGCCGGGCCGCGGCGGCCGTGCTGGAGTACGGGCCGCGGTGGGTGCTGATCAAGGGCGGGCATCTGTCCGGAGATGCCGTGGATCTTCTCACCGACGGCTCCGCGGAGCACTGGCTGCGGGCCCCGCGGCACGACAACCGGCACACCCACGGCACGGGCTGCACGCTCGCCTCGGCGATCGCGTCGGGGCTGGCGAAGGGGCTGAGCGTGCCGGAGGCGGCCACGGAGGCGAAGGAGTACGTCACCGGGGCGATCGCGGCCGGGTTCGCGCTGGGGGCGGGGATCGGGCCGGTGGATCACGGCTGGCGCCTGCGGAGCTGATGCACGGGTCCTGCTGTACGGGTTCTGATGTGCGGGTCTTATCTACGGGTACGGCAAAAAGCCGGCCCACCGTGAGGTGGACCGGCTCTGTGCAGCGAACCAGCAGTGGCCGCGCGCTCAGCAGTGCGTCAGCGCGAGACCTTGCCGGCCTTGATGCACGAGGTGCAGGCGTTCACGCGCTTCGGCGTCCCGCCGACCACGGTACGCACACGCTGGATGTTCGGGTTCCAGCGACGGGACGTACGGCGGTGCGAGTGCGAGATGTTGTTGCCGAAGCCCGGCCCCTTGCCGCAGACGTCGCAGTTGGCAGCCACGGGTCACTCCAAAGACTTCAGATGCACTTACGGTTGAACCCGGCATGCCGGGATCGAGATCATAAGACCTTAGATCTTGAGTGGCGCTGCCAGGGGAATGGCCCGATCAGGATCGGGCAACCGGAGCAGCATACAACGACTGCGCCCGTACAACGAAACTACCATGGCAGCTCAGGGGCCCGGCCCGGCCCTCTTCCGGTCGGCACCCGTCCGGGGTCTACGCTGCCTCCCACGTCCAGCCAGCTCAGGGAGGCGCAGGTGGCGCAGGTGCCGCAGACATTCTTCGATGCTCTCGCGGTGCGCACCTGGTGCGGTCTGGCGTTGCGGGCGCTGGGGCGCTCGCGCGAGGAGATCGACGCGATCAACGTGTATCCGGTGGCGGACGGCGACACCGGCACGAACCTGTATCTGACCCTGGAGTCCGCGGTGGCGGCCGTGGAGGCCGTGTTCACCGGGTACGAGGTGAAGAAGCCCGGGGGCGGCCAGGGGCCGTCGTCGGCCGATGCCATGCACGCCATGGCGCACGGAGCGCTCATAGGTGCGCGCGGCAACTCCGGGACGATCCTCGCGCAGCTGCTGCGCGGTATGGCGCAGGTGCTCGCCGCCGACGGTGAGACACCTCACACCGACGGACAGGGGCTGCGGCTCGCCCTGCGGCACGCTGCCGACGCCGCCCGCCACGCGGTGGCCCACCCCGTGGAGGGCACGGTCCTCTCGGTCGCCTCGGCCGCCGCCGACGCCGCCGAAGAGGCCGGGGGCGACTGCGGGAACGTGGCGCGGGCGGCCTACGAGGGAGCGCGCACGGCGCTGGCGGCGACTCCGGGGCAGCTGGCCGTGCTGGAGCGGGCCGGGGTGGTGGACGCTGGTGGGCGCGGGCTGGTGGCGGTCCTCGGAGCGCTGGTGGAGACGTTCACGGGGGAGGCGCCGGGGGCGCCCGCCGTGGGGCTGCCGTACGCGCGCGTGGAGCCCGCCGGGACGGACGTGCGGGGATGCGCCGAAAACGGCGGGCCCGCCTTCGAGGTGATCTACCTGCTGGAGGCCGAGGACGCGGCCGTGGACCGGCTGCGGGAGCGGCTCGACCGGCTCGGGGACTCCCTCGTCGTCGTCGGCGGCGACGGGCTGTGGAACGTGCACGTGCACGTCGACGACGCGGGTGCCGCGGTGGAGGCCGGTGTCGAGGCCGGACGCCCGCACCGGATCCGGATCACCCACTTCGGGCTCGGGGACGTGCACACCGGCGCGGAACCCCCGCCCAGGGAGCGGGCCCAGCGCGCGGTCGTGGCCGTCGTGCCCGGTGAGGGCCTGGCCGGGCTGTACGCCGAGGCCGGCGCGACCACCGTGCTCGCCCGCCCCGGGGAGTCGCCCGCCAGCGGGGAGATCGTCGAGGCCGTGCGCCGCGCCCACGCGCGCGAGGTCGTGCTGCTGCCCAACGACGCCGAGCTGCGCCACACGGCGGCCGCGGCGGCCGAGCAGGTCCGCACGGAGGGTGTCCGGGTCGCCCTCATCCCGACCCGCTCGGCGGTCCAGGGGATCGCCGCGCTGGCGGTGCACGAGCCCGGCCGCCGCTTCGACGAGGACGTCGTCCAGATGACCTCGGCGGCGGGCGCCACCCGGTACGCCGAGGTCGTCGTCGCCGAGCACGAGTTCTGGACCATGGCCGGCATCTGCCAGGCCGGCGACGTGCTGGGGCTCGTCGACGGCGATGTGGCGGTGATCGGCTCGGACGTCACCGCCACCGCCGAGACCGTCCTGGACCGCATGCTCCAGGCCGGCGGCGAACTGGTCACCCTCGTGCTCGGCGACGAGGCCCCACAGACCGTCGCCGAGCACCTCCAGGCACGCGTGCGGGAGCTGTACCTGGCCGTCGACACCGTCGTCTACCGGGGCGGGCGACAGGGGGCACTGCTGCTCATCGGGGTGGAGTGAACCGTCGGACGGTCACTGCGGCAGCACGCCCAGCGACTGTTCCGCCTCCGACCGCCGGGCCCGCACGGTGTCGTCCGCGCCGCCCACCCCGTCGTACGCCGCCGGCACGCGCACACGCGGCGGCTCGCACCGGGCGGCCCGGGTGCGCCTGCGGCTCGGCGCCGGTACGGCTGTGGTCGCCGCCGGACGGTCAGTGCGGCAGCACGTCCAGCAGTTGTTCGGCCTCCGTCCGCCGGGCCCGCACGGTGTCGTCCGCGTCGTCGGCGCCGTCGTACGCCGCCAGCACCGCACGCGCGCGTGCCGTCGCGTCCGCCGGGCGGCTCAGGTCCGCCTCCAGCCAGCCCGCGGCCAGTTCCGCGCCGGTACGGCTGTGCAGGGCCTCCTCACCGAGCGAGGCGAACACCGCGACCGCCCGCGTCATCTGGGCCAGCGCGTCCTCGAACGCGGCTTGCACCGCGGTGTCCTCAGTGTCCTCGGGGCCTTGGGGCACCGAGCGGGTCAGCAGGTCGCCGTACTGCCGGTGGGTGTGACCGAGTTCGGCGGTGAGCCGCTCCACGGCCTCCGCTTCGTCGGCCGACTCCAGCGCCTGCGCGCACTCCCGGACCGCGCCCCCCATCAGCTCCCGCGCCCCGTCGAGCCCGGCCTCGGTGCGCAGCGCCAGCCACGCGCGGGCGCGCAGGCTGCGGACGAGGCCGTGGACGTTGCCCAGGGAGCGCCACAGCTCGCCCGCGCGCGCGTAGGCCTGGTCGGCGTCGGCGGGCAGCCCGGCCTGACCGAGGGACTCGCCGGCGAGGTGGGCGAGGGTGGCGTGGTCCTGCTGCTCGGGCCAGTGCCGGGCGATCCCGGCGGCCTCCAGCCGGTGCCCGGCGGCCTCCCGGTGCTCGCCCAGCTCGCTCAGGCAGTCCCCGAGCCACCACCGCGTCTGCACGAGCGCGCCGTCGCCGTGCGTCTCGGCGGTCAGATCGGCAAGCGCCGACTCCAGCACCTCGGCGGCCTCCGCGCACCGCCCCTGCCGCAGCAGGAAGCCGCCCAGCTGGTGCCGTGCCCAGGCGCCGAGCGTGGCACTCTCACCCGCCTCGTCGGCCCAGTGCGCCGCCTCCAGGGCGTGCTCCGCCGCCTCCCGTACGTCGTCCCGGCCGCCGACGACCTCCGCGAGCTGAAGGTGCAGCTGGGCCCGCCCGACGGCCTCCACGTGGGGTCCGCCGTGCGCCAGGGCCGCCCGCAGCGCCCGCTCGGCCTCCGCCATGTCGCCCTGCGCGTGCGCGAAGGCGGCCACCCGGACCTCGTACTCGACCGCGAACCACGGCAGGCCCGCCTCCACGAACTGCCTGGTGGCCCGCCGGAAGAGGTTCGCGGCCGTCTCGACGTCCCCGGAGTGCTCCGCAAGCTCCGCGAGCATCGCCCGCGCCTCGGCCGCCCGGGACGCCAGCCGCACGTCGCCCCCGACATGCCCGTCCACCAGCGCCAGCAGCTCCCGTACCGCCCGCCCGACGGCCTCACCGGCGCCCTGCGGGTCCTCGTGCAGCCGGCGCATCAGGATCCGCGCCCGGCTCATCAGCACCGCCGCCGCCTGCCGCACACCGGTGGTGTCCTCGGCGTAGAGGGCGAGGACCTGGTCGTACGGCTCGGCGACCGCCGCGAGCGCCTCGTCGACCTGGCCCGACAGGGCACGTGCGTAGGCGGCACGCGCGCGTGCGGCCAGTGCCTCCCCGGCGTCGCCCGCTTCCGCGTACAGCCCGGCGGCCCGCTCGAACAGCTCGACGCCCTCGGGGCCCCGGCCCATCGCCTCGTGATCGACGATCTCCGCGCGGTCCCGTGCCGCCAGTTCGACGCCGTCGGCGGCCCGGGCGACCGCCGCCCACGCCTCCAGGGCGTGCGGCTGGAGGGAGTCCGACAGCCGCCGGGCCTCGGCCAGCAGCGCGGGCAGGCCGGGCTCGTCCGGGCCCGCGGCCGCGACCGGGGGCACCGGCGCGACCGGGCGGACCCCACCGGTCATGGCCGCCGGCGCGGCCGACGTCCGCACCCCGAGCGGCAGCCGCTCCACCAGCGGGCGCTGAGCCATGCGCTCGCGGGTCCGGTCACCGACGTACGAGGTGCCGTTGCGCAGATCGAACCGCCCGGCCAGATCGAGGGCCTCCGCGCGCGTGTGGGCGGCGAGTTCCCGCGCGGTCCACACCTGCCCGGCCGGTCCCGGGACCCGCTCCTCGCCGAGCCCCAGCTCGGTCACGCGGTCCATGAGCAGCGCCACCACGGCCATGAAGTCCAGGCGGCTGCGCGGATGCCCGGTGTCGGTGAAGTAGGCCGGCCGCTCGGCGAGCAGCTCCAGGCCGCGTGCCTCGTTGCCGGTGAGCGCGCAGAACTCCACGTGGTCCGCGTACGCGCCGCGCATGCTCTCCATCGGCCGCACCAGCCGGAAACCGCGCAGGTGGTGGGCGCGGGCCTCGTCCACGTGGCCCAGCCTGAGCAGTGGCGTGAGGGAGGAGGCGAGGACGCTGTGCGGCTCGTGGGCGCAGCTGTACTCGCCCTCCAGGACCGGCCGCCACAGTTCGAGCGCCTCGGTGTCCCGGCCGCGCTTGATCTGCCAGGTGCCCTGCCCGTGCAGCTCGCAGGCATGGCAGTCGGCCATCCGGTCCCGGTCGGCGGCCAGCCAGGCCGTGTACGCCCGTTCGGCGCGGTCCAGGTCCCCGGTGTGCGCGGCGACGCTGAACTCGGCGCTGCGCACGGCCCGTTCGGAGTGCCCGGCCAGCCGGTAGCGGTGCTCCATCTCGCCGAGCCACTTCTCGATGGAGGCGAGCGGCACGTGCGGCTGGTCGAGCATGCCGGCCGACACCCACTTGAAGACCCAGTGCAGGGAGTGCGTCTCGTACTCGTCGAAGTCCTCGGGCCGTTCGTCCCAGATGCGCAGCAGCCGCGCGAACGGGACGAACATCTTGTCCTTCTCGGAGCTGTAGTTGTAGACCTTCAGCTGGTGTCCGAGCGCCTCGATCACCGCGAGCGGGATGTTCAGCTTCTCCGCCTCGGCGAGCAGCTGCTCCGCGCGCGCGTTGCGGGCCGGGCCCTCCGGTTGCTCGGAGTTCTCCGCCATCGCCCGGCGCAGCGCGTCGAAGTCCGTGATCCCGGTCATCGGTGACCGTCCTCCCCGTGTGTGGCCCACTCCAGGAGGCCGATGAACGCGCGGTTGAGCAGCGCGGAGTCCGCGGGCCTGAGCGGCCGCTGCGCCATCAGCAGCGCCTGCCCGTACAGCGACTCGGTCGCGGTGCCGATCAGCTCGGGATCCTTCAGGGAAGCGATCCGCCGGATCAGCGGGTTGAGGTGGTTGAGCACCAGACGCGCGCGCGGGGCGCTGCCGCGCAGCGAGCCGAGGATGCCCGCCCACAGGTCGTCGGCCTCGGCCTCCGCCTCCGCGCGGGCCTGCTCGTGCCGGGCGGCACGGTCGTCCAGGTGCAGCGCGGGCACCGAGAGGGGGTGGAAGGCGCGCAGGGCGACATCGCACCCCAGCGGGTCGAGTTTCGCCCGTGCCGCGGCCAGGAAGCCGGACAGGGCCAGCTCCTCCGCCGGGTCGACCGCGTCCAGGTGGGCGGTCACGGTGTCCGCGTCCAGCTCGGCGACGACCGTCCCGGGGCGCACCGACGGCAGTGCCTCGATGAGTTCGCTGTCGTAGGTGTAACCGCCGTTGACGACGCCGACGCCCTGCGCGGAGGCGATCGGCGCGACCTGCCGGTACTCCTCGACCGTGCGCGTGAAGTGCACCACGGGGTGGCGCTGCGCGAACTCCTCCAGGGACAGCTGCCCGTCGGTGGTCTCGAACGGCAGCCACGGCAGCATCGTGCGCAGCATGTCCTTGTCGTGCCGGGCGAGGGACTTCACCCCCAGGTGGTGCACCGACAGGAAGGCCGCCAGCCGTTCCGGATCGCCCGCCGCCAGGGCGGTCAGCCAGGACCGAATCCTTTCGCCGAGCGCTTCCCGTACGGCGGCCAGCGTCTCGTCCTCGTACAGCGACTCGCGCGAGGCCGTGGGCCTGAGGCTGTCGGTGTCCAGGACGCAGCGCACGAAGAACGCCCAGTCCGGCAGCAGCTGTTCGGCCCGCTCGGTCAGCAGCATGCCCTTCAGGTGCACCCGGTGGGTCGCGCGCTGGGCGGGGCTGACCGCGGACGGCAGCACGTACGCCACCCCGCGGATCCCGGCCAGCGGCACGTCCAGCTCGATCGAGTCCAGCGGGGTGAACCCGAACGTCTCGTGGCAGTGCCGGGCCAGGGCCACCCGGCGGGTGGCGGGGGAGGGGTAGGGGCGGTCCCAGGGCGCGGGCAGATCGGTGACCGCCTCGTCGCCCACCCGGACGTCGTAGGGCAGCAGCGAGCCGAAGTCCCGTGCCAGCGTCAGGACGCGCTCGGGCGAGAGCCACTCCCCGGCGCCGGCCCGTGCGATCAGCTGCACGGTGGTGCCCGGCTCGGGCCTGGCCTCGTCGGGCAGCGTGCGCACGGTGTAGGAGCCGTCGTCGCTCGCCGTCCACTCCACGGGCGGGGCGTCGGGCGTACGGGCGCTGCGGCTGACCACCCGGATGCGCTCGGCGACCACGAAGCAGGCCAGCAGGCCGATGCCGAACTGGCCGAGGAAGTCGGAGCGGGCCTCCTGCAACCCCTCGGCGCGCTTGGAGCTGCGGCCGATGGTCGCCAGCAGGCTGTGCACGTCCGACTCGGTGAGCCCGACGCCGGTGTCCTCCACCCGCAGGGCGGCGCCCGAGCGGGAGTCCGTGTACAGCCGCACCCGCGCCGGGGCGTCGGGCTGCTCGGCGCGCCGGGCGGTGATGGCGTCCACCGCGTTCTGGAGCAGCTCGCGCAGGTAGACCTTGGGGCTGGAGTAGAGGTGATGGGAGAGCAGGTCCACCAAACCACGCAGGTCGACCTGGAACGTATGAGGTGACTGTGATGCCTGGGATGACTGTGGGGTCTGGGAGTCCATCGTCGCAGCGCCGCCGGTGGGGGGACTTCGCGACGGCGCGGGGGTCGGGCGGTCCCTTGGTTGGGGAGGTGACCGCGGGGGGATGGCCGGAACGCGCCATCCTAGAGTGCGAACAGCCTGCCTGACCAGGACTTTCCCGAGACGTATACAGCGATGTCAGTGGTGTGGTGTGCAATGGATCTCGTGCCCGCACTGGAAGAACCACTGAAACAGCCGCTGAAGTCAGTGCTCGGCCCCGCCACCGCGAAGGTGATGGCCGAGCATCTCGGCCTGCACACCGTCGGCGACCTGCTGCACCACTACCCGCGCAGATACGAGGAGCGGGGCCAGCTCACCCATCTCGCCGACCTCCCCATGGACGAGCACGTCACGGTGGTCGCCCAGGTGGCCGACGCCCGCCTGCACAGCTTCGCCTCCGCCAAGGCCCCACGCGGCAAGGGCCAGCGCCTGGAGGTGACGATCACCGACGGCAGCGGCCGGCTCCAGCTCGTCTTCTTCGGCGCCGGCGTTCACAAGCCCCACAAGGAGTTGCTGCCGGGCACGCGCGCGATGTTCGCGGGCAAGGTGTCCGTGTTCAACCGGCGGCTCCAACTGGCCCATCCGGCATACGAGTTGCTGAAGGGGGACGGCGAGGAGACGGTCGAGACCTGGGCCGGGGCCCTCATCCCCCTGTACCCGGCCACCGCCAAACTGGAGTCCTGGAAGATCGGCAAGGCGATCCAGACGGTGCTTCCCGCCGCGCAGGACGCCCTCGACCCGCTCCCCGACTCGCTCCGCGAGGGCCGCGGCCTGACCTCCCTCCCGGAGGCCCTGCTCAAGATCCACCGCCCGCACACCAAGGCCGACATCGCCGACGCCCGCGCCCGCCTCAAGTGGGACGAGGCCTTCGTCCTCCAGGTCGCCCTGGCCCGCCGCCGGCACGCCGACGCCCAGCTCCCGGCGGTCGCCCGCAAGCCGCTCCCCGACGGCCTGCTGACCGCCTTCGACGACCGGCTGCCCTTCACCCTCACCGAGGGCCAGCAGAAGGTCTCCCGGGACATCTTCGGCGACCTCGCCACCGAACACCCGATGCACCGGCTGCTCCAGGGCGAGGTCGGCTCCGGCAAGACCCTGGTCGCCCTGCGCGCCATGCTCGTCGTCGTCGACGCCGGCGGCCAGGCCGCCATGCTCGCGCCCACCGAGGTCCTCGCCCAGCAGCACCACCGGTCGGTCACCGAGATGATGGGCGAGCTCGCCGAGGGGGGCATGCTGGGCGGCGCCGAGCACGCCACCAAGGTGGTGCTGCTCACCGGCTCGATGGGGGCCGCCGCCCGCCGCCAGGCGCTGCTCGACCTCGCCACCGCGGAGGCCGGGATCGTCATCGGCACGCACGCGCTGATCGAGGACAAGGTGCAGTTCCACGACCTCGGACTGGTCGTGGTCGACGAACAGCACCGCTTCGGCGTCGAACAGCGCGACGCCCTGCGCGGCAAGGGAAAGCAGCCGCCGCACCTGCTCGTCATGACCGCCACGCCGATCCCGCGCACGGTCGCCATGACCGTCTTCGGCGACCTCGAGACCTCCGTCCTCGACCAGCTCCCGGCCGGCCGCTCGCCGATCGCCAGCCATGTCGTCCCGGCCGCCGACAAGCCGCACTTCCTGGCGCGCGCGTGGGAGCGGGTGCGTGAGGAGGTGGGCAATGGCCATCAGGCGTACGTGGTCTGCCCGCGCATCGGGGACGAGGAGGACGACCCCAAGAAGGCCGGGAAGAACAGGTCCCCGGAGGACGAGGCCGAGAAGCGGCCCCCGCTCGCGGTCCTCGATGTGGCCGAGCAACTGGCGAAGGGCCCCCTGAAGGGCCTGAGGGTCGAGGTCCTGCACGGCAGGATGCATCCCGACGACAAGGACGCGGTGATGCGCCGTTTCGCCGCCGGGGAGGCCGACGTCCTCGTCGCCACGACCGTCATCGAGGTCGGCGTCAACGTCCCGAACGCCACCGCCATGGTGATCATGGACGCCGACCGGTTCGGCGTGTCCCAACTCCACCAGCTGCGCGGCCGCGTGGGCCGTGGCTCGGCGCCCGGCCTGTGCCTGCTGGTCACCGAGATGCCCGAGGCGAGCGCCGCCCGCCAGCGGCTGAACGCCGTGGCGTCGACGCTGGACGGCTTCGAACTCTCCCGCCTCGACCTGGAACAGCGTCGCGAGGGCGACGTCCTGGGCCAGGCCCAGTCGGGCGCCCGCACGTCCCTGCGCGTGCTGGCCGTCATCGACGACGAGGAGATCATCGCGGAGGCGAGGGAGGAGGCGGCAGCCGTCGTGGCGGCAGACCCGGAGCTGACCGACCTCCCTGCCCTGCGCACGGCCTTGGACGCCCTCTTGGATGAGGAGAGAGAGCAGTACTTGGAGAAAGGGTGAGCCGGAGCGCCCCATAGGGGCGCGGGGCTGTATCGACATGCGGCTCCGCCGCGTGGGCGAACACCACGCACCCGCAGCGGCCGACGACGAGCAGGCACCCACCCCATCCCGCCTGCCAGACTGGATCCACAAGGCCGCTCACGAAGAAGGACCCCCACATGACCCGCGTGATCGCCGGCGCAGCCGGCGGACGCCGCCTGGCCGTCCCGCCAGGGAACGGCACCCGCCCCACATCGGACCGCGCACGCGAGGGCCTCTTCTCCACCTGGCAGTCCCTGCTCGGCGGACCTCTGGACGGGGAACGCGTCCTGGACCTGTACGCCGGCTCCGGCGCCGTCGGCCTGGAGGCCCTCTCCCGCGGCGCGGGCCACACCCTCCTCGTCGAGTCCGACGCGCGGGCGGCCCGCACGGTACGGGAGAACGTGCGGAACCTCGGCCTGCCCGGCGCCGAGGTCCGGGCGGGCAAAGCCGAACAGATCATCCGGTCGGCGGCCCCTGCGGAGCCGTACGGCCTCGTCTTCCTCGACCCGCCGTACGCCGTCACCGACGACGATCTTCGCGAGATCCTGCTCACACTCCGTACGCAGGGGTGGCTCGCGGCGGAAGCCCTCGTCACCGTGGAGCGCAGCACCAGAGGCGGCGAATTCCGGTGGCCGGACGGCTTCGAGGCGATCCGGGCCCGTCGCTACGGCGAGGGAACGTTTTGGTACGGTCGCGCCGCCTCTACGTGCGAAGACGCACGATGACCGGACCGGAGAGCGAGGGATCACTAGTGCGCCGCGCCGTCTGTCCCGGGTCGTTCGACCCGATCACCAACGGACACCTCGACATCATCTCCCGTGCCTCGCGCCTCTACGACGAGGTCTACGTCGCGGTGATGATCAACAAGGCCAAGAAGGGCCTGTTCGAGATCGACGAGCGGATCGACCTGATCCGCCGGGTCACCGCCGAGTACGGGAACGTGATCGTCGAGGCCTTCCACGGTCTCCTCGTCGACTACTGCAAGCAGCGCGACATCCCCGCCATCGTCAAGGGCCTGCGCGCCGTCAGCGACTTCGACTACGAGCTGCAGATGGCCCAGATGAACAACGGCCTGTCCGGCGTCGAGACCCTCTTCGTGCCGACCAACCCCACCTACAGCTTCCTCTCCTCCTCCCTCGTCAAGGAGGTCGCGACCTGGGGCGGGGACGTCTCCCACCTGGTACCGCCGGAGGTCCTGGAAGCCCTCCGCGAGCGCCTCAGGAAGGACTGACGGGCTGACAACCCGTCACCCGGTGTCGGACCGCCGGCCGGGGGCCGTACAGTCGTCCCGTCCGTCTCCAACACAGCTGTAGAGAGTGGCGAGCAAAGGTGGACGTCCAGAAGAAGCTCGACGAGATCGTCACCGCGGTCTCCGGCGCCCGGTCCATGCCCATGTCGGCCTCCTGCGTGGTCAACCGCGCCGAGCTGCTCGCGCTGCTCGAAGAGGTGCGCCAGGCCCTGCCCGGCTCCCTCGCCCAGGCCCAGGAGCTGATCGGCGACCGCGAGCAGATGGTCCAGCAGGCCCACCAGGAGGCCGAGCGGATCATCGAGAGCGCGCACGCCGAGCGCGGCTCGCTGATCTCCGGCACGGAGGTCGCCCGCCGCTCCCAGACCGAGGCGGACCGGATCCTGGCCGAGGCACGCAAGGAGGCCGAGGAGGTCCGCGCCGAGGCCGACGAATACGTCGACTCCAAGCTCGCCAACTTCGAGGTCGTCCTCACCAAGACCCTCGGCTCGGTCGGCCGCGGCCGCGAGAAGCTGCTCGGCACCGGCCCGGGCCTCGACGAGAACGGCTACGAGGACGAGGACGCCCCCGAGCGCAGCCACGACCCCGAGACCCTGCGCCGCGACGCCGACTCCTACGTGGACGTCAAGCTCGGCGCCTTCGAGGCGGTCCTCGCCAAGACCCTGGAGGCCGTCGGCCGCGGCCGCCAGAAGCTGCACGGCCGCATCGCCACGGACGACCTCGGCGCCCTCGCCGACGACTCCACCACCCGGCAGCACTCCAGTGACGCCGACTACCTCGCCGACCTCGCGGCCCTCGCCGAGCAGGACGCCCAGGCCGGACAGCCGGCGCAACAGCAGCCGCAGCAGCCCCAGCAGGCGCCGTACGAGCAGCAGCCGGCCTACGGATACCAGCAGCAGCCCGACCCCTACGGAGGCTTCCCGCAGCAGCACGGCTACGGCCAGCAGGACCCGTACGGCTACCAGCAGGCCGACCCCTATGCGTACCAGGGCGGCCAGGGCGGCTACGACCAGCACACCGGCTACGACCCGAACGCCGGGCAGCACGTTCAGGAGCCTCAGCAGGCCCACCAGCCCCAGCAGTCCCAGCAGGGCTACGAACTCGACGAGACCAGCCTCTTCGACACCAGCATGATCAGCGCCGAGCAGCTGCGGGCGTACGAGCAGGAGCGCGGACTGTAGTGACAGCCCCGATTGGGCTGTCAGCGAAAGGTCCAGTATCCTGGCTCTTCGGTCGCGTGCACGTCCGCGATCAACGCTGCCCCGGCGACACTCTCCGGGCGGTGTCCCTCTGAGCTCGAAGATCGAAAGCAGGAATGGCCTCCAACGCGCACCTCGACCACCGCAACCCCCTCGTGTTCGACACACACGAACTGGGGCGGCGTCCTGGTGCCCTGCAGCGCCTGACCCGCACGATCGACGCCCCCAAGGACTTCGGTGTCCAGGGAGTCATCGGAGTGCCGGAAGGCGCCCCGGTCGAGCTCGAACTCCGGCTCGAGTCGGTCATGGAAGGGGTGCTCGTCACGGGCACCGCCCGTGCCACGGCCGAGGGGGAGTGCGTAAGGTGTCTGGAGCCGGTCGGGCTGGAGCTCGAAGCGGACTTCCAGGAACTGTTCACGTACCCTGACGCCGACGACCGGGGCCGTGTGATCGCGGAACCGGGCGACGACGCCGAGGACGACGAGGACAGGTTCTTCCTCGAGGACGGACTTTTCGACCTCGAACCTCTGCTGCGCGATGCGGTGGTGCTCGCACTGCCGATGCAGCCGGTGTGCCAGGAAGACTGCCCGGGCCTGTGCTCCGAGTGCGGAGCGCGGCTCGCGGACGACCCGGACCACCATCATGACGCCGTCGACATCCGTTGGGCGGCTTTGCAGGGACTCGCCGGTTCCATGAAGGACGGCGAGAAGGACGAGATGAGCGGCGCTGACGCGGAAGCGGGCGTCGACGAGAAGCAGGAGAAGTAGCCGTGGCTGTTCCGAAGCGGAAGATGTCGCGCAGCAACACGCGCCACCGCCGGTCGCAGTGGAAGGCTGCGGTCCCCACCCTGGTTGCGTGCGAGCGCTGCCACGAGCCCAAGCAGCAGCACATCGCGTGCCCGTCTTGCGGCACCTACAACAAGCGCCAGGTCCTCGAGGTCTGAGCGGCTGGTGACAGGTGTGATGTCTGATCCGAAGGAACACACTTCCCGTCAACGCGCGGGTCGTCCGGCGGACAACACGGCCTCGTCCCACACGCTTCTGGAAGGGCGGCTCGGCTACAAGCTCGAGTCCGCCCTTCTGGTGCGCGCGCTGACCCACCGTTCCTACGCGTACGAGAACGGCGGTCTGCCGACGAACGAGCGGCTGGAGTTCCTCGGTGACTCCGTCCTCGGCCTCGTCGTCACGGACACGCTGTACAACACTCACCCCGACCTGCCCGAAGGCCAGCTGGCCAAGCTGCGGGCAGCGGTGGTGAACTCGCGTGCGCTGGCGGAGGTGGGTCGCGGTCTCGACCTGGGTTCCTTCATCCGGCTCGGCCGCGGTGAAGAGGGCACGGGCGGCCGGGACAAGGCGTCCATCCTTGCCGACACCCTGGAAGCGGTGATCGGCGCGGTCTATCTCGACCAGGGCCTCGATTCGGCGTCCGAGCTGGTGCACCGGCTCTTCGACCCGCTGATCGAGAAGTCCTCGAACCTCGGAGCCGGCCTGGACTGGAAGACCAGCCTCCAGGAGCTCACCGCGACGGAGGGACTCGGCGTGCCCGAGTACCTGGTCACGGAGACCGGCCCCGATCACGAGAAGACCTTCACTGCTGCTGCCCGCGTCGGAGGCGTCTCGTACGGCACCGGCACCGGCCGCAGCAAGAAGGAAGCGGAGCAGCAGGCAGCCGAGTCCGCGTGGCGGTCCATCCGGGCCGCGGCGGACGAGCGCGTCAAGGCGGCGGCCGACGCCGTCGACATCGACGCGGGCGCCGACGACGAGGCATCCGCTTCCGCCTGACAAGAGCAGTAAGAAACAGTAAGAGCCGAGCGCCCGCCCCCGTCCAGGGGCGGGCGCTCGGATCGTCCACCGGCTGTCCACGGGGGTCCCGATGCCCGAGTTGCCCGAGGTCGAGGTCGTACGGCGTGGCCTGGAGCGGTGGGTCGCCCACCGTGCCGTCGCCGACGCCGAGGTGCTGCACCCCCGTGCCGTACGCCGTCACCTGGCCGGTGCGGACGACTTCGCGCACCGGCTCAAGGGGCATCGCATGGGCACGCCCAGCCGCCGCGGGAAGTATCTGTGGCTGCCGCTGGAGGACACCCGGCAGGCGATCCTCGCGCACCTCGGGATGAGCGGACAGCTGCTGGTCCAGCCGGACACGGTGCCGGACGAGAAGCACCTCAGGATCCGTGTCCGTTTCGCCGACGCGCTCGGCACCGAACTCCGCTTCGTCGACCAGCGCACCTTCGGCGGTCTCTCGCTGCACGACACCACCCCCGACGGCCTGCCGGACGTCATCGCGCACATCGCCCGTGACCCCCTCGACCCGATGTTCGACGACGAGGACTTCCACCAGGCGCTGCGCCGGAAGCGGACCACCATCAAGCGGGCCCTGCTGGACCAGTCGCTGATCAGCGGCGTCGGCAACATCTACGCGGACGAGGCGCTCTGGCGCACCCGTCTGCACTACGAACGTCCCACCGGCACCTTCACCCGCCCGCGCACCACTGAACTCCTGGGTCACATCCGGGACGTGATGAACGAGGCCCTCGCCGTGGGCGGCACCAGCTTCGACAGTCTCTACGTCAACGTGAACGGCGAGTCGGGCTACTTCGACCGCTCCCTGGACGCGTACGGCCGGGAGGGTCTGCCCTGCCGGAGGTGTGCGGCACCCATGCGCCGCCGCGCGTGGATGAACCGCTCCAGCTACTTCTGCCCGAAGTGTCAGCGGGCGCCGCGCGTGGCCTCGTAACGCTCGCGGGCCCGAAGTACCTCGTCCATCCGGCCCTCCACACAGTGGATGAGGTCCAGCAGACGGGTCGCCACCTCGCGGCCCAGCGGCGTCAGTTCGTAGTCCACGCGGGGCGGGTTCGTCGGCTGGGCCTCGCGGTGCACCAGGCCGTCGCGCTCCAGCGCCTGCAGCGTCTGCGACAGCATCTTCTCGCTCACGCCGTCGACACGGCGGCGCAGTTCGTTGAAGCGCAGCGAGCCCTCGTGCAGCGCGCCGAGGGTGAGCGAACCCCAGCGGCCGGTGACGTGCTCCAGGGTGCCGCGCGAGGGACACGCCTTCGCGAACACGTTGTAGGGGAGGTTCTGTTCCTCCGCGCTCTCCTGCGTGACGGTCATGCCCTCAAGCGTACTCCAAGGCAGCGCTAACCATCAGGTTGCACTAACTTTCAGTTAGTGCTTTCCTGAAGTTAGTGTTGTTGAGCAGTCCAATCGAGGAGTGACACCCGTGACCACCCCTGTTGTCTCCATCGCCTACCACTCCGGCTACGGCCACACCGCCGTCCTCGCCGAGGCGGTCCGCGCCGGTGCGGCCGAGGCCGGCGCCGAGGCGCACCTGGTCAAGGTCGACGAGATCACCGAGGAGCAGTGGGCGCTGCTCGACGCCTCGGACGCGATCGTCTTCGGCTCGCCCACCTACATGGGCACGGCGAGCGGTGCCTTCCATGCCTTCGCCGAGGCGACCTCCGGGCGCTGGGCCACCCAGGAATGGACGGACAAGCTGGCGGCCGGCTTCACCAACTCCGCCTCCAAGAGCGGCGACAAGCTGCACACGCTCCAGTTCTTCCAGATCCTCGCCGCGCAGCTCGGCATGCACTGGGTCAGCCTCGGCCTGCTGCCCGGCTGGAACAGCTCCACCGCCTCCGAGAACGACCTCAACCGCCTCGGTGTCTTCCTGGGCGCGGCCGCCCAGACCAACGCCGACGAGGGCCCGGACGCCGTGCACAAGGCCGACATCGCCACCGCGGAACACCTGGGACGCCGGGTGGCCGAGACGGCACGGGCGTTCGCGCTCGGCCGCGCGGCGGCGTGACCGGCTCCTGGTACGTGACCGGCTCCTAGTAGCCGAAGTCCTGCGTCCACCAGGGCCCGCCGGACCCGTAGTGGACACCGACCCCCAGGGTCTTGAAGTCGCAGTTCAGGATGTTGGCCCGGTGGCCCGGGCTGTTCATCCAGGCCTCCATCACCGCGGCCGCGTCCGCCTGGCCCCGCGCTATGTTCTCGCCGCCGAGGCCCGTTATGCCGGCCTTCGCGGCACGGTCCCACGGGGTGGCGCCGTCGGGGTCGGTGTGGTCGAAGAAGCCGCGCGCGGCCATGTCCGAGCTGAAGGACTCGGCGAGCTTGGTCAGTGAGCTGTTCGCCGACAGGGCGCTGCAGCCGACCTTGGCCCGCTCCTCGTTGACCAGCTTCAGCACCTCCGCCTCGGCGGCGGACTCCGCCGACACCGTCACCGGCGCGGAGGTCTTCGCCGGGGCCTTGGCGGCCGGGCGGCTCGGGGTGGCCCTGGACTGGGAGGGGATCTTGGTCTGCGGCTTCTTCGAGGGCGTCTTCGTCGGCTTGGGGGACGCCGGCGCGGAGGGGGACGCGGAGGCCGAGGCGGAGGGGGAGTGCGAGACGGACGGACTCGACGGGCTCGACGGCGAGGTCGAGCGGTCGCTGTCCCGGCTGGTGGAGGAGCCGCCGGCCCGGCCGTCGGTGGCGGTCGCCGAGGTGCCGCCCTGCTCGCTCGCCGTGTTGCTGGGGGAGCCCGCGGCCTGCACCTTGTCGCCGCCGGCGCTGGTGCCGCCGCCGAGCCGGTAGTTGTCGAGCCCGGGCACCGCGCCGGTGGCCACCGCCACCGTGCCGAGGGCGACCGCGGCGGACACGCCCAGCAGGCCCGTACGCACCGGCGTCGCCGCCCTCTTCTTCCGGCGGCGGCCCCGCGACGACCCGCCCGACGGGGTGTATCCGCCCTCCGGGAAGACGACCGTGCCGGTGCTGTGCGCGTAGTCGTCGTCCGTGGCGTACAGGTAGTCCTCGGACTTCTGGTGGGCGTCGGTGTACGCCTCCGGGTTCAGGTAGGGCGCGATGCCCAAGGTGCCGCGGTCGCCGGCGTACGAGTCCTGCGAGTCGTGGCCGCCCGTGCCGGCGGCGGCGCGTCGGTGGCGTCCCATGTCCTGGCCTTCCTCGTCCCTCACGGCCAACCCCGCTTATACGATCTTGAGGGTCAACCCGACTCACTCCATCGAGTGAGTTTCATATGAGATTCATTGGGTGAGGACGGTACTCCATGGCACCGGGGGACGAAGTGTCCCGAGAGACATTGGCCGGTTAGGTTGCACCCATGAGCGAGGATGTACGGCTGGTCGCCTGGGTGCGTGGACGCGTGCAGGGCGTGGGTTTTCGCTGGTTCACGCGGGCGAGGGCCCTTGAGGTCGGCGGCTTGAGTGGTTTTGCTCTCAATTTGGCGGACGGACGGGTCCAGGTGGTCGCCGAGGGCTCGCGCGAGGCCTGCGAAGAACTGCTGAAGTGGCTGCAAGACGGCGACACGCCCGGGCGTGTGGACGGTGTCACCGAGATCTGGGACACACCCCGGGGCGGCTACGACGGCTTCGCGGTCCGCTGACTCCATTCCGTGCAGAGCCGCAGGCCGAAGCGGAAGAATGTGCCCCGGGCACCTGCCCCGAGCAGAAATAGGCTGGTAGTTGCCAAGAACCGCTTGCCGTGGCAGGCTCCGCACGTAAAGATGATCGCCACGCCCTGAGGGTCCCGCAGGAGTCGCAGCGTCGCCGCTTTCCGGCCGCGCGCAGCCGGGTTGCCCGCCAATCCGGGGCGTGATCGTGTTGACCGTCAAACTTTTTGGTGAGACGCTGAAAGCCCCGCGCACCTTAGCTGTTTGGCATGTAGCAATAGCAGAGCAACACTCGAGTGTGCCAAGCACTCCGGGTGCGAATCCCTCACGACCCACACCGCTTCGGTCGGTCGCTCAGTGTGGAGGACCATCCATCATGGCAAAGGCGCTTCTCGGTTACGTCGGCGGCTCCGACCCTCGACTCCTTGCCGAGATGCGACGGCTCCAGCAGCGCGTACAGGACCTGGAATCCGAGCTCGGACGGATCCAGGCGGAGAACGACGCGCTGACGGCTGCCGCTTCTCACGACAGGATCATGGAGAGCATCGACGCACACCAGGCGGAGCCTGCGCTCACCTGATCACTGCATCGCTTCACGACAGCACATGCAGTGGTTGGGCTGCCCGTATCAACCGCTTGAGTTGTCAGAGTTGCAAGGGACGCTTCGGCGTCCCTTCTTTCTTGGCCCCCCTTGGCGCCTCTGTCTTCGGCCCCTCGTCTTTCTTGCCCCCACGCATCCTTTCACCTTCTTTAACGTCTGGTGTGCCCTGCATGTTCATGCGCGAAACCGCGCGGTTGCCGGTGTTCATGGAGTGAGATAGCGCCGGAAGGTAGAGTCCGGCGGCGTGCACCTCAAGGCCCTGACCCTTCGCGGGTTCAAGTCGTTCGCCTCCGCCACCACACTCCGGTTCGAACCGGGGATCACCTGTGTCGTCGGTCCGAACGGCTCGGGCAAGTCCAACGTCGTGGACGCCCTCAGCTGGGTCATGGGCGAGCAGGGCGCCAAGTCGCTGCGCGGCGGCAAGATGGAGGACGTCATCTTCGCCGGCACCACCGGCCGTCCGCCGCTCGGCCGCGCCGAGGTGTCCCTGACCATCGACAACTCCGACGGGGCGCTGCCCATCGAGTACGCCGAGGTCACCATCACGCGGATAATGTTCCGCAACGGCGGCAGTGAATACCAGATCAACGGCGACACCTGCCGCCTGCTCGACATCCAGGAACTGCTCTCCGACTCCGGCATCGGCCGCGAGATGCACGTCATCGTTGGCCAGGGCCAGCTCGACTCCGTCCTGCACGCCGACCCCATGGGCCGCCGCGCCTTCATCGAGGAGGCGGCCGGCGTCCTCAAGCACCGCAAGCGCAAGGAGAAGGCGCTGCGGAAGCTCGACGCGATGCAGGCCAACCTCGCGCGCGTACAGGACCTCACGGACGAACTGCGCCGCCAGCTCAAGCCACTGGGCCGGCAGGCGGCGGTCGCCCGCCGCGCGGCGGTGATCCAGGCGGACCTGCGGGACGCGCGCCTGCGCCTGCTGGCCGACGACCTGGTACGGCTGCGCGAGGCCCTGCGGGCCGAGATCGCCGACGAGGCCGCGCTCAAGGAGCGCAAGGAGGCCGCCGAGCAGGAATTGAAGAAGGCCCTCCAGCGCGAGGCCCTCCTCGAGGACGAGGTGCGGCAGCTGGCACCGCGCCTGCAGCGCGCCCAGCAGACCTGGTACGAGCTCTCCCAGCTCGCCGAGCGGGTGCGCGGCACGATCTCGCTGGCCGACGCCCGGGTCAAGAGCGCCACCTCGGCGCCGCCCGAGGAACGCCGCGGCCGGGACCCCGAGGACATGGAGCGCGAGGCCGCCCGGATCCGCGAGCAGGAGGCCGAGCTGGAGGCGGCCCTGGAGGCGGCCCAGCGCGCACTCGACGACACCGTCGCCCACCGGGCCGAGCTGGAGCGGGAACTCGCCGCCGAGGAACGCCGCCTCAAGGACCTGGCCCGTGCCATCGCCGACCGCCGCGAGGGCCTGGCCCGGCTCAGCGGGCAGGTCAACGCCGCCCGTTCCCGCGCCGCCTCCGCCCAGGCCGAGATCGACCGCCTCGCCGCCGCACGGGACGAGGCCCAGGAACGGGCGGTCCGCGCGCAGGAGGAGTACGAGACCCTCAAGGCCGAGGTCGACGGCCTCGACGCCGGGGACATCGAACTCGCCGAGCGGCACGAGGCCGCCAAGCAGCGGCTGGCCCAGGCGGAGACTGCTCTGTCCGCGGCCCGCGAGGCCGCCACCGCGGCGGAACGCAGGCGCGCCGCGA
Organism: Streptomyces sp. NPDC020299; assembly: GCF_044387825.1. Classification (NCBI taxonomy): domain Bacteria; kingdom Bacillati; phylum Actinomycetota; class Actinomycetes; order Kitasatosporales; family Streptomycetaceae; genus Streptomyces; species Streptomyces sp. NPDC020299. The sequence continues at coordinate 48,057 of NZ_JBIRWL010000015.1, forward strand.
CCCAGGCCCGCCACGAGGCGCTGGCCCTCGGCCTGCGCCGGAAGGACGGCACCGGTGCGCTGCTGGCGGCGAAGGACCGGCTCACCGGTCTGCTCGGCCCGGCCGCCGAACTCCTGACGGTGACACCCGGCTACGAGGCCCCCCTGGCCGCCGCCTTCGGCACCGCCGCCGACGCCCTCGCCGTGACGACCCCGTCCGCCGCGGCCGACGCGATCCGCCTCCTGCGCAAACAGGACGCGGGCCGCGCGGCCTTGCTTCTGGCGACAGCGCCGGACGCGGCGGGGACGGCAGGGACCGCTGGGGCTGCCGAGGGTCGGCACGCCGGTGGCGGTGAAGCCGCGGCGGAGGACCTCGGTGTCATGGGCCGAGGGACCGGCGAGGCCGGAATGCCGGAGCGTCCGGCCTCCGGCGACCGGAGCACTCCCACCGACGACGCCGCGAGGCGCCGCGCGGCCCAGGGCGAGGCGGACGCCCGCACGGGAAGTGCCCTCGTCGGCCAGAGCGCCCGTACCGGCGACCCGGAGGGCATCGCAGCCGGTGCCTCGCCGGACCAGGTCATGCCGCACCCACGCCCCGGCCTCGCGGAGCAGTCGGGCCGTTCCGCCCAGCCGCCCCTCGCCGCGGACCTCGTCCGGGGTCCCGCCGAGCTCATGCCCGCCGTGCGCCGGCTGCTGCGCGGGGTCGTCGTCGTGGGCACGCTGGAGGACGCCGAGGATCTGGTCGGCGCCCGCCCGGACCTCACCGCCGTGACCGCCGAAGGCGATCTGCTGGGCGCGCACTTCGCGCAGGGCGGGTCCGCCGGTGCGCCCAGTCTCCTGGAGGTGCAGGCCTCCGTGGACGAGGCCGCCGCCGAGCTGGAGGAGCTGGCGGTGCGCTGCGAGGAACTGGCCGAGGACCAGCGGGCGGCGGCCGAGCGGCGCGGGGAGTGCGTCGCGCTGGTGGAGGAACTGGGGGAGCGGCGCCGGGCGGCCGACCGGGAGAAGTCGTCCGTCGCCCAGCAGCTCGGCCGCCTCGCCGGTCAGGCACGCGGCGCCGCCGGCGAGGCCGAGCGGTCCACCGCGGCCGCGGCCCGCGCGCAGGAGGCGCTCGACAAGGCCGTCCAGGAGGCGGAGGAGCTCGCCGAGCGGCTCGCCGTCGCCGAGGAGATGCCGGTCGAGGAGGAGCCGGACACATCGGTACGGGACCGTCTCGCTGCCGACGGTGCCAACGCCCGCCAGACCGAGATGGAGGCCCGCCTCCAGGCTCGTACGCACGAGGAGCGGGTCAAGGGGCTGGCCGGACGGGCCGACTCGCTCGACCGGGCCGCCCGCGCGGAACGCGAGGCACGCGCGCGTGCGGAGCAGCGGCGGGCCCGGCTGCGGCACGAGGCCGCCGTCGCAGAAGCCGTGGCTTCCGGCGCACGCCAGCTGCTCGCGCACGTCGAGGTGTCCCTCGGCCGGGCCGAGCGGGAGCGCGCCGCCGCCGAGGCCGCCAAGGCGCTGCGCGAGCGGGAACTGGCGGCCGCCCGGCACACGGGCCGCGAACTGAAGTCCGAGCTTGACAAGTTGACGGATTCAGTTCACCGAGGCGAGGTACTAGGAGCAGAGAAGCGGCTGCGGATCGAGCAGCTGGAGACCAAGGCTCTGGAGGAACTCGGTGTCGAACCGGCGGGGCTCGTGGCCGAGTACGGCCCGCACCTGCCGGTGCCGCCCTCGCCCCCCGCCGAGGGCGAGCAGCTGCCGGAGGACCCGGAACACCCGCGCAACCAGCCGAGGCCGTATCTACGGGCCGAGCAGGAGAAGCGGCTCAAGGCCGCCGAGCGGGCCTACCAGCAGCTCGGCAAGGTCAACCCGCTGGCCCTGGAGGAGTTCGCGGCGCTGGAGGAGCGGCACAAGTTCCTCAGCGAGCAGCTCGAGGACCTGAAGAAGACCCGCGCCGACCTGCTCCAGGTGGTCAAGGAGGTCGACGAGCGCGTCGAGCAGGTCTTCACGGAGGCCTACCGGGACACGGCCCGGGAGTTCGAGGGCGTGTTCAGCCGCTTGTTCCCCGGCGGTGAGGGCCGGCTGGTCCTGACCGACCCCGACAACATGCTCACCACGGGCGTGGACGTCGAGGCGCGTCCGCCGGGCAAGAAGGTCAAACGGCTGTCGCTGCTGTCCGGTGGCGAGCGGTCGCTGACCGCCGTCGCGCTGCTGGTGTCGATCTTCAAGGCGCGGCCCAGCCCGTTCTACGTCATGGACGAGGTCGAGGCCGCCCTCGACGACACCAACCTCCAGCGGCTGATCCGGATCATGCAGGAGCTCCAGGAAGCCTCCCAGCTGATCGTGATCACGCACCAGAAGCGCACGATGGAGGTCGCCGACGCGCTGTACGGCGTGTCCATGCAGGGCGATGGCGTGTCGAAGGTCATCTCGCAGCGGCTGCGGTAACGGTCACCCCCGCGTCACCCCTGCCTCACAGGGTCTTCAAGAAATGAACACATCAGGCCTCGGTGTATCTCGAAGCTCACACGACTCGACCCATTGACTTCGGAACTTGAAGGCATAGTCTCTGCAACGTTGCTTTTACCTTCAGGTCTCACCGGAAGGGCTCGCCCCCCCACGTCGGCAGCGTTGCCGGCGGCCCGAGGAGTTGTACACGTGACCAGCACAGAGCAGGCACTCAAGTCAGGAGCCAGGACGGCTCACCCCGATCATCTCGGGCACGTCATCTTCATCGCGGCGGCGGCAGCGATGGGCGGCTTCCTCTTCGGCTACGACAGCTCCGTGATCAACGGCGCCGTCGAGGCCATCCGCGGCCGCTACGACATCGGCTCCGCGGCCCTGGCCCAGGTCATCGCCGTCGCCCTGATCGGCTGCGCCGTCGGCGCCGCGACCGCCGGCCGCATAGCCGACCGGATCGGCCGTATCCGCTGCATGCAGATCGCCGCCGTCCTGTTCACGATCAGCGCCGTCGGCTCCGCCCTGCCCTTCGCGCTGTGGGACCTCGCCTTCTGGCGCGTCGTCGGCGGCTTCGCCATCGGCATGGCCTCCGTCATCGGCCCCGCCTACATCGCCGAGGTCGCCCCGCCCGCCTACCGCGGCCGCCTCGGCTCCTTCCAGCAGGCCGCGATCGTCGTCGGCATCGCCGTCTCCCAGCTGGTCAACTGGGGCCTGCTCAACGCCGCCGGCGGCGACCAGCGCGGCAAGCTGATGGGCCTGGAGGCCTGGCAGGTCATGCTCGGCGTCATGGTCGTCCCCGCCGTCCTCTACGGTCTGCTCTCCTTCGCCATCCCCGAGTCCCCGCGCTTCCTGATCTCCGTCGGCAAGCACGACCGCGCCCGCGAGATCCTCGCCGAGGTCGAGGGCGGGGACGTCGATCTGACCGCCCGCGTCGCCGAGATCGAGCACGCCATGAACCGCGAGGAGAAGTCGAGCTTCCGCGACCTGCTCGGCGGTGGCTTCTTCTTCAAGCCGATCGTCTGGGTCGGCATCGGCCTGTCGGTCTTCCAGCAGTTCGTCGGCATCAACGTCGCGTTCTACTACTCCTCGACGCTGTGGCAGTCGGTCGGCGTCGACCCGGCGGACTCGTTCTTCTACTCCTTCACGACGTCGATCATCAACATCCTCGGCACCGTGATCGCGATGATCTTCGTGGACCGCATCGGCCGCAAGCCGCTCGCGATCATCGGCTCGGTCGGCATGGTCGTCGGCCTCGCCCTGGAGGCCTGGGCCTTCTCCTACGACCTCGTCGGCGGCAAGCTGCCGGCCGCCCAGGGCTGGACCGCACTGGTCGCCGCCCACGTGTTCGTCCTCTTCTTCGCCCTCTCCTGGGGTGTGGTCGTCTGGGTCATGCTCGGCGAGATGTTCCCGAACAAGATCCGCGCCGCCGCCCTGGGCGTGGCCGCCGCAGCGCAGTGGATCGCCAACTGGGCCATCACCGCGAGCTTCCCGTCGCTGGCCGACTGGAACCTCTCCGTGACCTACGTGATCTACACGGTCTGCGCCGCGCTCTCCATCCCGTTCGTCCTGAAGTTCGTCAAGGAGACGAAGGGCAAGGCGCTGGAGGAGATGGGCTGAGCCTCGCCTCAGGCCCGCGAACCCGAGGAGAAGGGCCAAGTCCCCGCTGCCCCTCTCCTCGCACTCCCCGCCGCCCCCGGCCCGGCCACTGCCCGGACCGGGGGCGGCGGTCTCGTGCGGGCGCGGTCACCAGATGAGGACTCGGGCGCCGATCTTATGAGCGCGCAGGGTCGCCGCCTCGATGTCGTCCAGGCGGCCGACGATGTACGACGGATGCAGCTCGACCGCCGCGCAGATCACGTCCACGTGGGCACGCAACAGGGTGATCTCCTCCAGGAACAGCGGCAGCTCCTCGGTCGGGACCTCCAGCCAGCCGCCGTCGGCCAGCACGGGAAGACGGCGTGCCCCGAGTGAACGCACCACTTCCGATCCCCATACCTCCCAGCGCCAGGACTCGAACCCGGCCGAGTCGTTGCACCCCTCGGGCACGTCAAGCACATCGAGCTCGCCGTTCGGTCCCCGGACGACCACGTCCACGCAAAGGCTCATGGGCCCAGGTGACCAGCACCGCGGCCGCACGCGCCACCGGATATCGCCGCAGGTCAGCCACCCAGCGCCGGAACCACCCGCTCCGCGAACAGCCGCAGGCTCCGCCACCCCTCCGCCACCGGCATCCCGCCCGCCAGCGGGTGCAGCACGAGGTTGTCCAGTCCCTGCGCCACGCACTCCTGAGGCGTGAGGATCCGGTACACGCCCTCCGCCCGCAGCTCCTCCACCGTCGTGGCCGCCGACCGCACCGCCGAGCGGGTGCCGGCGGACTGCCAGGAGGCGTACGTCCGCGCCTCGTGCAGGAAATGGCCGCCGTACTCGGCCCAGGCGCGGTCCGGGTCCTCGGCGATGTGCAGCAGCGGTGTCTCGGCGGCGGGCATCATCGTCCAGCCCTCGGTGCCGTACTCGACGAGCTTCTCCTTGTAGTACGAATCCAGCTCGGGCAGGTGCGCGCTCGGGAAGAACGGCAGGCCGAGCCGCGCGGCCCGGCGGGCGGCGGCCTTGGAGGAACCGCCGACCAGGAGCATCGGGTGCGGCTCGGTGAGCGGGCGCGGGGTGACCCGCACGGTACGCCCCCGGTACTCGAACTCCTCGCCGGTCCAGGCCCTGAGCAGGGTCTCGAGCAGCTCGTCCTGGAGCCGGCCGCGCCGCTTCCAGTCCACGTCGAACAGGGCGTACTCCTCGGGCCGGTACCCGATCCCGGCCACCGTGACCAGCCGGCCGCCGCTCAGCAGGTCCAGTACGGCGATCTCCTCCGCGAGCCGCAGCGGATCGTGCAACGGGCCGATGATCGCCGACACCGTGACCGCGATCCGCCGGGTCGCCCCGAACACCGCGCCGGCGAAGACGAAGGGCGACGGCAGCCAGTTGTTCTCGGCCCCGTGGTGCTCCTCCGTCTGCACGATGGTGACACCGCGCTCGTCGGCGTACGCGGCCATCTCCAGGGCCGCCCGGTAGCGGGCGCCGAGAGCGGCGGGGGAGGCACCGGGTTCGACGAGGTTGAAACGCACGACCGTGACGGGCATGGGGTCCCCCTTCACCGGGTGGGCGGGGTCGGTGCGGGGACAGTAGCTGACGGTGCGTCAGATGGCCATGGGGGTGACACGGCCCCCTCGTGAGCTCGCGCACGAGGCACACCGGAGCGCTCCGCCCGGCTGAGCCCGTGGCAGGGATGGATACTGGTGCCGTTATGGAAACCATCATCCTTGTTGTAGTCATCGCCGTGGTCGTGCTCGCCGCGCTCGGTGGGCTCGTCGTCGGCAGCAGGCGGAAGAAGCCGCTGCCCCCGCCGCCCCCCAGCACGCCCGACATCACCGCGCCCCCGGCCGAGCCGCATGTCGGCGACGAGGCCGAGACGCCGCGCGAGGAGCCGCGCCGGACGATCGAGGAGGTGGACCTCCCGGGCGGCCCGGCACCGGTCGTCGTGGAGGAGCCCCCCGCCGCCGAGGCTCCCGCGATCGAGATCCCGGAGCCCACGGCCGGCCGCCTGGTGCGGCTGCGCGCCCGCCTCTCCCGCTCGCAGAACGCCCTCGGCAAGGGCCTGCTCACCCTGCTCTCCCGCGAGCACCTCGACGACGAGACCTGGGAGGAGATCGAGGACACGCTGCTCACCGCCGACGTCGGCGTGCTGCCCACCCAGGAGCTGGTCGAACGACTGCGTGAGCGGGTCAAGGTGCTCGGCACCCGCACCCCCGCGGAGCTGCGCGGCCTGCTGCGCGAAGAGCTGGTCAAGCTGGTCGGCACCGAGTACGACCGCACGGTCAAGACGGAACCCGAGGACCGCAAGCCGGGCATCGTGATGGTCGTGGGCGTCAACGGCACCGGCAAGACCACCACCACCGGCAAGCTCGCCCGTGTCCTGGTGGCCGACGGCCGCACCGTCGTCCTCGGCGCGGCCGACACCTTCCGGGCCGCCGCCGCCGACCAGCTGCAGACCTGGGGCGAGCGCGTGGGCGCCTACACCGTGCGCGGGCCCGAGGCCGGCGACCCCGCCTCCGTCGCCTTCGACGCGGTCAAGGAGGGCAAGGAGATGGGGGTCGACGTCGTCCTCATCGACACCGCCGGCCGGCTGCACACCAAGACCGGTCTCATGGACGAGCTCGGCAAGGTCAAGCGCGTGGTCGAGAAGCACGCGCCGCTCGACGAGGTGCTGCTCGTCCTCGACGCCACCACCGGCCAGAACGGTCTCGTGCAGGCCCGCGTCTTCGCCGAGGTCGTCGACATCACCGGCATCGTGCTGACCAAGCTGGACGGTACCGCCAAGGGTGGCATCGTGGTCGCGGTCCAGCGCGAGCTGGGCGTGCCGGTCAAGCTGATCGGTCTCGGCGAGGGCGCGGACGACCTGGCGCCGTTCGAGCCGGAGGCGTTCGTTGACGCCCTTATCGGCGAGTGACCCCACCCACCTGCCGACGCCGGCACGTGACCCACGAAGCGCCCGCCCCCGAACCACAGCCGGGGACGGGCGCTTCGCCGTTCGAGCGGGGCGGTGCCGGGGTCCGCCCTTCGGGCGGACGACGGGAATTGTCAGACAGGCCCTAGGCCCGTGACCGGTGTGCCACGTACGCCAGCGTGCCCAGGAGCAGCCGGGCCGCCGGAGGCTTGGTCGCGGCGTCCAGCGCGGGTGGCCGCAGCCAGCGCACCGGGCCCAGGCCGGCCTGGTCGGAGGGCGGTGCGGTGATGTGCGTACCGGGGCCGAGGCCGCGAAGGTCGAGGGCGGCGGGGGCGTCCCAGCCCATCCGGTACAGCAGCGCGGGTAGCTCCGCGGCGGCGCCGGGAGCGACGAAGAAGTGGGCTCGGCCGTCGGGGGTCGCGGTGACCGGGCCGAGGGGGATGCCCATGCGCTCCAGGCGGACCAGCGCCCGGCGGCCGGCCGGCTCGGCGACCTCGATCACGTCGAACGCCCGCCCGACCGGCAGCATCACGGCGGCGCCCGGGAACTCGGCCCAGGCCTTGGTCGCCTCGTCCAGCGTGGCCCCGGCACAGACCCGCGGCGCGAACGCGAGAGGGTGCGCACCCGGGGCGGGGCAGTCGGTGAGGCCGCAGGAGCAGGCGCCCGCCGAGGCCCGCGCGCCGGGCACCACGTCCCAGCCCCACAGTCCGGTGAACTCGGCGACGGCGGTGCACTCCGACGAGCGGCCGCGCCGACGTGCGCCGGAGCGGATCTCGCGGATGCCGCCGATCGTGAACTCCATGCCCCCTCCAACGGGTCCAACGCGCCGGTGGTTACGCGGCGGAATGAGACGGAAACGGAAAGTGACCGTCACGCTCCGCCTTCCCTCTCTTCGCGCTCTTCCCGCTCGTTGCGGACGGTTTCCCGCTTGCGGCGGACGGCGTCCGGAAGCGCTCGGGGTCGTACGCCCGGCCGCGCGCGCCCCTGGATGCATCGCTTCATCACTTCCCGCCGTCCTGTGTCAAGTGAATCGCGCCTGGCCGACCGTTAGTTCATTCGAAGGGGTGGCGAATGGTGGCGTTTCCGGGATCGTCGTGGCTGCGTCAGTGATCGTAGGATTACGGTGTGTGCACGAGTCCTGGGGGCACATGCACTCGTGGGTATGCCGGAGGCAAGTCGGCATCTCGTTCGAAGGGTGGCAACCGCCGGACGGGAGGCCGTATTTACCGGCATTCTGATAAGGCTTGGCGCAGTCGGCGACAAGTGGTCTCAGGGAGTGGGGGCGTTCCAGTGAGCGGCAACGGCGGTAGTGGGACGAACGCTGACAAGCGCCCCAACGAGCTGCTCGGTTCGTGGTTCGTGCGCAGCGGCTGGTCCAAAGGCGAGCTCGCCCGCCAAGTCAACCGCCGAGCCCGCCAGTTGGGCGCCAACCACATCTCCACGGACACCTCACGGGTGCGCCGCTGGCTGGACGGTGAGAACCCGCGCGAGCCGATCCCCAGGATCCTCTCCGAGCTGTTCTCCGAGCGGTTCGGCTGCGTCGTCTCCGTCGAGGACCTCGGTCTGCGCGCCGTCCGCCAGTCACCCTCCGCATCCGGCGTGGACCTGCCCTGGACGGGCCCGCAGACGGTGGCACTGCTCAGCGAGTTCTCGCGCAGCGACCTGATGCTGGCGCGGCGCGGCTTCCTCGGAACCTCGCTGGGCCTGTCCGCGGGCCCGTCCCTCATCGAGCCGATGCAGCGCTGGCTCGTCCCCTCGCCGTCCATGGCCGTCCCGCACCAGGCCGGGCCCGCCGCCGAGCCCCGCCGCCCGGGCCGGCTGTCCATGCCGGAGCTGGACCTGCTGGAGACCACCACGATGATGTTCCGGCAGTGGGACGCGCAGTGCGGCGGCGGCCTGCGCCGCAAGGCCGTCGTCGGCCAGTTGCACGAGGTCACCGACCTCCTCCAGGAACCCCAGCCCGAGGCCACCACCCGCAAGCTCTTCCAGGTCGCCGCCGAGCTCGCCGAACTCGCGGGCTGGATGTCGTACGACGTCGGGCTCCAGCCCACCGCGCAGAAGTACTTCGTCCTCGCCCTGCACGCCGCCAAGGAAGCCGGGGACAAGCCGCTCGGCTCGTACGTCCTGTCCAGCATGAGCCGCCAGATGATCCACCTCGGCCGGCCCGACGACGCTCTGGAACTGATCCACCTCGCCCAGTACGGCAGCCGCGACTGCGCCGGCCCGCGCACCCAGGCCATGCTGTATGCGATGGAGGCCCGCGCCTACGCCAACATGGGCCAGCCCGGCAAGTGCAAGCGGGCGGTGCGGATGGCCGAGGACACCTTCGCCGAGGCCGACGAGTGGGACGATCCCGACCCCGACTGGATCCGCTTCTTCTCCGAGGCCGAGCTGTACGCGGAGAACTCCCACTCCTTCCGCGACCTCGCCTATGTCGCGGGCCGCAGCCCCACCTACGCCTCCGAGGCCGAGCCGCTGATGCAGCGGGCCGTGGAACTGTTCGCCAAGGACCACGAGCACCAGCGGTCGTACGCGCTCAATCTCATCGGCATGGCCACCGTGCACCTGCTGCGCCGCGAGCCCGAGCAGAGCGCGGTGCTGGCCTCGCAGGCCATGCAGGTCGCCAAGAAGGTCCGCTCCGAGCGGGTGAACACCCGTATCCGAAAGACCGTCGACACCGCCGTCCGTGACTTCGGCGACCTCACCGAGGTCATCGAGCTCGGCGAGCAGCTCGCCGTCGACCTCCCGGAGACCGCCGAAGCGGTCTGACCCCGCGAAACCCCGGCCGCGGCCGGCCCTCCCGAACTGTCCGACTCGGCTCCCCCATGCCAGGTCATCGGAAGGCCGCCCGCGGCCGGTCTCCCCTGTGCGCCTAAACCGGCGTCGCTCTCGCGGACGTGGCTGACCGCCGTGTGGGTTCCTCAATTGATGGTTGCGGTCGTCTCCGCCCAAGGTTGCGCCACGATAACGATCGGCGCGGGCGGCATCTCGCACTTCACCTACGCGTAACACGCAGGGCGTCTTCGTCACCCCGGCGAAACAACGAGGGGCTTCCACCGAAACCGCGCTGCGCCAATCTCATGGCGCATAACCGGCCCACCCCTCACTGACCGGACCGCTCAAGGCTTCGCCCGCACGGGGCCGTACCAATCGACGAGGAGACGCCGATGGCACCAGCCATCACGCTTGCCGCGGAGGCACCCAAGCTGTCCTCCGCGAACACAGGCTTCATGCTCATCTGTTCCGCCCTGGTGCTGCTCATGACACCCGGACTCGCCTTCTTCTACGGAGGCATGGTCCGCGTCAAGAGCACCCTGAACATGCTGATGATGAGCTTCATCAGCATCGGGATCGTCACGATCCTGTGGGTCCTCTACGGCTTCTCCCTCGCCTTCGGCACGCACAACAGCCTCATCGGCTGGAACACCGACTGGTTCGGCCTCAGCAACATCGGCCTGACGGAGCTGTGGGACGGCTACACCATCCCGATCTTCGTCTTCATGGTCTTCCAGCTGATGTTCGCGGTGATCACGCCGGCCCTGATAAGCGGCGCCCTCGCCGACCGCGTCAAGTTCTCGGCCTGGTCGCTGTTCGTCGCCCTGTGGCTCACGGTCGTCTACGTCCCGGTCGCCCACTGGGTGTGGGGCGCCGACGGCTGGGCCTACAAGCTCGGTGTGATCGACTTCGCCGGTGGTACGGCGGTCCACATCAACGCCGGTGCCGGCGCCCTCGGCGTCATCCTGGTCATCGGCAAGCGTGTCGGCTTCAAGAAGGACCCGATGCGCCCGCACAGCCTCCCGCTGGTCATGCTCGGTGCCGGTCTGCTGTGGTTCGGCTGGTTCGGCTTCAACGCTGGCTCGTGGCTCGGCAACGACGACGGCGTCGGCGCGCTGATGTTCGTCAACACGCAGGTCGCCACCGCCGCCGCCATGCTGGCCTGGCTCGCCTACGAGAAGATCCGCCACGGCGCGTTCACCACGCTGGGCGCCGCCTCCGGCGCGGTCGCCGGTCTGGTCGCCATCACCCCGTCCGGTGGCGCGGTCTCCCCGCTCGGCGCGATCGCCGTCGGCGCCATCGCCGGTGTCGCCTGCGCCGCGGCCGTCAGCCTGAAGTTCCGGTTCGGCTACGACGACTCCCTCGACGTCGTCGGCGTCCACATGGTCGGCGGCATCATCGGCTCCCTGCTCATCGGCTTCTTCGCCACCGGCAAGGGCCAGTCCACCGCGACCGGTGTCCTCTACGGCGACCACACCTTCACCCAGCTGTGGAAGCAGTGCGCCGGTGTCGGCGCGGTCCTCGCCTACTCCCTGATCGTCTCCGCCGTCCTCGCCTTCCTCCTCGACAAGACCATCGGCATGCGGGTCACCGAGGACGAGGAGGTGTCCGGCATCGACCAGGCCGAGCACGCCGAGACCGCATACGACTTCAGCGGCGCCGGCGGCGGTGTCGTCGGATCCGTCGGCGGTTCGGCCCTGGCCGCCGCCGCGCAGAGCAAGAAGGTGGACGCATGAAGCTCATCACCGCCGTCGTCAAGCCCCACCGGCTCGACGAGATCAAGGAGGCCCTCCAGGCCTTCGGCGTCCACGGGCTGACGGTCACCGAGGCGAGCGGTTACGGTCGTCAGCGGGGCCACACCGAGGTCTACCGCGGTGCCGAGTACACCGTCGACCTGGTGCCCAAGATCCGCATCGAGGTGCTGGCCGAGGACGACGACGCCGAACAGCTGATCGAGGTCGTCGTCAAGGCGGCCCGCACCGGCAAGATCGGTGACGGCAAGGTCTGGTCCCTGCCGGTCGAGACGGCCGTACGGGTACGGACCGGCGAGCGCGGCCCGGACGCGCTGTAGTACAGAACCATCTGCATACAGTCAGGAGCGGCTGGGTGACGAGTACGGATGTGCGGAACGAAGCGGATGACTCGGGACCCAGCGGCTACGCGGCGGCCCGGCTGCGCCTCCTCGGTGAGGGGGCGCGGTCCGGGCCGCCGCGCCGTACCGCCCTCGCCGAGCTGACCGACGACTGGCTGTCGGGGCTGTTCAGCGCGGCGGCCGACGGACTGGACGGACTGGGGGGCGTCTCCCTCGTCGCGGTCGGCGGCTACGGGCGCGGCGAGCTGTCCCCGCGCAGCGACCTCGACCTGCTCCTGCTGCACGACGGCGGCGACACCAAGGCGGTGGCCGCCCTCGCCGACCGGCTCTGGTACCCGGTCTGGGACCTCGGCCTCGCCCTCGACCACTCCGTGCGCACCCCGGCCGAGGCCCGCAAGACGGCCGGCGAGGACCTCAAGGTCCAGCTCGGCCTCCTCGACGCCCGCCATCTCGCCGGTGACCTCGGCCTCACCGCCGGACTGCGCACCACGGTGCTCGCCGACTGGCGCAACCAGGCGCCGAAACGTCTCCCCGAACTCCAGGAGCTGTGCGCCGAGCGCGCCGAACGCCAGGGCGAGCTCCAGTACCTGCTGGAGCCCGACCTCAAGGAGGCGAGGGGCGGTCTGCGTGACGCCACCGCCCTGCGCGCGGTCGCCGCCTCCTGGCTGGCCGACGCCCCGCGCGAGGGCCTCGCGGACGCCCGGCGGCGCCTGCTGGACGTACGCGACGCCCTGCACCTGGCCACGGGCCGGGCCACCGACCGGCTGGCGCTGCAGGAGCAGGACCAGGTGGCCGCCGAACTCGGCCTGCTCGACGCCGACACCCTGCTGCGCCAGGTGTACGAGGCCGCACGGGTCATCTCGTACGCCAGCGACGTCACCTGGCGCGAAGTGGGGCGCGTGCTGCGGTCGCGCGCCGTACGGCCGCGCCTGCGCGCCATGCTGGGCGGCGGCAAGCCGGCCCCCGAGCGGTCTCCGCTGGCCGAGGGGGTCGTGGAGCAGGACGGCGAGGTGGTGCTCGCCCGCGCCGCACGCCCCGAACGCGACCCCGTGCTGCCGCTGCGTGCCGCGGCCGCCGCCGCACAGGCCGGCCTCCCGCTCTCCCTGCACGCCGTACGCCGCATGGCGGCCCATGGGCGGCCCCTGCCCACGCCTTGGCCCGCCGAGGCGCGCGAGCAGCTGGTCACCCTGCTCGGCTCGGGCCGCCCGACGGTGGACGTCTGGGAGGCACTGGAGGCCGAGGGCCTGATCACCAGGCTGCTGCCCGACTGGGAGCGGGTCCGCTGCCGCCCGCAGCGCAACGCCGTCCACCTCTGGACCGTCGACCGGCACCTGATCGAGACCGCCGTCCGCGCCTCCGAGCTGACCCGCCGCGTCAGCCGCCCCGACCTGCTCCTGGTCGCCGCGCTGCTGCACGACATCGGCAAGGGCTGGCCCGGCGACCACTCCGTGGCCGGCGAGATCATCGCCAAGGACGTCGCGGCCCGGATCGGCTTCGACCGCGCCGACGTGGCCGTACTGTCCGCCCTCGTACGCCACCATCTCCTCCTCGTCGACACCGCCACCCGGCGCGACCTGGAGGACCCGGCCACCGTCCAGTCGGTCGCCGAGGCCGTCGGTACCCAGAGCACGCTGGAACTGCTGCACGCCCTCACCGAGGCGGACGCGCTGGCCACCGGCCCGGCCGCGTGGTCCTCCTGGCGGGGCTCCCTCGTCGCCGACCTGGTCAAGCGGGTCTCCGCCGTCCTCGCCGGGGACGCCCCCGACGAACCCGAGGCCGCCGCGCCCACCGCAGAACAGGAGCGGCTCGCCGTCGAGGCCTTCCGCACCGGCGGGCCGGTCCTCGCACTGCGCGCCCAGACCGAGCCGCCGGCCGAGGAACCGTCGGGCGAGCCCGAGCCTCTCGGCGTGGAGCTCGTCATCGCCGTACCGGACCAGCCCGGCGTCCTGCCCGCCGTCGCCGGTGTCCTCGCCATGCACCGCCTGACCGTCCGGACCGCGGAACTGCGCGCACTGGAGCTGCCGGGCGGCTTCGAGGAGGGTTCGGTGCTGCTCCTGAACTGGCGGGTGGCCGCGGAGTACGGCTCCCTGCCCCAGGCGGCCCGGCTGCGCGCGGATCTCGTACGCGTCCTCGACGGCAGCCTCGGCATCGCCGGCCGTCTCGCCGAACGCGACGCCGCCTACCCCCGACGCCGTGGCCGGGTGGCCCCGCCCCCGCGGGTCACGGTCGCCCCGGCCGCCTCCCACCACGCCACGGTGATCGAGGTCCGCGCCCAGGACGCGCCCGGGCTGCTGTTCCGGATCGGGCAGGCGCTGGAGGACGCGGGCGTACGGGTGCGCAGCGCGCATGTGTCGACCCTGGGATCCAACGCCGTCGACGCCTTCTACGTCACCGCGCCCAAGGGTGCTCCGCTGCCGGGTGAGGAGGCGGCTTCGGTGGCGCGTGCGCTGGAGGAGGCACTGCGGGCGTGACCTTCTGGACAGGCGGGGACGATTGTCTTGCGCGGCCGGATACCCTGGAAGACGCTCAGACTGCCCCCGACTCCGAGGACCGACGCCGCCGTGTTCGATACTCTTTCCGATCGCCTCTCAGCGACTTTCAAGAACCTGCGCGGCAAGGGACGGCTCTCCGAGGCGGACATCGACGCCACGGCCCGTGAGATCCGCATCGCGCTCCTCGAGGCGGACGTGGCGCTGCCCGTCGTGCGGACGTTCATCAAGAACATCAAGGAGCGGGCGCTCGGCGCCGAGGTCTCCCGGGCGCTGAACCCCGCCCAGCAGGTGCTGAAGATCGTCAACGACGAGCTCGTCACCATCCTCGGCGGTGAGACCCGCCGTCTCCGCTTCGCCAAGCAGCCGCCCACCGTGATCATGCTCGCCGGTCTCCAGGGCGCCGGTAAGACCACGCTCGCGGGCAAGCTCGGCCGGTGGCTGAAGGAGCAGGGGCACTCGCCCCTGCTGGTCGCCGCCGACCTCCAGCGGCCGAACGCCGTGAACCAGCTCAGCGTGGTCGCCGAGCGGGCCGGTGTCGCGGTGTACGCGCCGGAGCCGGGCAACGGCGTCGGTGACCCGGTGAAGGTCGCCAAGGACTCCATCGAGCACGCGCGGACCAAGGTCCACGACATCGTGATCGTGGACACCGCCGGCCGCCTGGGCATCGACCAGGAGATGATGCAGCAGGCCGCGGACATCCGCGACGCCGTCAGCCCCGACGAGATCCTCTTCGTCGTCGACGCCATGATCGGTCAGGACGCGGTCAACACCGCGGAGGCCTTCCGCGACGGCGTCGGCTTCGACGGCGTGGTGCTCTCCAAGCTCGACGGCGACGCCCGCGGTGGCGCTGCCCTGTCGATCCGCCAGATCACCGGCAAGCCGATCATGTTCGCGTCGAACGGCGAGAAGCTCGAGGACTTCGACGCCTTCCACCCGGACCGGATGGCCTCCCGCATCCTCGACATGGGTGACCTGCTCACCCTGATCGAGCAGGCGGAGAAGACGTTCAGTCAGGAAGAGGCCGAGAAGATGGCCTCCAAGCTGGCGTCCAAGAAGGGCCAGGACTTCACCCTGGACGACTTCCTGGCCCAGATGGAGCAGGTCAGGAAGATGGGCAGCATCAGCAAGCTGCTCGGCATGCTGCCCGGCATGGGTCAGATCAAGGACCAGATCAACAACCTGGACGAGCGGGAAGTCGACCGGGTCGGCGCGATCATCAAGTCGATGACCCCGGGCGAGCGCCAGGACCCGACGATCATCAACGGCTCGCGCCGCGCCCGTATCGCCAGGGGTTCCGGTGTCGAGGTCAGCGCGGTGAAGGGCCTGGTCGAGCGGTTCTTCGAGGCCCGCAAGATGATGTCCCGCATGGCCCAGGGCGGCGGCATGCCCGGCATGCCGGGGATCCCGGGCATGGGCGGTGGCCCCGGCCGGAGCAAGAAGCAGCCCAAGCAGGCCAAGGGCAAGCAGCGCTCCGGCAACCCGATGAAGCGCAAGCAGCAGGAGCAGGAGGCGGCTGCCCGCCGCGCCGCCGGAGCCCAGGGCGCCGGTGCCTTCGGCCTGCCGGGCCAGCAGGCCGGGGAGGACTTCGAACTCCCGGACGAGTTCAAGAAGTTCATGGGCTGACACGCACCCACGCGGTACGAGACTGAGGGCGCCCCTTCCGCGAAGGGGCGCCCTCAGCGCGTGCCATGGCCCGCTGTGTGCCGTAACGTCCAGATATGAGCAACGCCGGGCCACCCCCCAGGGTCCCCGACCGCCCGTGGCGCACCGAGGGCACCCCGGACGAGGCGCCGCGGCGGCCCGGCGGCAGATGGCCGCGCGGCCGGTGGTGGGGGCTGGCCGTCACCGCGGTGATCGTCTTCCTGCTGGCGTACGTCGGGCTGAACTACCTCGGCCAGGGCAACGAGCCGACGATCTCGTACACGGAGTTCAGCAGGCAGGTCGACGCGGGCAACGTCGCCAAGATCTACTCCAAGGGCGACGCGATCCAGGGGCAGCTCAAGAGCGCCCGTGGCAACCCCGAGGGCGGTGGCCAGTACACCAAGTTCAAGACGCAGCGCCCGGCCTTCGCGGACGACAACCTCTGGCGGAGCCTGAGCAGCCATGGCGTCACGGTGACCGCGCAGCCGGTGGTGCAGCAGCGCAGCCTGCTGTCCAACCTGCTGCTCTCCCTCGCGCCACTGGTGGTGCTGGCGGCGGTGTGGATCTTCTTCGCACGGCGGCTGCGCGCGGGCGGCCTGGGCGGCGCCGGGGGCATGCTCGGCCGCAAGGCGCCGCCGAGGCCGGTCGAGCTCCAGCCGGGCACGCAGCGCAACACGTTCGCCGACGTGGCGGGCATCGACGAGGTCAAGGGCGAGCTGGACGACGTCGTCGACTTCCTGGAGCACCCGGACGTCTACCGCAGGATGGGCGCGAAGATGCCGCGCGGCGTGCTGCTCGCGGGGCCGCCCGGCACCGGCAAGACGCTGCTGGCGCGGGCCGTGGCGGGTGAGGCGGGCGTGCCGTTCTTCTCGGCCTCCGCCTCGGAGTTCATCGAGATGATCGTGGGCGTCGGCGCCTCCCGCGTGCGCGAGCTGTTCGGCGAGGCGCGCAAGGTGGCCCCGTCGATCATCTTCATCGACGAGATCGACACGATCGGGCGGGCCCGGGGCGGCGGCGCCTCGGTGAGCGGCCACGACGAGCGTGAGCAGACGCTGAACCAGATCCTCACCGAGATGGACGGCTTCTCCGGGTCGGAGGGCGTGGTCGTCATCGCGGCGACGAACCGTGCCGACATCCTGGATCCGGCGCTGACCCGGCCCGGCCGCTTCGACCGGGTGGTCAACGTCTCCCCGCCGGACCGCGGCGGACGCGAGGCCATCCTGCGGATCCACACCCGCGGGATTCCGCTCGCCCCCGAGGTGGACCTGACCCAGGTGGCCCGCACCACCCCGGGCATGACAGGTGCGGATCTGGCCAATCTCGCCAACGAGGCCGTACTGCTCGCGATCAAGCGCAAACAGGAGCAGGTGACCCAGTCCGAGCTCTCGGAGGCCCTGGAGAAGGTGCAGCTGGGCGCCGAACGCACCCTGGTCATGCCCGAGGAGGACCGTCGCCGCACCGCCTACCACGAGAGCGGCCACGCCCTCCTGGGCATGCTCCAGCCCGGCGCCGACCCCGTCCGCAAGGTCACCATCGTGCCGCGCGGCCGGGCCCTCGGGGTGACCATGTCGACCCCCGAGGTGGAGCGGTACGCGCACTCGGAGGAGTACCTGCGCGGCCGCATCATCGGCGCCCTGGGCGGCATGGCGGCGGAAGAGGTGGTCTACGGGGTCGTCACCACGGGGGCGGAGAACGACCTCGAACAGGTCACCAACATCGCGCGCGGGATGGTGGCCCGCTGGGGCATGAGCGAGCGCGTCGGCCGCCTCTCCGCCCTCCCGAGCGACGCCCAGCAGGCGTACGGGCTCGCCGCCGCCCCGCACACCCTCGACGTGATCGACGGCGAGATGCGGCGGATCGTCGACGAGTGCTACGCGCAGGCGCGCCGCAAACTGCTCGACCACCGCGGGCGGCTGGACGCCCTCGCCCACGCGCTGCTGGAGCACGAGACGCTGGAGGAGGCGGACGCCTACCGGATCGCCGGGATCACCCGCCTGACGAAGGGGGAGTGACGGACTCGGCCCGGGGGGCGCGGCCTAGGGAACGCGGGCGATCAGGTACCGGAAGATGTTCGGCATCCACACCGTGCCGTCCCCCCGCCGGTACGGATGCAGCGCCTCCACCAGCTCCTTGTCCACCCGGTCCCGGTCCGTCGCGGCGACCGCCGGGTCCAGCAGGCCCGTCGACATGAGGCCGCGGGCGGCGCTGTCGAGGTCGGCGTATCCGAAGGGACAGGCGACCCGGCCCGAGCCGTCCGGCTTCAGCCCGGCCCGCTGGGCGACCTCCTCGAGGTCGTCGCGCAGGGCGGGGTGCCACTGGGCCGGCCGGGTGGCCGCCCGCAGCACCGCCGAGGTGGCGCAGCGCTCCTGCGGGCCCCAGCCGGCCAGCACCACGGGCGTCCCACGCGCGACGAGCGGGACCGCCTCGGCGAGCAGCTCACCGAGGTCCTCGCAGCCGGCCGCCGGGGACCTGACGGGGTCGAAGGCGGTCACCAGGGTGTAGGCGGGGGAGTCCGTGCCGGCCGCGTCCCGGAGCGAACCGGCGACGATCCGGGTGCGGGCACGCGCGCGCGTGGTCCAGCCGTCCGGCTGCAGGCGTTGCCGCGCGAGGGCGAGTCGCTCGGGGGAGGAGTCGACACCGGCGACCGCGGCCCTTCTGGAGGCAGCCATCAGCAGGGCGAGTCCGGAGCCGCAGCCGAGGCCCAGCAGCCGTGTGCCGGGGCCCACTTCAAGTCGCTCGTAGACGGCCTCGTAGAGCGGGACCAGCATCCGCTCCTGAATCTCGGACCAGTCACGCGCGCGTGCGCACAGGTTCACGCCGGGCGTCGAACCCGCGTGAGACAGGTGTTGCCGCACGAGCGTAGGTGTCATAGGTAAGCGCCCCAATCCGCAGAGAGTTGCCGCTGTGCCCCGTTGCGTGGCCCCCGTGCCGTGCGCTCGCACCTTCCACGTATGTCAGGTAACTCCCGGCTCGCGGCGGCGTCCAGTGCCGGCGGGGCCCTCCTTGTGCCTTCCCTGTGCCAGTGGCGAGAATTCACATCCCCGCAACGTGAGCCCGTACCATCTCGCCATGGCCAAGGCACCCGTTCTCACACCGCGGGCGGACGACTTCCCCCGGTGGTACCAGGATCTGATCAACAAGGCCGAACTGGCCGACAACGGTCCGGTGCGCGGCACCATGGTCATCCGACCGTACGGGTACGGGCTGTGGGAGCGGATGCAGGCGGAGATGGACGCCCGCATCAAGGAGACGGGCACCCAGAACGCGTACTTCCCGCTGCTGATCCCGCAGTCGTACCTCACCAGGGAGGCCGACCACGTCGAGGGGTTCGCGCCCGAGCTCGCGGTGGTCACGCACGGCGGCGGCAAGGAGCTGGAGGAGCCGGCGGTGGTCCGGCCGACCTCCGAGATGATCATCAACGACTACTTCTCGAAGTGGGTGCAGAGCTACCGGGACCTGCCCTTGCTGATCAACCAGTGGGCGAACGTGGTCCGTTGGGAGCTCAGACCCCGGCTGTTCCTGCGCACGACGGAGTTCCTGTGGCAGGAGGGCCACACGGCGCACGCGACGCGTCAGGACGCCCGCGACTTCGCCTCCCACATCCACCGCGAGGTCTACGAGGACTTCATGGTGAACGTGCTCGCCATGGACGTCGTTCCCGGCCGCAAGACCGCCAAGGAGCGGTTCGCGGGCGCCATCAACACCCTCACGCTCGAAGGCATGATGGGCGACGGCAAGGCCCTTCAGATGGCGACCAGCCACGAGCTGGGCCAGAACTTCGCCAAGGCCTTCAACACCTCGTACCTGTCCAAGGACGGCACGCAGGAGCTGGTCTGGCAGACCTCCTGGGGCTCGACCACGCGCATGATCGGCGCGCTGGTGATGATGCACGGCGACGACAACGGCCTCAGGGTTCCGCCGCGCCTGGCGCAGACCCAGGTCGTCGTCCTCGCGATCAAGGGCGACGAGGCGGTCCTGGCCAAGGTACGCGAGATCGGCGACCGGCTGAAGGCGGCCGGCCTGCGCGTCCAGGTCGACGACCGTGTCGACACGCCCTTCGGCCGCCGCGCCGTCGACTGGGAGCTCAAGGGCGTGCCCGCGCGCGTGGAGGTCGGCCCCCGGGACCTGGAGAACGGCACCGCGATGCTGGCGCGCCGCATCCCCGGAGGCAAGGAGCCGGTGGCGGTCGAAACGCTCGCGGACGTCCTGCCCGCGATGCTGGAGGAGGACCAGGCGCTGCTGCTGCGGCAGTCCCGTGAGCGCCGCGAGTCCCGTACCTCCGACGTGTCCTCGACCGCGGAGGCAGTGGAGGCGGTCGGCGCCGGCGGCTGGGCGCGTATCCCCTGGGCGAAGCTCGGTGCGCAGGGCGAGGCCGAGCTGGCCGAGCACGCGGTGACCGTACGGTGTCTGGTCGCCGCGGACGGCTCCGTGCCGGACGACGAGGACGCACCGGGTAACACCGCGCTCGTCGCGCGCGCTTACTGAGTAGTGCCCTTTCAGCGCGAGAGCGACCGAAACGCGTCTTGCGCACCTGCGCATCACGGGCGGCCCGGCGCGGGGACACCATCTACGCGCCGGGGCGTACGTGGGCGTACGTCAGGCTACGCACCGGCTTGGTAGGAGCTGTGCGGCTTCTGGGCAGATCAGCGCACCCGCCCTCGTCAGGACGCATCAGCGGCAACTGACGGGTACGTGCAAATTATTTGGGATGGCCCGGAATCGGAACACAGGGGCACCCAGGCTCGTTGTCATTACGTGAGCACGACACAGACACCACCTGTTCTCGCCGCAGAGCTGGCGCAGGCGTGGGCCGACATTCAGCGGTACCACCCCGAGCTGCCGGACCTTGCCGCGCCAGAGTCCCTGATCGGAGAATCGTCGTCCGCCTGCGGTCACGAGCTCTCCTTCGAGCGACTGCTGCACGAAGCAGTCCACGGCATCGCCGCCGCGCGCGGAATCCGCGACACCTCCCGCGCCGGTCGCTACCACAACCGCCGATTCCTCGCGATCGCCGAGGAGCTGGGCCTGGACCACCCCGACGAACCGCACCCCAGCAGCGGTTTCTCGCTGGTCACGCTCAATCCCGAGGCGAAGCGGCGCTATCGGCCGACCATCGAGCGCCTTCAGCGCGCCCTGAAGGCCCACACGGCGGCGACGTCCGCCGACACCTCCCGTACGTTCCGCGGCCCGGCCGCCCGCCACGGCTCCTCCGGCGGCGGCGTCCGTGTCAAGGCGGTCTGCGACTGCGGACGCAACGTCCGGGTGGTGCCCTCGGTCCTGGCCCAGGCCCCGATCGTGTGCGGCGGCTGCGGCAAGCCGTTCCGGATCCCGGACATCGTGGGAGCGGCGGCGAGCTGAGGTCACGGCTGCTCGTGGCAGCCGCGACCCGGCCCTCCCCGCCGGGCGAGCACCCGACGTACCTCACCTCCGCGCCGGGTGCCCCTCAGGCATGCCCGGGCACGCCCTCCCCGCCCTCGGCACCCTCGGCCAAGAGTGACCCGCCGCGTATGGCACAATGGCTAGCTGTACTCGACAGCCGCACAGGACCCCTCTCTCCTCCGGCTGACGCGTCCGTCGGGCACTCGGGTACCGCAACCCCACGCGGCAGTTCCGCCGTGCCCAACCACGTCAAATCCAGGAGAATCCACTCCCGTGGCAGTCAAGATCAAGCTGAAGCGTCTGGGCAAGATCCGTTCGCCTCACTACCGCATCGTCGTCGCCGACTCCCGTACCCGCCGTGACGGCCGGGCCATCGAGGAGATCGGCAAGTACCACCCGACCTACAACCCGTCGGTCATCGAGGTGGACGCCGACCGCGTGGCGTACTGGCTGGGTGTCGGCGCGCAGCCGACCGAGCCCGTGCTCGCCATCCTGAAGAAGACCGGCGACTGGCAGAAGTTCAAGGGCGAGCCCGCCCCGGCGCCGCTGCTCGTCGCCGCGCCGAAGGCCACGCGTCCGACGTTCGAGGCTCTCGGCGGTGACGACGAGGGCAAGGGTGAGGCGATCACCCAGAAGAAGAAGGCTGAGAAGAAGGACGAGGCCGCGGCTGAGTCCGAGTCGACCGAGGCCTGAGCAGCATGCTCGAAGAGGCGCTTGAGCACCTCGTGAAGGGCATCGTCGACAACCCTGACGATGTGCAGGTCGCCTCGCGCGACCTGCGCCGCGGGCGCGTGCTCGAGGTCCGGGTGCATCCCGACGACCTCGGCAAGGTGATCGGCCGCAACGGCCGCACCGCGCGCGCCCTGCGCACCGTCGTGGGCGCCATCGGCGGCCGCGGCGTCCGCGTCGACCTCGTCGACGTGGACCACGTCCGCTGACGTTTTCGCAGCACCGGCTCGGGCCGGGGAGGGCCACTGGGCCGTCCCCGGCCCGACGTCGTACGGCCGGTCGTATGACAGGAGAGCAAGCACAGTGCAGCTGGTAGTCGCACGGATCGGCCGTGCCCACGGCATCAAGGGCGAGGTCACCGTCGAGGTCCGTACCGACGAGCCGGAACTCCGGCTCGGACCCGGTGCCGTACTGACCACGGATCCCGCCTCGACGGGGCCGCTCACCATCGCGACCGGCCGGGTGCACAGCGGCCGGCTCCTCCTGCGTTTCGAGGGCGTCGCCGACCGCAACGCCGCCGAGGCGCTGCGCAACACCCTCCTGATCGCCGAGGTCGACCCGAACGAGCTCCCCGAGGAGGAGGACGAGTACTACGACCACCAGCTCGTCGACCTCGACGTGGTGACCGAGGACGGTACGGAGGTCGGCCGGATCACCGAGATCTCGCACCTGCCCACCCAGGACCTGTTCATCGTGGAGCGCCCCGACGGGACCGAGGTCATGATCCCGTTCGTCGCGGAGATCGTCACCGAGATCGACCTGGAGGAGCAGCGCGCGGTCATCGCTCCGCCGCCGGGTCTGATCGACGACCGGGCGGAGATCGCGTCCTCCCGGGACGCCGGGGACGATGCCTGATGCGCCTCGACGTCGTCACGATCTTCCCCGAGTACCTGGAACCGCTGAACGTCTCCCTCGTGGGCAAGGCACGCGCGCGTGGACAGCTGAACGTGCACGTGCACGACCTGCGCGCGTGGACCTACGACCGCCACAACACGGTCGACGACACCCCGTACGGCGGCGGTCCCGGCATGGTCATGAAGACCGAGCCCTGGGGCGACGCCCTCGACTCCGTCCTCGCCGACGGCTACGAGACGGGCTCCCGGGCCCCCGCGCTGATCGTCCCCACCCCCAGCGGCCGTCCCTTCACCCAGGAACTGGCCGTCGAGCTGTCCGAGCGCCCCTGGCTGGTCTTCACCCCGGCCCGCTACGAGGGCATCGACCGGCGCGTCATCGACGAGTACGCCACCCGGATGCCGGTGTACGAGGTGTCCATCGGCGACTACGTCCTGGCCGGCGGCGAGGCGGCCGTACTCGTCGTCACGGAGGCGGTGGCACGGCTGCTGCCCGGCGTCCTCGGCAACGCCGAGTCCCACCGGGACGACTCCTTCGCGCCCGGCGCGATGGCGAGTCTCCTGGAAGGCCCCGTCTACACCAAGCCGCCCCTCTGGCGCGGCCGCGACATCCCGGACGTGCTGCTCAGCGGCCACCACGGCAAGATCGCCCGCTGGCGCCGGGACGAGGCCCTGAGGCGTACGACGGCCAACCGCCCCGACCTCATCGAGCGCTGCGATCCCAAGGCGTTCGACAAGAAGGACCGCGAGATGCTGTCCATCCTGGGCTGGGCCCCCGACCCGGAGGGCGAGCCCCACGGCCGATTTTGGCGCAGGACCGAGGGCGTGGAAGAATAGGCCGCTGCTGTGCGTCCGTCCGGTGTGCGCCCCTGCCACAGGGGGACACGACGTCCGCCCCGACCCGCGCGGCAGCCCCTGTGAACACCTAGTTCCCGTTGATGACCTGTGGCATCAGCGAAGAAAGCAGACGAAATGTCTCACCTGCTCGACTCCGTCGACTCCGCGTCGCTGCGCAGCGACATCCCGGCCTTCCGCCCGGGTGACACCGTCAACGTCCACGTCCGCGTCATCGAGGGCAACCGCTCCCGTGTGCAGCAGTTCAAGGGCGTTGTGATCCGCCGCCAGGGCTCCGGTGTCCGCGAGACCTTCACGGTCCGCAAGGTCTCCTTCTCCGTCGGCGTCGAGCGCACCTTCCCGGTGCACACCCCGATCGTGGAGAAGATCGAGCTCGTCACCCGCGGTGACGTGCGCCGCGCCAAGCTGTACTACCTGCGCGAGCTGCGCGGCAAGGCCGCGAAGATCAAGGAGAAGCGCGAGAGCTGAGCGCCTCCCGGACGTCACAGCGAGGCCGGATAGCATCTGGCCTCGATGGACACCGAAGCACAGCCGACGGAGCGCGACCGCTCCTCCCGCCCCGACGACACCAGGGGTACGGAGGATCGGTCGCGTTTCGCGTTGGTGTCGCGGATCACCGACTGGCTGCCGGGCGGGTTGATCACCCTCACCCTCCTCGTCTGCCTGGTGTTTTTGCTCCTCCTCAACGCGTTCGTGGCCCAGCCATTCCAAATTCCCAGCGGATCCATGGAACAGGGATTGAGGATCGGGGACCGCGTTCTCGTAAATAGGTTGGCGTACCGTTTCGGTGCCCAGCCGCGACGTGGCGATGTGGTCGTGTTCGACGGCACCGGGTACTTCGGGCACGCCGACTACATCAAGCGCGTTGTGGGTGTGGGGGGCGACCATGTTGTCTGCTGCGACAAGGAGGGGCGGATCCAAGTGAACGGCCGGTCGGTCGACGAGACGGCGTTCCTCTACCCCGGGGACAGCGCGTCATCCGTCCCCTTCGACGTCGTGGTGCCCGACGGCAGGCTCTTCGTCCTCGGCGACCACCGCAGCGACTCCAGCGACTCCCGCGACCACCTGGGCTCACCCGGTGGCGGCATGGTCCCCGTCGGTGACGTGATCGGCCGGGCCGACTGGATCGTCTGGCCGTCCGCCCGTCTCACGCACCTGAAGCGCCCCGCCGCCTATGCGCGCGTGCCCGCCGCGGAGGGCGCCCATGGGTAACCGCGGCAAACCGCGCGGTGTGCCCAGTGGCCCCGCCGAGAACATGCTGCCCACCGGCTTCCGCCGCGCTTCCGCCAAGCCGTCCGGCGGACGCACGCGTGCGGAGCGGCGCAAGCTGCAGCGCAAGGTCAAGCGCAAGCGCAGGCGCAGCGCTGTCCGGGAGATCCCTCTCCTGGTCGGCGTGGCCGTCCTGATAGCGCTCGTGCTCAAGACCTTCCTCGTCCAGGCGTTCGTGATCCCCTCGGGCTCCATGGAGCAGACGATCCGGATCGGCGACCGCGTCCTGGTCGACAAGTTCACCCCGTGGTTCGGCTCGAAGCCGCAGCGCGGGGACGTCGTCGTGTTCCACGATCCGGGCGGCTGGCTGGCGGACGAGCAGACCACCAAGAAGAGCGACCCCGTGGGGGTCAAGCAGGTCAAGGAAGGCCTCCAGTTCATCGGCCTGCTGCCTTCCGACAACGAGAAGGACCTGATCAAACGGGTCATCGGGGTCGGCGGGGATCACGTCAAGTGCTGTGACTCCCAAGGCCGCGTGACCGTCAACGGCGTCCCCCTGTCCGAGACGGACTACCTGTATCCGGGCAACGCACCCTCCCAGACATCGTTCGACATCACCGTCCCCAAGGGACGGCTCTGGGTGATGGGCGACCACCGCGGCAACTCCGCGGACTCCCGGTACCACCAGAACACCAGCTACGGAGGCACGGTCGCCCTGAGCTCGGTGGTCGGACGCGCGATGGTCATCGGCTGGCCGATGGGTCACTGGACCAGCCTCAAGGAACCGCAAACCTTTTCTTCCGTCACCGACGCGGGGGCCACGACGACCTCGTCCTCGCGGCTGTCGCATAGGGTTGTCACCGACGATCCCAACGGAACGATGCCACCCCCGACCCCTGCGGAACTTCCGCTCGTTATGGGAGTGGTGGGCCTGCACCGTGTATGGGGCAGGCGGCGGCACAGAGTGAGGAGTTGGCGTGGGGGATGTGGCGGTTGGCGCACGGTCCGGACACGACGGCGAGGAGAACCGCGGACGCCCCGTGGACGCGACCGCCGGCGCGGACGACGCCGTGACCTCCGGGAATGACTCCCCGGCGGGCGGCGACGGTGCGGGGCCGGGCGAGCCGCAGGGCTCGGCCGAGGACCGGGGCCCGACCGAGGGCCAGGGCTCCGGTGGCTCGACGCCGGCTCCCAGGAAGCCGCGCTCCTTCTGGAAGGAGCTGCCGATACTGATCGGCATCGCGCTCGTGCTGGCCCTGCTGATCAAGACGTTCCTGGTGCAGGCGTTCTCGATCCCGTCCGACTCGATGCAGAACACCCTCCAGGAGGGCGACCGGGTCCTCGTCGACAAGCTCACCCCGTGGTTCGGCTCCGAGCCCGAGCGCGGCGAGGTCATCGTCTTCCACGACCCCACCAAGTGGCTGCAGGGCGAGCCGACGCCCGAGCCCAACGCCGTGCAGAAGGTCCTCAGCTGGATCGGCCTGATGCCGTCGGCACAGGAGAAGGACCTGATCAAGCGGGTGATCGGGGTAGGCGGCGACACGGTCGAATGCAAGGGCACCGGCCCGCTGACGGTCAACGGCAAGGCGCTGAACGAGGAGTCGTACGTCTACGCCGGCAACACGCCGTGCACCGACGACGACTCGGGCGGCCAGTTCAAGGTCAAGGTGCCCAAGGGCTACGTCTGGGTCATGGGCGACCACCGCCAGAACTCGCGCGACTCGCGCTACAACCAGGACGACAAGTACCACGGCATGGTCCCGGTCAAGGACGTCGTCGGGCGTGCCATCGTCAAGGCCTGGCCGATCAACCGCTGGGGCACGCTGCCGGTTCCCGACACCTTCGACCAGTCGGGCCTCGACCAGCAGAGCTCCGCGGCCGGATCCCTCACGGTGGCCCCGCAGGCCATCGCCCTGACGGGTGTGCTTCCCGTGGTGGTCCGGCGGCGGAAGCGCAAGAGCTGACCAAGGCAGGTAAAGAGGGGCTGCACCCTGTCGGTACCGCCGGGTAGGGTGCGGGTCCATGGGTGGCGAGAGCACGACGCGTACGGTCCCGCGCAGCGGCGGGAGCACAGCAGCGGCACAGGTGGGCAGCCGGCTGGGACAGCGGCTGTCCGGAGTGGCCGTGGCACTGGGCCTGGTGTTGTTCCTCGGAGGCTTCGCCTGGGCGGCGGTGGTCTACCGGCCGTACACGGTGCCCACCAGTTCGATGTCGCCGACGATCGTCGCCGGTGACCGGGTGCTCGCCCAGCGCGTCGACGGCGGTGAGGTGCGCCGCGGCGACGTCGTGATCTTCCGTGACAAGAGCTGGGTGACGAACGCGAACGTGGTCAAGCGCGTCGTCGCGGTCGGCGGTGACACCGTCGCCTGCTGCACCGACGGCAAGCTGACCGTCAACGGCAAGCAGATCGACGAGCCGTACCTGCCCAAGGGCAGCCTGGCCGAGACCAAGAAGATCCCGACGGTGACCGTGCCCGAGGGCCGGCTCTTCCTGCTCGGCGACGATCGCCAGAACTCCCTGGACTCCAGCGCCCACCTCACCGACGCCGCCAGCGGCACGGTCGCCCGCAGCGCCGTCTCCGCCCGTGTCGACGCCGTCGTCTGGCCCATGAACGGCATGCTCAAGCGCCCCACCGGCTTCAAGGCCCTCGGTGCCCTCTCCCAGCCCGGTCCGCTGCGCACGATCGGCCTGCTGATCGCCGGTGGCGCCGTGCTCATCCTGGGCGGCGGAGCCTACGGCCCCATCGCCAAGCGGCTCGGCGGCCGCTCGCGGGCCCGTACGGAGCCCGTCGGTGCCGGCTGAGACCGCGCAGCCGGGCGGGGACTTCCGCGAGGGCGGGCTGCGCAAAGTCGCCCGGGTGGTCCTGCTCGACCCCGACGACCGCATCCTGCTGTTGCACGGTCACGAGCCGGACGACCCGGCCGACGACTGGTGGTTCACCCCCGGCGGCGGACTGGAGGGCGAGGAGACGCGCGAAGAGGCCGCGCTCAGGGAACTCGCCGAGGAGACCGGCATCACCGAGGTCGAACTCGGCCCGGTGCTGTGGCGGCGCATGTGCTCCTTCCCGTTCGCGGGCCGCCGCTGGGACCAGGACGAGTGGTACTACCTCGCCCGTACGACCCAGACCGCGATCCGTGCGACGGCCCTCACCGAACTGGAGCGGCGCAGCGTCGCGGGAGCACGCTGGTGGACGTGCCGGGAACTGACCCGGGCACATGAGACGGTGTATCCGACCAGACTCGCCGAGCTCCTTGGCAGGCTGCTCGACGAGGGTCCCCCGGCCAGGCCCGTGACCCTTGACCCGGAAATCGTCTAGGGGCCCGCGGGACTGGCGCACAATGGTGGGATCGCACGGCTGAAGGGGAACATGCCATGAGCGCCGAGGACCTCGAGAAGTACGAGACCGAGATGGAGCTCAAGCTCTACCGGGAGTACCGCGATGTCGTCGGTCTGTTCAAATATGTGATCGAGACCGAACGGCGCTTCTATCTCACCAACGACTACGAGATGCAGGTGCACTCGGTCCAGGGTGAGGTCTTCTTCGAAGTTTCCATGGCGGACGCCTGGGTCTGGGACATGTACCGGCCGGCCCGCTTCGTGAAGCAGGTCCGCGTGCTCACGTTCAAGGACGTGAACATCGAGGAGCTGAACAAGAGCGACCTGGAGCTCCCGGGCGGGTGACGGAGTTGTCCACAGCCGCGGGCTTGTCCACCAAGATCCAATAGCTCGCTGCTCTGCCCTCATCGTTGGCGCCGGAGGTGGTGCCGGGATGAAGGCATGCAACGCACAACGCAGTGCGCTGGGCAAGTACGGCGAGGACCTGGCCGCGCGGCGGCTGGGCGAGGCCGGGATGACCGTCCTGTGGCGCAACTGGCGCTGCGGCAGGACGGGTGAGATCGACATCGTGGCCCGGGACGGCGACGTCCTGGTGGTCTGCGAGGTCAAGACCCGCCGGGCGGGCCGCTTCGAACACCCCATGGCCGCGGTCACGCCGGCCAAGGCGGAGCGCCTGCGCGGACTGGCGGAGCGCTGGACGCAGGAACACGGAGGCGCCCCACCGGGAGGCGTCCGCATCGACCTCGTCGGCGTGCTGCTCCCCGACCGCGGCGCACCCTTGGTCGAGCACGTCCGGGGGGTGGCCTGACATGGGATTCGCACGTACGTGCTCCGTGGCGCTGGTGGGTGTCGAGGGAGTCGTGGTCGAGGTCCAGGCCGACCTGGAACCGGGCGTCGCGGCGTTCACCCTGGTGGGCCTGCCCGACAAGAGCCTGACGGAGAGTCGGGACCGGGTGCGGGCCGCGGTCGTGAACTCGGGCGGCGAATGGCCGCAGAAGAAACTCACGGTCGGCCTCAGCCCGGCCTCGGTGCCCAAGGCGGGCAGCGGCTTCGACCTGGCCGTCGCCTGCGCGGTGCTCGGCGCCGCCGAGCGGATCGACCCCCGGGTCCTCGCCGACATCGTGATGATCGGGGAACTGGGACTGGACGGCCGCGTCCGCCCGGTCCGGGGCATCCTGCCCGCCGTGCTGGCCGCGGCCGACGCCGGGTACGAGCAGATGGTCGTCCCGGAGTGCGCCGCCGCCGAGGCCGCCCTGGTGCCCGGTGTCTCGGTGCTCGGCATCCGCAGCCTGCGGCAGCTGATCGCCGTCCTGGCGGAGGAACCCGTACCCGAGGAGGAACCGCAGGACCTGGGACGCCCCGACCCGCTCCTGGCCGGTCTGCGCGTGCCCGGCACGGGAGCGGCCACCGGCATGCACAGCATCGGCGCCGGCCGGCACGAGCTCGACCACGACCTCGCCGACGTCGTCGGCCAGACCTCGGCCCGCACGGCGGTGGAGGTGGCCGCGGCCGGCGGGCACCACCTGTTCCTCGAAGGGCCGCCCGGCGCGGGCAAGACCATGCTCGCCGAGCGGCTGCCCGCCGTCCTGCCCCTGCTCGGCCGGCAGGACTCGCTTGAGGTGACGGCCGTGCACTCGGTGGCCGGGCTCCTGCCGCCGGGCAAACCCCTCATCGACGTCGCCCCCTACTGCGCCCCGCACCACTCGGCCACCATGCAGTCCCTCGTCGGCGGCGGCCCGGGCATCGCCAGGCCCGGCGCCGTCTCGCTCGCCCACCGGGGAGTGCTCTTCCTGGACGAGGCGCCGGAGTTCCACAGCCACACCCTCGACGCGCTGCGGCAGCCCCTCGAGTCCGGGCACGTCGTGATCGCGCGCAGCGCGGGCGTGGTGCGGTTCCCGGCGAGGTTCCTGATGGTGCTCGCGGCCAACCCGTGCCCCTGCGGACGCTTCTCGCAGCGCGACACGCTGTGCGAATGCCCGCCCTCGGCGATCCGCCGCTACCAGGCCCGGCTCTCCGGACCCCTGCTCGACCGGGTCGACCTGCGGGTCGAGGTCGACCCCGTCACCCGGGCCGAGCTCACCGGGCCCGGCGCGCGCGGCGAGTCCACGGCCACGGTCGCCGACCGGGTCCGGGCGGCCAGGGAACGGGCCGCCGCACGCCTGGCCGGAACCCCGTGGCGGGCCAACAGCGAGGTCCCGGGCAGGGAACTGCGCAGCCGCTGGCAGGCCGCGAGCGGTGCGATGGACGAGGCGGAACGGAGCCTGGAGCGGGGCGTGCTGACCGCCCGCGGGATCGACCGGGTGCTGCGGGTCGCCTGGACGGTGGCGGATCTCGTCGGCCATGACCGGCCCGACGCCACGGACGTCGCCCTGGCCCTGCAGCTGCGCACCGGCGTTCCCCGGGGAGTGCCGATGGCCATCGGGGCGCCGGCGTGACCCCGCCGGACGATCCGTACGGCGCACGGCTCTGCCGGGTCTTCCTCACCCGGGTCCTCGAACCCGGCG
This sequence comes from Streptomyces sp. NPDC020299, assembly GCF_044387825.1. Lineage (NCBI taxonomy): Bacteria > Bacillati > Actinomycetota > Actinomycetes > Kitasatosporales > Streptomycetaceae > Streptomyces > Streptomyces sp. NPDC020299. Next base: position 78,835 of record NZ_JBIRWL010000015.1, read on the forward strand.
ACGAGATGGGCGGTCGCTGGGTGCGGGAGCACGGGGTGCGGGAGGTCGCCCGGCGGCTACGGGAGGGCGGCGAGCCGCTGCCGGGGGCGAGCGGCGCCCGCTGGGCGGGGCTGCGGGCCCGCGCCGGGCGGGCCGGACCCGAGCGGGACCTGGAGGTCGCGCGGGCGGCCGGGGTGCGGTTCGTGTGCCCCGGGGACGCCGAGTGGCCGGCCCAGCTCGACGACCTCGGGGACGCCCGGCCCCTGGGGCTGTGGGTGCGTGGCCCGGCCTCCTTGCGGATGTGGGCGCTCAGATCGGTCGCCGTCGTGGGCGCCCGGGCCTGCACCGAGTACGGCGCCCATGCGGCGGCCACGCTCTCCGCCGGGCTCGCCGAGCGCGGCTGGGTGGTGGTCTCCGGCGGCGCCTACGGCGTCGACGGTGCCGCCCACCGGGGCGCGCTCGGCGCGGGCGGTGCCACCGTCGCCGTCCTGGCCTGCGGCGTCGACCGGCCCTACCCGCGCGGACATACCCAGCTGATCAGCAGGATCGCGGAACAGGGCCTCGTGATCGGCGAGTTGCCGCCCGGCGATCACCCGACCCCGAGCCGGTTCATCCTGCGCAACCGGGTGATCGCGGCGCTGACCAGGGGCACCGTGGTCGTGGAGGCCGCCTACCGCAGCGGCGCCCTGGTCACGGCGCGGGCGGCACAGCGGCTGGGGCGGCTCACCATGGGCGTGCCCGGGCCCGTCACCAGCGCCCTCTCGGCGGGGGTGCACGAGCTGCTACGCGGGGAGGCGGCACTCGTCACCGACGCGGCGGAGGTCGTCGAGCTGGTGGGGGACATCGGCGAGCTGGCTCCGGCGCGGCGCGGCCCGGTCCTCCCGCGCGACCTGCTGGAGCCCGGTGCCCGGCGGGTCCTCGCCGCCCTGCCCGCACACCGGCCGGCCCCGCCCGGGGAGATCGCGTGCGGCGCGCAGACCACGCGGGACGAGGCGATCGCCCGGCTGTACGAACTCCGAGCACTTGGTTACGTCGAACGACACGGCGATGGCTGGAAGTTGACACGCCAGGCGATGTTCCCGGGCGAGGACGGTCCCACCCGGTGTTGACCGAGAGTGTTCGCCCGTCCGGGGGAACCCCCGACACCCTTGGGTTTTCTCGGAGTTGGCACACCTCTTCGGTCACCCAGAGCGACGTACGCGGCATGCCGGGAGGCACCGCCGCGGGTGTCCCCGCAGGGGTTGAGGCTCGCTGTTCGCGCACCGCGACACGTCAGTCACGCTACGCTCACGAAGACCTCGGCGCAGACCACTGCAACTCCACACCAGACCGGCACCTCACCCAGTCAGTCCCTCCTCCGCCCACTCCACTCCGTAACAGCACTTCACGGCACTTCACGGCAGAACGACACAAGGCGACGAATGCCCCAGCACACCTCCGGGTCCGACCGGGCGGCGGTCCCCCCAGCCGCCCGCGACGGTGGCAGCGTGCGGCCGCCCGCTCCCTCGACACTCGACGAGCTGTGGCGGTCCTACAAGGCGACGGGGGACGAGCGGCTGCGGGAGCAGCTGATCCTGCACTACTCGCCGCTGGTGAAATACGTGGCGGGGCGGGTGAGCGTGGGTCTGCCGCCCAATGTGGAGCAGGCCGACTTCGTGTCCTCGGGGGTGTTCGGGCTCATCGACGCGATCGAGAAGTTCGACATCGACCGGGAGATCAAGTTCGAGACGTACGCGATCACCCGGATCCGCGGCGCCATGATCGACGAGCTGCGCGCGCTGGACTGGATCCCCCGGTCGGTGCGGCAGAAGGCGCGGAACGTCGAGCGGGCCTACGCCACGCTGGAGGCACGGCTCAGACGTACCCCCACCGAGCCGGAGGTGGCCGCCGAGCTGGGTATCGAGGTGGACGAACTCCATGCGGTCTTCAGCCAGTTGTCGCTGGCCAACGTGGTGGCGCTGGAGGAGATGCTGCACGCCGGGGGCGAGGGCGGCGAGCGGCTCACCCTGATGGACACGCTGGAGGACACCGACGCCGACAATCCGGTGGAGGTGGCCGAGGACCGGGAGCTCAGACGGTTCCTGGCGCGGGCGATCAACACGCTGCCCGAGCGGGAGAAGACCGTGGTCACGCTGTACTACTACGAGGGGCTCACGCTCGCCGAGATCGGCAATGTGCTCGGGGTCACCGAGAGCCGGGTCAGCCAGATCCACACCAAGTCGGTACTGCAGCTGCGGGCGAAGCTGGCGAGCTTCGGGCGCTGACCGAGCGGCGCGTTTGTACAGTGGTCGGCGTGCCAAGGATTCGAGCGGCCTCCGTGGCCGAGCACCGGTCGATGCAGCGAGCCGCCCTGCTGGACGCGGCACGGTCCCTGCTGTCCGAGGGCGGGACGGAGGCACTGACCTTCCCGGCCCTCGCCGAGCGGACGGGGCTGGCGCGGTCCTCCGTGTACGAGTACTTCCGGTCGCGGGCCGCCGTTGTCGAGGAGCTGTGCGCGGTCGACTTCCCGGTGTGGGCGGCCGAGGTGTCGGCGGCGATGGAACGGGCGGAGACACCCGAGGGCAAGGTCGAGGCGTATGTGCGCCGGCAGCTGGCCCTGGTGGGCGACCGGCGGCACCGGGCCGTCGTGGCGATCTCGGCGAGCGAGCTGGACGCGGGGGCCCGGGAGAAGATCCGGGCGGCGCACGGCGGGCTCGTCGCGATGATCGTCGAGGCGCTCGGCGAGCTGGGACATGCCCAGCCCCGGCTGGCGGCGATGCTGCTCCAGGGCGTCGTGGACGCGGCGGTGCGGCGGATCGAGCTCGGCGCGGCGGAGGATCCCGAGGCGATCACGGACGCCGCGGTGGGGATGGCGCTGCGGGGTGTGCGGGGCTGACGTCGGCGCTGGGTGCCGTGGGGGCGGGCAGGGCCCGCCGCGGCTACGCCGGCAGCGGTACGCCCAGTACCGGCAGCAGTCTCGACGGGCCCCTGCGCAGCAGCCACGGGGGGAGCAGGGACAGCGGGTCCAGGTAGGTGTCGCCTCTGAGCAGGCCCCAGTGCAGGCAGCCGCCCGCGCAGTGACCGCCCGTCGCCTTCTCCGTGCTGCCCACCACCTCGCCGGCCGCCACCTCGTCACCCTTGTTCACCGAGGGCGTCACCGGCTCGTACGTGGTGCGCAGGTCGGTGCCCGCCAGCTCCACGGACACCACGCCCCTGCCCGCCACCCTGCCCGCGAAGGACACCCGGCCCGCCGCCACCGCCCGTACCGGAACGGCGGCGCCGGCCGCCAGGTCCACGCCCCGGTGGCCGCGGCCGTACACCGTCGCCGGAGGTTCCCAGCCACGCACCACCACCGGACGGGTGCCCACCGGCCAGGCGCGGCCGACCGCCGGCACGGGTGCCTGCGGGGCCCGGGGAGCAGGGGGAGCCGGGGCGTCGGCCCAGGCCAGGGGGGTCAGGACGGTCACCGTCAGGGCAGCCGCGAGGAGCAGCCGCACACCCGCACATCGTTTCGCTCGCATGCGGCAAACCGTCCCGCACCCCGCCGTTCATGGCCGGGACGTGTGGACAACTCACCGGTTGTGGACAGCGGCGTCACCCGGCGCCTCGCCGGTCCCGTACAATTCTTGTGGCGATCCGGGTCACCGGGTCGACTTCGCACGCCCCGATACGAGGCGCGGCCGGCGACGGTCCGTTCGTATCAGCGCCCCTCGGTCCTCATGTGGCAACGGCGCGTCGTGGGCGTCAGGCGCGGGAGCCGTCCGGCATCCGCGGCACAACCGAGAAATTCAAGGAGATACGGCCATGGCCGTCGTCACGATGCGGGAGCTGCTGGAGAGCGGCGTCCACTTCGGTCACCAGACCCGTCGTTGGAACCCGAAGATGAAGCGCTTCATCTTCACCGAGCGCAACGGCATCTACATCATCGACCTGCTCCAGTCGCTGTCGTACATCGACCGCGCCTACGAGTTCGTCAAGGAGACCGTCGCCCACGGCGGCACGGTCATGTTCGTCGGTACGAAGAAGCAGGCGCAGGAGGCCATCGCCGAGCAGGCCACCCGCGTCGGCATGCCCTTCGTCAACCAGCGCTGGCTGGGCGGCATGCTCACCAACTTCTCCACCGTCTACAAGCGGCTGCAGCGCCTCAAGGAGCTCGAGCAGATCGACTTCGAGGACGTCGCCGCGTCCGGTCTGACCAAGAAGGAGCTTCTCGTGCTCTCGCGCGAGAAGGCCAAGCTGGAGAAGACCCTCGGTGGTATCCGCGAGATGCAGAAGGTGCCCAGCGCCGTCTGGATCGTGGACACCAAGAAGGAGCACATCGCCGTTGGTGAGGCCCGGAAGCTGAACATCCCGGTCGTCGCGATCCTCGACACCAACTGCGACCCCGACGAGGTCGACTACAAGATCCCGGGCAACGACGACGCGATCCGCTCCGTCACCCTGCTCACCCGTGTGATCGCCGACGCCGTCGCCGAGGGCCTCATCTCCCGCTCTCGCGTCGCCACCGGTGACAAGGGTGAGAAGGCCGCGGGCGAGCCGCTCGCCGAGTGGGAGCGCGACCTGCTCGAGGGTGAGAAGAAGGCCGAGGAGGCCCCGGCCGCCGCTGAGGCTCCGGCTGCTGCCGAGGCCCCCGCCGCTGAGGCTCCGGCTGCTGCCGAGGCCCCGGCCGCTGAGGCCCCCGCTGCCGAGGCTCCCGCCGCCGAGGCCCCGGCCGCCGAGGGCGAGCAGGCCTGACAACCGTGTTGACGGCGGGGGCGGTACTGCATCCGACAGCGCCTCCGGCGCGGTGAAAGTCCGCCCCCGCTGTTCACCCGTTGGTCGGCACGGTGTCCGCGATCCACGGCTACATGTGGACCCGCAGACCCTGCTCATCTCCGATCTCCCAAGACTTCGAGAAAGACTCACAGACTCATGGCGAACTACACCGCCGCCGACGTCAAGAAGCTCCGTGAGCTCACCGGCGCCGGCATGATGGACTGCAAGAAGGCGCTGGACGAGGCCGAGGGCAACGTCGAGAAGGCCGTCGAGGCGCTCCGTATCAAGGGCCAGAAGGGCGTCGCCAAGCGCGAGGGCCGCTCCGCCGAGAACGGCGCCGTGGTCTCCATCATCGCCGACGACAACTCCTCCGGCGTCCTGGTCGAGCTGAAGTGCGAGACGGACTTCGTCGCCAAGGGTGACAAGTTCCAGGCCGCCGCCACGGCGATCGCCGAGCACGTCGCCAAGGCCTCCCCGGCCGACCTCGAGGCCCTGCTCGCCTCCGAGATCGAGGCCGGCAAGACCGTCCAGGCGTTCGTGGACGAGGCCAACGCCAACCTCGGCGAGAAGATCGTCCTGGACCGCTTCGCGCAGTTCTCCGACGGTTACGTCACCGCCTACATGCACCGCACGATGCCCGACCTGCCCCCGCAGATCGGTGTGCTCGTCGAGCTCGACAAGCCCAACGCCGAGGTCGCCAAGGGCATCGCCCAGCACATCGCCGCCTTCGCGCCGAAGTACCTCTCCAAGGAGGACGTGCCGGCCGACGTCGTCGAGTCCGAGCGCCGCATCGCCGAGGAGACCACCCGCGCCGAGGGCAAGCCCGAGGCCGCGATCGCCAAGATCGTCGAGGGTCGCCTGAACGGCTTCTTCAAGGACGCCACGCTGCTCGGTCAGCCGTATGCGCTGGACAACAAGAAGTCCGTCCAGAAGATTCTGGACGAGGCCGGTGTCACCCTGAAGCGCTTCGCGCGCATCAAGGTCGGCATCTGAGTCCGTACCGCGATCGTCGAGCGACCCACGGAGAAATCCTCGGGGAAATCTCGATAGGGTCGACAGCAGTCGTCCGCGCACACCGCCACACCCAGGCATGTGGCGGACGGCAGCAGATCTGACGAGGAGGCCATTGCCGCGCATGGGAGCGAAAAGCGACCCCAACCGGCAGTGGCCTTCTTCGTATGTGCACCACGTAACAGAGGCGGGATCCCCATGACCACCAAGGCCCAGAAGAGCGACGACGGCAAAGTACGCGGCCGGTTTCTGCTGAAGCTGTCCGGAGAGGCCTTCTCCGGTGGCGGGGGCCTGGGCGTCGACCCCGACGTGGTGCACAAGATCGCCCGCGAGATCGCGGCCGTCGTGCGCGACGGCGCCGAGGTCGCGGTCGTCATCGGCGGCGGCAACTTCTTCCGCGGCGCCGAACTCCAGCAGCGCGGCATGGACCGCGCCCGCTCCGACTACATGGGCATGCTCGGCACCGTGATGAACTGCCTCGCCCTCCAGGACTTCCTGGAGAAGGAGGGCATCGACAGCCGGGTCCAGACCGCCATCACCATGGGCCAGGTCGCCGAGCCGTACATCCCGCTGCGCGCCGTGCGCCACCTGGAGAAGGGCCGCGTGGTCATCTTCGGCGCCGGTATGGGCATGCCGTACTTCTCCACCGACACCACCGCCGCCCAGCGCGCCCTGGAGATCGACGCCGAGGCGCTGCTCATGGGCAAGAACGGCGTGGACGGGGTCTACGACTCCGACCCCAAGACCAACCCCGACGCCGTCAAGTTCGACGCCCTCGGGTACGGCGAGGTCATCACCCGCGACCTCAAGGTCGCCGACGCCACGGCGATCACCCTCTGCCGTGACAACAAGCTGCCGATCCTCGTGTTCGAGCTTCTGGCCGAGGGGAATATCGCACGGGCCGTCAAGGGTGAGAAGATCGGCACGCTCGTGGGTGATCAGGGCAGCCGGGCCTGACCGGACCACCCCGGGACCTGGCCGGGGGATGGACAATGTCCTGCCGGTCGGGAACCGTGCAGGAACAAGACGCGACGCAGCCGGCCGCCGCCACCGCCAAGGAACCGCAGCCGGGCCTACTCAAGACACGCAGGAGCAAGTGGTGATCGAAGAGACCCTCCTCGAGGCCGAGGAGAAGATGGAGAAGGCCGTCGTGGTCGCCAAGGAGGACTTCGCCGCGATCCGCACCGGCCGTGCGCACCCCGCCATGTTCAACAAGATCGTGGCCGACTACTACGGCGCGCTGACGCCGATCAACCAGCTGGCTTCGTTCTCCGTGCCGGAGCCGCGCATGGCCGTCGTGACCCCGTTCGACAAGAGCGCGCTGCGCAACATCGAACAGGCGATCCGCGACTCCGACCTGGGCGTCAACCCGAGCAACGACGGCAACATCATCCGCGTGGTGTTCCCCGAGCTCACCGAGGAGCGCCGCCGCGACTACATCAAGGTCGCCAAGGGCAAGGCGGAGGATGCCCGGGTGTCGATCCGCTCGGTGCGCCGCAAGGCCAAGGACGCCATCGACAAGCTGATCAAGGACGGCGAGGTCGGCGAGGACGAGGGCCGCCGTGCGGAGAAGGAACTCGACGACACCACCGCGAAGTACGTGGCCCAGGTGGACGAGCTCCTCAAGCACAAGGAAGCGGAACTGCTCGAGGTCTGATGAACGACTCTTCCTGGGGCGCTCCGCCACAAGCCGGGTCGCAGGCCGGGTACTGGGGGCCCACCGACCAGGGCCCGGTCCGGGGGGCTGCCCCGGCGGGCCCCGCGTACGATGCACATGACGTGCAGCAGACCCGCCCCATGCCGGCCGTGGCCGACGTACCCGCTCATGGCCCTCACGGCCTTCATGGCGGAGACCAGGACGACGACCGGGGGGCTGCTCGGCTGAGCGGCCCCTTGTTCCGCGACGCGCCACCGCAGGCCCAGCCCTACGGTCCGTATGACATGCCGCGAACGTCGCCCGACCCGGCGGCGCCGCAGAATCCGGAGCCCATGTCCGACGCCCCGCAGCCGGCCCCCGCGCCGCAGAAGAAGAGTGCGGGCCGGGACCTGAGCTCGGCCATAGGGGTGGGCGTCGGGCTCGGCGTGGTGATCGTCGCGTCCCTGTTCATCGTCAAGGCCGTGTTCGTCGGCGTCGTGGCGGTCGCCGTCGTCGTGGGCCTGTGGGAGCTGACCAGCCGGCTGCAGGAGCGCAAGGGCATCAAGGCGCCCCTGGTCCCGCTGGCGGTCGGCGGTGCGGCGATGGTCGTCGCCGGGTACGTCCGGGGTGCCGAGGGCGCCTGGGTGGCGATGGCGCTGACCGCGCTGGCGGCACTGGTCTGGCGGATGACCGAACCACCGGAGGGCTACCTCAAGGACGTCACGGCGGGCGTCTTCGCGGCCTTCTACGTCCCGTTCCTGGCCACGTTCGTCGCGATGATGCTCACGGCCGACGACGGCCCGTGGCGCGTGCTGACCTTCCTCCTCCTGACGGTGGTCAGCGACACCGGCGCGTACGCCGTCGGCTGGCGCTTCGGCAAGCACAAGCTCGCTCCGCGCATCAGCCCCGGCAAGACCCGCGAGGGCCTGCTCGGAGCGGTGCTGTTCGCCATGGTCGCGGGCGCGCTGTGCATGCAGTTCCTGATCGACGACGGCGCCTGGTGGCAGGGCCTCCTGCTGGGCCTCGCGGTCGCGGCCAGCGCCACCCTCGGCGACCTCGGCGAGTCCATGATCAAGCGCGACCTGGGCATCAAGGACATGGGCACGCTGCTCCCCGGCCACGGCGGCATCATGGACCGCTTGGACTCGCTGCTGCCGACGGCCCCAGTCGTATGGCTTCTGCTGGTGATCTTCGTAGGGTCCGGCTGACCGCCGCTTCCGTACCGTCCGTACCGGCGATTGCGTCCGAGAATCCCGGAACCACCCCTTCCGAACATATGATCACTTCAGCGTGATTTGTGTCCGGGAGGGGTGGCTCGTATGTGGGGACGTAGGCGTGCCAGGCGAGAGCAGGAGGCGGCCGAGGCGGTCGAGGCGCTCGCCGGGAGCCTGAGGTCCACGATCGACTCCGCCGACGAGACGCACCAGGCACTGCTGGAGATGCGGGAGCAGCTGGCGCAGGAGCTCGCGGAGATCGCCGCACTGCTCGGGCACCGCGACGGGACGCCCGTCGACGCCATCCGGCAGCAGACCGCCGTGGCCACGCGGATCCTCGGGGACATAGACCGGATGTCCGAGGAGTACGCCGACACACGGGCGCTGCTCGTCGGCAAGGACGAGAACGACCTCGACGAGATCATGCCGGCCCTCGAGGAACTCGTGGCGCACGCCCAGGGCATGGCGGAGATCGGGGAGTCGTTCGCCGGCCTCATCGAGTCGATGCTGGAACTGCGGGAGAAGACCCAACGCCTCCGCCAGGACCTGCTCCCCCTGCGCGAGCGAGTCCACGCCGCCTTCCGCGCGGCCCAGAAGGAACTGGACGCGACCCAGGGCACCCCAGGCTGGTTCGGCCGACAGGCAGCCCTGGCCGCCCTCGGTGACCGGCTCACCGCCCTGGACGAGGGCCGGGTCATCCCCACCCAGGACCGCAAGGTCAGCGACCAGTACCGAGACCTCGAACGCGACATAGCCGAACTCCGCGACACCCTGGGGCCAGGCCGTCCCTGACCGCCCCGCCACCCGTCCCGGGCCACCCCTGTCGATCTGCGACACTGGTATGGCCATGCCTAAGCCCGGAGAACTCACTTTCGTCGCCCCCCGCGGAGCCCAGAAGCCGCCGCGGCATCTCGCTGATCTCACGCCTGCCGAGCGCAAGGAGGCGGTGGCCGAGGTCGGGGAGAAGCCGTTTCGTGCCAAGCAGCTCTCGCAGCACTACTTCGCGCGGTACGCGCACGACCCGGAGCAGTGGACCGACATCCCCGCCGGTTCGCGCGCCAAGCTGCGGGAGGCGCTGCTGCCGGAGCTGATGACGGTGGTGCGGCATCTGTCGACCGACCAGGGGACCACCCGCAAGACGCTGTGGCGGCTGTTCGACGGGACGCTCGTCGAGTCGGTGCTGATGCGGTACCCGGACCGGGTCACCATGTGCATCAGCTCGCAGGCGGGCTGCGGGATGAACTGCCCGTTCTGCGCGACCGGACAGGCGGGGCTCGACCGGAATCTGTCCACCGCCGAGATCGTCCATCAGATCGTGGACGGGATGCGGGCGCTCAGGGACGGAGAGGTGCCCGGCGGACCGGCGCGGCTGTCCAACATCGTCTTCATGGGGATGGGCGAGCCGCTCGCCAACTACAAGCGCGTGGTGGGTGCCATCCGGGCGCTCACCGATCCCGAGCCGGACGGGCTCGGGCTGTCGCAGCGCGGCATCACCGTCTCCACCGTCGGGCTCGTCCCGGCGATCCACCGGTTCGCCGACGAGGGTTTCAAGTGCCGCCTCGCGATCTCGCTGCACGCGCCCGACGACGAGCTGCGCGACACCCTCGTACCCGTGAACACGCGCTGGAAGGTGCGCGAGGTGCTCGACGCCGGGTTCGACTACGTCGAGAAGTCCGGGCGCCGGCTGTCCATCGAGTACGCGCTGATCCGCGACATCAACGACCAGGCCTGGCGCGGTGACCGGCTCGGGCGGCTGCTCAAGGGCAAGCCCGTGCACGTCAATCTGATTCCGCTGAACCCGACGCCGGGGTCCAAGTGGACCGCCTCGCGGCCGGAGGACGAGAAGGCGTTCGTGGAGGCCATCGCCGCCCATGGTGTGCCCGTCACCATCCGGGACACCCGTGGGCAGGAGATCGACGGAGCCTGTGGTCAGCTCGCCGCCACCGAGCGGTAATCTGGCCGCATCAACACATCTTCATATTCCGACAGGGGAGCGCCACAGCGCTGAGAGTGCGGCGATCGGGCCGCAGACCCTCTGAACCTCGCCCAGGTCATTCTGGGTAGGAAGTTCGGTCATCACTCAAGCTGTTGTGCCCCGCCCGGGTGTGTCCCGGGCGGGGCCGCGTTCTTCCTGGAACCCCAGGAGGAATCCAGTGCACAACAAGACGTTCGTGGCCGCTGCCGCCGGGCTCGGTCTGCTCGCGCTGCCCGCTCTGGCAGGGTGCGGGTCGTCCGGCGCCAAGGGATCGGCGGACTCCAAGACCGTCACCCTCGTCAGCCACGACTCGTGGGCCGTGTCGAAGAGCGTGCAGAAGGACTTCGAGAAGCAGTCCGGGTACAAGCTCAGGGTCCTGAAGGACGGCGACGCCGGCCAGGCCGTCAACAAGGCCATCCTGACCAAGGACAACCCGCAGGGCGACGTCTTCTTCGGTGTCGACAACACCCTGCTGTCCCGGGCCCTGGACAACGGCCTGTTCCAGCCGTACGAGGCGAAGGGCCTGGGCACCGTCGGCGCCGCCTACCAGCTCGACAAGGGCAGGCACCGGGTCACGCCCATCGACTACGGCGACATCTGCGTCAACTACGACAAGGCCTACTTCAGCAAGCACAAGCTGACCCCGCCGCAGTCCTTCGCCGACCTCGCCAAGCCCGAGTACAAGAACCTCCTCGTCACCGAGAACGCCGCCACCTCCTCGCCCGGTCTCGGCTTCCTGCTCGGCAGCGCCGCGAAGTACGGGGACGGCGGTTGGCAGGACTACTGGAAGAAGCTGAAGGCCAATGGCGTCAAGGTCGTCGACGGCTGGGAGCAGGCCTACGACCAGGAGTTCTCCGGATCGTCCGGGGGCAGGAAGGCCGGCGGCGACCGGCCGCTCGTCGTGTCGTACGCCTCCTCCCCGCCCGCCGAGGTGATCTACGCCAAGAAGCGGCCCAGCACCGCTCCGACCGGTGTGGCGACCGGCACCTGCTTCCGGCAGATCGAGTTCGCGGGGCTGCTGAGCAACGCGGGCAACGCCAAGGGCGGCAAGGCGTTCATCGACTTCCTGGTCTCGAAGGAGTTCCAGGAGGACATGCCACTCAACATGTTCGTCTACCCGGTGGTCCAGGGCGCGAAGGTGCCCGCGGAGTTCACCGAGTACGGTCCGGCCGCCAAGGACCCGGAGACCATGGCCCCCGGCAAGATCGCCGCCAACCGCGACCAGTGGGTCAAGTCATGGACGTCGCTCGTACTGAAGTAGCCGCGCTCAGGCGGGGAACCGCGGCGCGGCTCGGCCTCATGGCCCTGCCCGTCGCGTTCTTCGCGGTGTTCTTCGCCTGGCCCGTGGCCGCGATCGTGGCCCGCGGGCTGAAGGTGGACGGCGTCTGGCAGTTCGGGCGAATGGCGGACGTCGTCACCCAGCCGGACATCCGGCACGTGCTGTGGTTCACCACCTGGCAGGCCCTGGCCTCCACCGCGCTCACCCTGCTGATCGCGCTGCCCGCCGCCTACGCCTTCGCCCGCCTGGACTTTCCCGGCAAGCAGGTGCTGCGGGCCGTCGTCACGGTTCCGTTCGTGCTGCCGACCGTCGTGGTCGGCACCGCCTTCCTCGCGCTGGTCGGGCGCGGCGGGCTGCTCGACGAGCTGTGGGGCGTACGGCTGGACACCACGGTGTGGGCGATCCTGCTCGCCCATGTCTTCTTCAACTACGCGGTCGTCGTACGGACGGTCGGCGGGCTGTGGGCGCAGCTCGACCCGCGTCAGGAGGAGGCCGCGCGGATGCTCGGCGTCTCGCCGCTGACCGCCTGGCGCAGGGTCACGCTCCCCGCGCTCGCGCCCGCCGTGGCCGCCGCCGCGCTGATGGTCTTCCTGTTCACCTTCACCTCCTTCGGCGTCGTGCAGATCCTCGGCGGGCCCACGTTCTCCACGCTCGAAGTGGAGATCTACCGGCAGACCTCCGAGATCTTCGACCTCTCCACGGCCGCGGTCCTGACGATCGTGCAGTTCGCCGCGGTCGGCGCGATCCTCGCCGTGCACGCCTGGACGGTACGGCGCCGGGAGGCCGCGCTGCGGCTGGTGGACGCCTCCGTGACCGCCCGCCGGCCGCGCGGCGCGGGGCAGTGGGCGCTGCTGGCCGGCGTCCTCGCCACTGTCGCCGTACTGCTGGTGCTGCCCCTCGCCGTGCTGGTGCGGCGCTCGCTGGACGCGCCCGGCTTCGGTTACTACCGGGCGCTGACCAGCGAGGACGGCGGCATGTTCCTGGTGGCGCCGATCAACGCGATCTCCAACTCCCTGCAGTACGCCGTCGCCGCCACCGGCATCGCGGTGCTGGTCGGCGGTCTGGCCGCCGCCGCGCTCGCCCGCCGGGACGCGGGCCGGATCGTGCGCGGCTTCGACGCGCTGCTGATGCTGCCGCTCGGCGTGTCCGCGGTGACCGTCGGCTTCGGGTTCCTGATCGCGCTCGACAAGCCGCCGCTGGACCTCCGGCAGTCCTGGATCCTGGTGCCGCTCGCGCAGGCGCTGGTCGGCGTGCCGTTCGTCGTACGGACCATGCTGCCCGTGCTGCGGGCCGTGGACGGGCGGCTGAGGGAGGCGGCGGCCGTGCTCGGGGCCTCGCCCTGGCGGGTGTGGCGGGAGGTCGACCTGCCGATGGTGCGGCGGGCGCTGCTGATCGCGGCCGGGTTCGCCTTCGCGGTGTCGCTGGGGGAGTTCGGGGCGACCGTGTTCATCGCGCGGCCGGACAACCCGACGCTGCCGGTCGCGGTGGCGCGCCTCCTCGGCCGGCCCGGCGATCTCAACTACGGGCAGGCGATGGCCCTTTCCACGATTCTGATGGTGGTGTGCGCGGTGGCCCTGCTCGTCCTGGAGCGGCTGCGCACCGACCGGACGGGGGAGTTCTGATGCTGCTGAGCCTTGCGGCCGCGACCGTGCGCTTCGGCGGGCGGGCGGTGCTCGACGCCGTGGACCTGTCGGTCGCCGAACACGAGATCGTGTGCGTGCTCGGGCCGAGCGGCAGCGGCAAGTCGACGCTGCTGAGGGCGGTGGCCGGGCTGCAACCGCTGGACTCCGGGCGGGTGGTGCTCGACGGACGCGATCAGAAGGGCGTGCCCGCGCACCGGCGCGGGGTGGGGCTGATGTTCCAGGACCACCAGCTCTTCCCGCAGCGGGACGTGGGCGGCAACGTGGCTTTCGGGCTGCGGATGCAGGGGGCGGCGAAGGCTCAGCAGGAGGCCCGGGTGGGGGAGTTGCTGGACCTGGTGGGCCTGCCGGGCGCCGCGCGCCGGGCGGTCGCCGGGCTGTCGGGCGGTGAGCAGCAGCGGGTGGCGCTGGCCCGGGCGCTCGCGCCCCGGCCCCGGCTGCTGATGCTGGACGAGCCGCTCGGGCAGCTCGACCGGTCGCTGCGGGAGCGGCTGGTGGTGGAACTGCGGGAGCTGTTCGGCCGGTTGGGGACCACCGTGCTCGCCGTGACGCACGACCAGGGCGAGGCGTTCGCGCTGGCCGACCGGGTGGTGGTGATGCGGGACGGGCGGATCGCCCAGTCCGGGACCCCGCTGGAGGTGTGGCAGCGGCCGGCCGGCGAGTTCGTGGCCCGCTTCCTCGGCTTCGACAACGTGGCCGGGGCGACGGTCGCCGGAGAGGCCGCGGACACGCCGTGGGGCAAGCTGCCGGTGCCCGCGGGAGCGCCCCAGGGCGCCCGTACGGTGCTCGTCCGGCCCGCCGGTGTCCGGCTCGTCCCGGCCGGTGAGGGGCTGCGCTGCACGGTGACCGCCCGCACGTTCAAGGGCACGCATGTCGCGGTCCTCCTCCAGCCCGAGGACGCCCCGCGGCTGGAGGCGGCGTGCGCGCTCAGGGAGGCGCCGGAGGTCGGCGGGGAGGTCGGCGTGGATTTCGACGCGGCCGAGATCGTCGTACTCGAGGAGCAGCCGCCCTCCGGGGAACGGCAGTGGCCCGCCCCCCGGTCGGGGGGACGGGCCACGGTGGTGCACAAGGAGTGAGGCGTCAGCGACCGCTGCCCGCCCCGCGACGGCGCATGCCGTAGAACACCGCGCCACCGCCGACGGCGACCAGGGCGGCCGCGATGCCGGCGATCAGACCGGTGTTGGAGTTCGCACCGGTCTCGGCGAGGTTCGAGTCACCGGCCGCCGGGGACGGCTCGTTGTTCGAGGTGCCCGCGGGGGCGGTGCTGGTGCCCTCCGACGCCGACGCCGAAGCGGACGCGGACGGGGTCGCGGACTCGGCGGGGGCCGAGGCCGAGGCGGAGGCCGAGGCGGACTGCGACGGCTTCGAGGTCTCCGTGGCGGGCGCCGAGGGGGTCTCGGACTCCTCGGTCTGGCAGGCCGTGGAGGGAGTGGTCAGGTTGGGCGAGATGTCCGCGTCGACCTTCTTGCCGGCCTTGACGTGGACGCGGTACGTCGCGTTGGGCTTCCAGTCCTCCGCGAAGGTGACCGTGGTGCCCGCGCTGGACCCCTTGATGTTCTGCGGCTTGCCTATCTGCTTCACATCGGCACCGTTGTTCTCCAGGAACACGGTGATGATGGCCGGGGTGCCTGCGGCGTCCTTGTCGGTGACGACGATGACGCCCTTGCCGCCGTCGCACGTGGCCTCGGCGGAGAAGTCACCTATTTCGCAGGCGAGCGCGGTGCCCGCGACACCGAGCGCCAGCGCGGCGGAAGCGGAGGCGACACCCAGGACACGCACGGAACGGCGTGCGTTGCTGCGAGTTTGGGACACGTTTGTCCTTTACAGAGTGCATAACTGCGGGGGGCTGAGGGGGAGATGACATGACGCAGAGGTGAGGCATCATCAACCCCAAGAGGCTCACAGGTCTATAAGTGCTCCGTAAGGAGTGTCAATGCACAAGCGGAGTAAGTGCATTGACTTTACCATCTTATTAACCAGCGATACGTTTCAATGCCTCGGGCGCCTCCTCGATCCGGTCAACAAGGGCGATTCGGGCCTCCATCGACCGCCCCCGCGCGAGCGCCTGCAACAGCGGCCACACCGGCAGCCGCTCCGTCCAGTGCGCCCGGTCCACGAGCACCATCGGCGTGGGCTCGCCCCGTGACTCGTAGTAGTTCGGGGTCGCGTTGTCGAAGACCTCCTGTACGGTCCCGGCGGCGCCCGGCAGGAACACCACGCCCGCGGTGGAGCGGGCCAGCAGGCCGTCCTCGCGGGTGGCGTTGGCGAAGTACTTCGCGATGTGCGCGGCGAAGGGGTTGGGCGGCTCGTGGCCGTAGAACCAGGTCGGGATGCCCACCGACGCACCACCGCCCGGCCAGCGGTCGCGCACCTCGAAGGCGGCGTGCGCCCAGTCGGCTATGGACGGCCGGAACGAGGGCGCCTTGGCAAGGAGTCCCAACGCTTCGCTCAGCATCCCGTCCTCGAACGGGGCGGCGTACGCACCGAGGTTGGCCGCCTCCATGGCCCCCGGCCCGCCGCCGGTGGCCACCGTGAGCCCGGCGCGCGCCAGTTCGCGGCCCAGACAGGCGGCACCCGCGTACGCCTGAGTGCCGCGCTCCATCGCATGGCCGCCCATGACGCCCACCACCCGTGCGCCGACGAGGAGTTCGTCCAGCGCGTCGGAGACGGCGTCGTCGTGGATCGCACGCAGCATGGACGAGTAGACGTCCCCGTCGGACTTCGTCCGCTGGAACCAGTCGTACGCCCGCGCGTCCGGCGTCGCCTCGTATCCCTCGCCGAGCGACTCGAACAACTCGTCGGGCGTGTAGACGAACCCCCGATACGGATCGAAGGGCAGCCCCGGCACAGGCGGGAACACCAGTGCCCCCGCGGCCCGCACCTTGGCGGCGGCCTCGGGGTCCATCGGGCAGCCGAGGAAGACGGCGCCCGAGGTGTCCAGGGCGAGCAACTCACTTGTACGGGCCGTCAGATCGACGGCCTGGACACGGAACCGGGCGAGCGTGCCGTGCTCGGCGACCACCTCGTCGAACTCGGCGAGGGACTCTATCTCGTGGTCGTGGGAAGCGTGGAAGGAAGTGGGCTGCACGCGGCCATGCTAGGACGTGCGTTCCCCGACCGCTCGCTCCTACCTGTCTTCCGCGGCCGCGGACGTCTCCGCGTGGCCGTCGGCCTCCTCGGCGCCGTCGCTGCCCCGCAGGGCGGTCGTCGCGTACAGGCCGCCGGCCACGACGATGAGGCCGGATGCCGTGAACACTGAGTCGATGCGGCCGAAGTGCAGTCCGGCGACGGTCAGGTCCAGGCCCTGGAGAACGGAACTGGCCAGCCAGCCGGAGACGGCCACACCGGTCAGCGCCGCGATCTGCTGCGCCGGTCCGATCACGGCGACGACCCTGCCCAGGTGGCTCTGCGGAACCGCCTTGAGCAGCACCGGAGTCAGTGCGGTGTTGACCGCGGCCACCGGCAGCCCGACGACGGCGAGCACGGCCAGCGCCGGCGGCAGCGACGTCGTACGGGCATAGAGGACCAGGCCGAGGCCGGTGAGCACCAGGCCCAGGGAGAAGACCCGGGCGAAGCCGTAGCGGGAGCCCAGGCGGCCCGCGCCCATTGCTCCCAGGACCAGACCGCAGCCGAGCGCCATCTCCAGCGTGCCGAACCACCGGGACGCGGCGCCGAGGTTCTCGGTCACGAAGAAGACGTTCAGGGAGTTGAGCGCCGAGGTGCCGATGGTGACCAGGCATATCGTCACGATCAGCGCGGTCACCACCCGGCTGCCCCGCACCAGCCGCAGCCCCTCGGTGAACTCCTCGCGCACACCCCGGAGTCCGCTCCCCGGCACCTGTGGCAGCACCGCCTTCGCGCGCCCCGCCGACCCGGTCCGCACGGCGCGCACCGCGGCGAACGACGCCACGAAGGACACGGCGTTGAGCAGCAGCGCCCAGCGGATTCCCGCCGCCAGCAGCAGAGGCGCCGCCAGCGGCGGACCAGCGATGGTCGCGATCGCCTGCGTGGCCTGGCCTATGCCCGCCGCCCGCCCCCGCTCGCGCGGCTCCACCACGTCCCCGAGCAGCGCGAACCGGGCGGGATTGAAGAACTGCGCCGCGCACGTCGCCAGCAGGACTGTCCCGTAGACGAGCACCAGCAACGCCGTCGGCGACAACGTACCTGCCGGCAGGAACGCCACCAGGGTCAGCGCGCCGATCAGCGCCGCACGCACCAGGTCCGCCCCGAGCATCGTCCGCCGGTGGTCCCACCGATCCACGAACACCCCAGCGACCGGTCCCGCCAGCAGGGTGCCCACGGCCACCACCGCGAGCAGCGCCGAGACCGCCGCGGGAGCGTAGGAACGCCCCGCGAGCAGAACTGTGCCCACCCACAGGGACAGCGTCGTGCTGAAGACGAAATCGCCCAGCTGGGAGACGAGCTGCCCGGCCCATAAGAGTGTGAAGTCACGGTTGATCAGACGCGGTCGCACACGCATACGCATCCGTGGAATTCTGCCAACGTCGCATCAGCAGGTCACCCCCTGCCGTCCGATCGACGCCACAGGCCGCTCAGCCCTGGATCGCCGCCGGGTCCATCCACACGATCTCCCAGGTGTGGCCGTCGAGGTCGTCGAAGGCGCGGCCGTATATGGAGCCGTGGTCCTGGGTTCGGCCGGTGTCCGTGCCGCCGGCCGCGATCGCCTTCTCCAGGAGGTCGTCGACCTTCTCGCGGCTTTCGGCGCTCAGGCACACCAGCACCTCGCTGGTCCTGGTCGCGTCGGCGATCTTCTTGTCGGTGAAGGTCGCGTAGAACGGCTTGGTGAGGAGCATCGCCACGATGGTGTCGCTGATCACGACGGAGGCCGCGTTCTCGTCGCTGAACTGCGGGTTGATCGTGTAGCCCAGTTCCGTGAAGAACTTCTTCGAGGCGTCCAGGTCGTTCACGGGCAGGTTCACGAAGATCATCTGCTGGTACATGCCGGTCTCCCGTCGGGGTGCGGTGCGTTGTTACGTCGGTACGGCTGATAGACCGGTGGCCGCCTGGAATCTCATCGGCGGCCGGCGAATTCTTCTCAGCGGCCCAGCGGGAGTGCCGCGACATGCGCGACCGCCAGGGTGAGCGGGCCGAAGACGGCGAGCAGTGTGCCCGCCCGCAGGGCCGCCGCACCGCGCAGCAGCGTGGCGCGGGCGCCCAGGCGGACCAGTGCGGCGGTGGTGTCGGCGCGGGACTGCTTGACCTCCACGGCCGCGGTGAGAAGCGTGGCCAGTGTGCAGCCGGCGACCAGGAGGGTGCCGAGGCCGGTCAGCGGGCTGACGGGCGGCGCGGCGGCGTCGTACGGGGCCGTCATCGCGTACGCGCCGGAGGCGACCGCGCAGACGATGCCGAGGGGGCGGCCGATACGGGTGGCCTCCGCCATCAGGAAGCGGCCGGCGAGCAGTCTGAGAGCGCCCGGGCGGACCGCCTGCAACAGGAGGCCGCAGAGGTGGGTGAGGCCGGGCCCGGCGAGGACCAGGCCGGCCGCGGTCAGGGCCCAGCCGGCGAGTACCCCGGCGGGGCTTTCCCGGAGGGGAGCCGGGGTGGCGGGGCCGGTGTAGGACTCCACGGCGAGGCCCGCGGCCAGTACGGCGACGCCCCAGGGCAGACCGCGGGGTGCTTCGCGGGGTGGCGGGGGGTCGGTGAGGGGGCCGGTGAGGGCGTCGGTCCAGTCGGCGTCCGGGGTCGCCGCCTCGGAGGCGGGCACCTCGGCCGGTGCTTGCTCACCGAGCCGGAAGCGTGCCCCGAACCGGGGCGAGACGGGCTTCGGGCGGCGGATGTCCCGGGGGCGCAGTACCAGGGCGGCCGCGGCGGAGGCGGCGGCGGGGACCACGGCCAGCAGGGTCAGGGTGGCCGGAGCGGGCAGCGGCCGGCCGGCGGCGAACAACCGCGCGGCGGCGCCGTCGAAGGGCATGCCCGTCAGATCGCCGCGCAGGTGGAGGAAGAGCAGGAGCGCCACCGTCGAGCCGAGTGCGCAGGACAGGGCGGTCGTCAGGGCGGAGATCGTCATCAGGCGGGCCGGGCCCAGGCCCAGCGCGGACAGGCCGGGCCGGGGGCGGGTGCCGGGGTCGGTGCGGGCGACGGCCACCGCGAAGTGGACGGTGGCCGCAAGCGGGAGCGCGCACCAGGCCAGGCGCAGGAGAAGGGAGGCGGCGGGCGCGCCGGGGTGGCCCAGCGCGTAGCCGAAGGTGCCGAGCAGGAGGAAGCCCGTGCCCGCGGCCGCCGTCGCCACCAGGAGGCGGCGCAGCTGGACCACGGGATGCGCGAGGCGGGTCAGGCGGAGAGCGAGCACGCGGCCCGGCCTTCCGGCTCGGGGGCCTCGGGCAGGTGCACGGTGTGAACGCGCCGGCCGTCCAGCAGCGTCACCGTGCGGTCGGCGAGCGCCGCGGTCTCCGCGTCGTGGGTGGCCAGCACCACGGTGATGCTGTGCGAGCGGGCCGCGGTGGTCAGCGTCCGCAGGACGTGCCCGCGGTCGGCCCGGTGCAGCGGGGCGGTCGGCTCGTCGGCGAAGAGGACCGTGGGCGCGGGGGCCAGCGCCCGGGCGATGGAGACGCGCTGGCGTTCGGCCTGCACCAGCTCGTGCGGGCGCTTGCGGGCCTTGTCGCCCACGTCCAGGCGCTCCAGCCACTCCAGGGCCGCCGCCTTGGCCCGGCGGCGGCTGGTGCCGCGCAGCATCAGGGGGAGGGCGGTGTTCTCCCACACGCTCAGCTCGGGGACCAGCGCCGGTGCCGGGTCGATCCAGCAGAAGCGGTCCCGGCGCAGCCGTTCGCGCCGCACGGGGCCCATGGTGTGCACGGGCGCACTGTTGAACCAGACCTCCCCGCGCTGCGCCGGCACCAGGCCGGACAGACAGCGCAGCAGGGTCGTCTTGCCGCTGCCGCGCGGTCCGCTGACGGCGAGGATCTCGCCCACCCGCACACCGAGCGAGACACCGGCCAGCGCCGGCGAGCCGTCGGGGTGCACGTAGTGCAGGGAGCGTGCCCAGAGCACGTCGTTGTCCGGCGGGGCCTCCATGGGCGTACACCTCGGTTCTGATCCGTGATTCCCGTGCCAAGTCCCTCGTGCGGGGGAACGAAGGCGGGACCGATCGGTTACCAGGCACGCTAAGGAGCCGGGGCCGCGACGCCGGACAGCACGCGGCCCGGGGTGCACCCCTCTCACTCGTACGGGTGCTCCCCGGGCCGTATGACCGGCGTGGCCGCCGGAGGTCAGAGCTTCGTCCACGCCTCCGTCAGCGTCGCGCGCAGGATCTGCTCGATCTCGTCGAAGGTCTCCTGGTCGGAGATCAGCGGCGGGGCGAGCTGGACGACCGGGTCGCCGCGGTCGTCGGCACGGCAGTACAGGCCGTTGTCGTACAGGGCCTTGGAGAGGAAGCCGTACAGGACGCGCTCGGTCTCCTCCTCGTTGAAGGACTCCTTGGTGTTCTTGTCCTTCACCAGCTCGATGCCGTAGAAGAAGCCGTTGCCGCGGACGTCGCCGACGATCGGCAGGTCGTGCAGCTTCTGCAGGGTCCGCAGGAAGGCGCCCTCGTTGTCCAGGACGTGCTGGTTGAGGTTCTCGCGCTCGAACAGGTCGAGGTTGGCGAGGCCCACCGCGGCCGACACCGGGTGGCCGCCGAAGGTGTAGCCGTGCAGGAAGGTGTTGTCGCCCTTGTAGAACGGCTCGGCGAGCTTGTCGGAGATGATGCACGCGCCGATCGGGGAGTAGCCCGAGGTCATGCCCTTGGCGCAGGTGATCATGTCCGGGACGTAGCCGAACTTGTCGCAGGCGAACATCGTGCCGAGGCGGCCGAAGGCGCAGATGACCTCGTCGGAGACGAGCAGCACGTCGTACTGGTCGCAGATCTCGCGGACCCGCCGGAAGTAGCCGGGCGGCGGCGGGAAGCAGCCGCCGGCGTTCTGCACCGGCTCCAGGAAGACCGCGGCGACGGTGTCCGGGCCCTCGAAGAGGATCTGCTGCTCGATCTGGTCGGCGGCCCAGCGGCCGAAGGCCTCCGGGTCGTCGCCGAAGATCGGGGCGCGGTAGATGTTGGTGTTCGGGACCTTGTGCGCGCCCGGGACGAGGGGCTCGAAGGGCGCCTTCAGACCCGGCAGGCCGGTGATCGACAGGGCGCCCTGCGGGGTGCCGTGATAGGCGACCGCGCGCGAGATGACCTTGTACTTGGTCGGCTTGCCCTGGAGCTTGAAGTACTGCTTGGCGAGCTTCCAGGCGGTCTCGACCGCCTCGCCGCCGCCGGTGGTGAAGAACACCTTGTTCAGGTCGCCGGGCGCGTAGTCCGCGAGCCGCTCCGCAAGTTCCACGGCCTTGGGGTGGGCGTAGGACCACACCGGGAAGAACGCCAGCTCCTGCGCCTGCTTGAAGGCGGTCTCGGCCAGCTCCGTGCGGCCGTGACCGGCCTGGACCACGAACAGACCCGCGAGACCGTCGAGGTAGCGCTTGCCCTTGTCGTCGTAGATGTAGGTGCCCTCGCCGCGCACGATCGTCGGCACGGGCGAGTTCTCGTACGAGGACATGCGGGTGAAGTGCATCCACAGGTGGTCGTACGCGGTTCGGCTGAGGTCCTTTGAGCTCACGGTTATCGGGTTCCCCACATGTAGGTCTGCTTCTTGAGCTTGAGGTAGACGAAGCTCTCGGTGGAGCGCACGCCGGGCAGGGCCCGGATGCGTTTGTTGATGACGTCCAGCAGGTGGTCGTCGTCCTCGCAGACGATCTCGGCGAGGATGTCGAACGAGCCCGCGGTCATCACCACGTACTCGACTTCCGACATGCCGGTCAGCGCGTCCGCGATCGACTCGACATCGCCCTCGACGTTGATGCCCACCATCGCCTGCCGGCGGAAGCCCACGGTGAGCGGGTCCGTGACGGCGACGATCTGCATCACGCCCTGGTCGAGCAGCTTCTGCACGCGCTGGCGCACGGCCGCCTCGGACAGGCCCACGGCCTTGCCGATCGCGGCGTACGGCCGGCGGCCGTCCTCCTGGAGCTGCTCGATGATGGCGAGGGAGACGGCATCCAGCTGGGGGCCGCCGTTCCTGGACTCGCGGGAGTCCCTCTGGTCTGCGCTTCTGGCCACGGGGTCACTGTGCACGACGTCTCGACAGTTCCGCAAGGCGTGATCGATGAAATTCGTTGTTTACGTAGCTGAAGCCTGCGGATTTCGCACCGAACCTGCGACCGGGGGTGTCGAAAACGTCGGCTCTCGGATTAGTGTGGGTGTCTCAGTCAATGGACACCCGAACCTTGGAGGGCCGGCAGTGAGCACCGAGCTGCGTCGTCTGCGCAACTACATCGACGGTGAGTTCCGGGACGCCGCCGACGGACGGACCACCGAGGTGGTCAACCCCGCGACGGGCGAGGCGTACGCGACGGCGCCGCTGTCCGGGCAGGCCGACGTGGACGCCGCGATGGCCGCGGCCGCCGCGGCCTTCCCCGGCTGGCGGGACACGACCCCCGCCGAGCGGCAGAAGGCCCTCCTGAAGATCGCGGACGCGTTCGAGGAGCGCGCCGAGGAATTGATCGCGGCCGAGGTGGAGAACACGGGCAAGCCGACCGGGCTGACCCGCTCCGAGGAGATCCCGCCGATGGTCGACCAGATCCGCTTCTTCGCGGGCGCGGCGCGGATGCTCGAGGGCCGCTCGGCCGGTGAGTACATGGAGGGGATGACCTCGATCGTCCGCCGTGAGCCGGTCGGCGTCTGCGCCCAGGTCGCGCCGTGGAACTACCCGATGATGATGGCGGTGTGGAAGTTCGCCCCGGCGATCGCCGCGGGCAACACGGTCGTTCTGAAGCCGTCGGACACCACCCCCGCCTCCACGGTCCTGATCGCCGACATCATCGGCTCGATCCTGCCCAAGGGCGTCTTCAACGTCGTCACCGGCGACCGCGACACCGGCCGCCTGATGGTCGAGCACCCGACCCCGGCGATGGCCTCCATCACGGGCTCCGTACGCGCCGGCATGTCGGTCGCCGAGTCCGCGTCCAAGGACCTCAAGCGCGTCCACCTGGAGCTGGGCGGCAAGGCGCCGGTCGTCGTCTTCGAGGACACCGATATTCCCAAGGCCGTCGAGGACATCTCGGTCGCGGGCTTCTTCAATGCCGGCCAGGACTGTACGGCCGCCACCCGCGTCCTCGTCCACGAGTCCATCCACGACGAGTTCGTCGCCGCGCTCGCCAAGGCCGCCGCCGAGACGAAGACGGGCCGGCCGGACGACGAGGACGTGCTGTACGGCCCGCTCAACAACCCCAACCAGCTCAAGCAGGTCTCCGGCTTCATCGAGCGCCTCCCCGCCCACGCCAAGGTCGAGGCCGGCGGCCACCAGGTCGGCGACAAGGGCTACTTCTACGCCGCGACCGTCGTCTCGGGCCTCAAGCAGGACGACGAGATCATCCAGAAGGAGGTCTTCGGCCCGGTCATCACCGTCCAGTCCTTCTCGGACGAGGACCAGGCCGTGGAGTGGGCCAACGGCGTCGAGTACGCCCTCGCCTCCTCGGTGTGGACCAAGGACCACGGCCGCGCCATGCGGATGTCCAAGAAGCTCGACTTCGGCTGCGTGTGGATCAACACCCACATCCCGCTGGTCGCCGAGATGCCCCACGGCGGCTTCAAGAAGTCCGGCTACGGCAAGGACCTGTCGGGGTACGGCTTCGACGACTACACCCGGATCAAGCACGTCATGACGTCGCTGGAGGCGTAGGCCTCTGGCGGTTGTGCGGTGAGGGTGCGGCCCCGGACCGGGCTTCCGGTCCGGGGCCGCACAGTGTGCGGTCGCCCGGGTGGTGGGATCGACATGGTGTCGCGTCCGCCGCGGCTCGCTCGACGGGGCGTCCATTGCCCGGGCACGGCAGGCGCGGCATGCTGCCTGGGTGCCTGCTTCCCACCTGCCCTCCCGCCGCTCCCTGCTGCGAGCGCTCGGCGGTACCGCCGTGTTCGGCGCGCTCGCCGGCTGTGGTGTGCCCGCCGCGTACGTCAAGCCGGGCGATCGTGCCGCCGCCGATGTGTCCGCCCGCGACAAGCAGCTGACCTGGGCGAACTGGCCGCTCTACATCGACACCGACGACGACAACCCCAACAAGCGGCCCACGCTGGAGGCGTTCGAGAAGCGCACGGGCATCTCGGTCGACTATGTCGAGGAGATCAACGACAACGACGAGTTCTTCGGCAAGATCAGCCCCGCGCTGATGAACCACCAGTCGACCGGCCGCGACCTGATCGTCGTCAGCGACTGGATGTGCGCGCGGTTCGTGCGCCTGGGCTGGGTGCAGAAGATGGACCGCGCCCGGCAGGCCAACGTGACGAAGTACCTCGACCCGCTCCTGCGCTCGCCCGCCTTCGACCCGGGCCGCCTGTACACGGTGCCGTGGCAGTCCGGCATCACCGGCATCGCCTACAATCGGCGCAAGTTGGGCCGCGAGATACGCCACGTCAAGGACCTCTGGGCGAGCGACCTCAAGGGCCGGGTGACCCTGCTGTCCGGACTGGACGAGGCGTTCGCGCTGCTGATGCAGGGCAACGGCGTGGACATCACCAAGTGGACGGCGGACGACTTCCACACCGTCTGCGACCAGGTGGAGCAGGAGGTCCGCCGGGGCCAGATCCGCCGCTTCACCGGCAACGACTACACCAAGGACCTGGTCAGCGGCGATGTCCTGGCCTGCCAGGCGTACTCCGGTGACGTCATCCAGCTCCAGGCCGACAACCCCGACATCCGCTTCGTCGTCCCCGAGGAGGGCGCGGAGCTGTGGTCCGACTCCCTGATGATCCCCGACCGGGCCGCCCACAAAGCCAACGCGGAACGCCTCGTCGACTACTACTACGACCCCGAGGTCGCCGCCGACCTCGCCGCCTGGGTCAACTACGTCTGCCCGGTCCCGGCCGCCAAGGAGGTCCTGGCCGCCGCCAAGGACAAGGACACCGCCGCCCTGGCCGACAACCCCCTGATCTTCCCCGACGCCGGGATGCGCAAGCGGCTCGCTATCGCGCGGGACATCACGTCCACGGAGCGGCTGGAGTTCACCAAGCGGTGGAACGCGATCGTGGGGCTGTAGGCCGGGCGTCCCCGCACGCGGCACGTCTTACGGGGTGGGCGCGGGCTGCTCTCCCGAGCCCCGGACGATCAGCCGGGTGGGCACGGTGATGGTGCGGGCCCGTGAGCGGTCGCCGTCGAGGCGGGCCAGGGCGGTGGCCGCGGCGCTGCGGCCGATCTCCTCGGGGTCCTGGGCGACCACGGTCAGGGCCGGTTCCAGTGCCTCGGCGAGCGACACGTCGTCGAAGGCGACGACGGCCACCTCCTTGCGCTTGCCGCGGGCGAGTTCGGCGACTATGCCCAGCGCCATGATGTTGTTGCCGGCGAACAGGGCGGTGGGGGGATCGGGCAGGTCGAGCAGCTGGGCGGTCGCGGCCTCGGCGCCCTGCTGGTCGTGTGCGCTGACGACCAGGGAGCGGTCGTAGGGGATGTCGGCCTCCTGGAGCGCCGAGCGGTATCCGGCCAGGCGTTCGCGGCGGGTGTACAGCTTGACGGGCAGGTCACCGACGAAGCCGATGCGCCGGTGGCCATGGGCGATCAGATGGGCGACGCCGTCATGGGACCCCGCGCGGTTCGAGCTGACGATGCTGTCCGTGGACAGGCCGACGCCGGGCCGGTCCAGGAAGACCACGGGAAGTCCCGCCGTGCGGTGGGGCTTGAGGTGGGTGTGGTCGGCGCCGACGGACGGCACGACGATCAGGATGCTGACGCGCCGGGCGAGGAACTTGTCCGTCAGGGCGCGTTCGCGGCCGGGATCGTCGGCGGAGGAGCCCATGAGGAGGGTCAGTCCGCGTTCGCGGACGGTGTCCTCGATGGCGCGGGCCACGGCTCCGAAGAAGGGGTTGGCGAGGTCCGGGATGACCAGACCGATGGTGGTGTCCGGGCCGCCGACGCGGATGTTGCGTGCCATGAGGTTCGGCTGGAAGCCGAGCTTGGCCACTGCGGCGAGTACCTGTTCCCGGGTCTCCGCCGAGGCGGGTCCGTCCTCGTTGAGGACGCGGGAGACAGTCTTGGCGCTGACTCCGACTTCGCGGGCGACGTCGGCCAGGGTGGGTCGGCGGTTCGCTGCCATGGAGGAAACCGTCTCCTGTGAGCCCTCTGTTCCGACCGCGGCCTCGGCCGGAAACGGTGAGTGCTGAATCGAGTTGTCAGGTGGCCTGGACTCCGGCGGCCTTCGCGGCCTCCGAGTCCGCTACGACAGTACCGCCGGTCTCGTCGACGCTGAGCGCGCCGGTCATGATGGCGACGACCTCCGCCATGGAGTAGTCGGAGGGCTTGATCAGGGCGGCGCGCCGGCCCAGCCGGTGGACGTGGATACGGTCGGCGATCTCGAAGACGTGGGGCATGTTGTGGCTGATCAGGACGACCGGCATGCCCTTGTCGCGGACCCGGCGGATGAGGTCGAGGACCTGCGCGGACTCCTTGACGCCGAGGGCGGCGGTGGGTTCGTCCATGACGACGACGGAGCGGGCCCAGGCGACGGAGCGGGCGACCGCGACGGCCTGCCGCTGTCCGCCGGAGAGGGTCTCGACCGACTGGGTGAGCGACCGCAGGCCGATCTTCAGGTCGGCCATGTGCTCGGCGGCCTCCTGGCGCATCCGCTTCTTGTCCAGCATGCGGAAGACGCTGCCGAGGACGCCGGGGCGGCGGAGTTCGCGGCCGAGGAACATGTTGGAGGCGATGTCCATGGAGGCGGCCACGGCGAGGTCCTGATAGACCGTCTCGATGCCGTGGGCGCGGGCGCTCTGCGGCCCGGAGAACTGGATGGGTTCGCCATTGAGGCGGATCTCGCCGGCGTCGGGGACCACCGCGCCGGTGAGGGCCTTGATGAGGCTGGTCTTGCCGGCTCCGTTGTCGCCGATGACGGCGAGCACCTCGCCGGGCATCAGGTCGAAGTCGGCGCCGTCGATGGCGGTGACATGGCCGTAGCGCTTGACCAGACCACGGGCCTGCAGAACGGGCGTGGGGGTGTCGGTGGCGGTCATCGTGCCTTCTTCCGGGAGATCTGGTCGACGGTCACCGCGAGGATCACCAGGACGCCGGTGATCAGGGTCTGGTAGATGGACGCGACGCCCATCAGCTGAAGGCCGTTGCGGAAGATGCCGACGATGAGGACGCCGATGAAGGTGCCCAGAACCGATCCACGGCCGCCGAAGAGGCTGGTCCCGCCGAGGACCACGGCGGTGATGCTGTCGAGGTTGTCGGTCTGGCCCGCCTGGGGGTCGCCGACTCCGGTGCGGGAGATGAGCAGCAGGGCGGCGACGCCGTACAGCAGACCGGCCACGGTGTAGATGCCGATGGTCAGGCGGGAGGTGCGGATGCCGTTCAGCCGGGCCGCCTCCTGGCTGTTGCCCAGGGCGTAGACGTGCCGGCCCCAGCCGGTGCTGCTGAGCGCGTAGGCGAACGCCAGGAACAGGGCGATCGTGACCAGCGAGCCGTAGGTGATGTCGGTGTGGCCGAGCGGGAAGGTCTCCCCGAGAGCGGTCAGCGGGCCGGGCAGGCTCGAGACGGTCTGCTCCTCGGAGTAGATGTGCGTCAGCGCGAACGCCACGTTGAGCATGCCGAGGGTCACGATGAACGGCGGCAGCGGGATCTTCTGCACCAACAGCCCGTTGAGCAGGCCGAAACCACCGCACACCACCAGCCCCAGCGCGATGGCCAGCAGCGGGGGCAGGGAGCCCTCGGCCGCCATCTTCGCGATCACGATGCTGCCGAACGCCATCACGGCCCCGCACGACAGGTCGATGCCCGCCGTGAGGATGATCAGGGTCTGCCCGATGGCGAGGGTGCCCACGACCATGACCTGCTGCACGATCAGGGAGAAGTTCCCCCCGGTGAGGAACTGGTCGGTCGAGAGGGAGAAGAAGACGCAGGCGATGATCAGGGCGGCAAGGGGTCCGGTGGTCGGTGCCGTGAGCAGTCTGCGGGCCGTGGTCGGTGCTTTCAGCTCCGCGTACGGCGTGGTCGTGGCTGTCATGCAGAGTCCTTGTCGGATTCCGTGTCGGAAGACAGATGACCTTGTCCCAGGGCGAGGACGGGTGTCCTCGCCGCCGGACAAGGGGGGCGGCCGTCCCTGGTCGGGGAGGTGGGGCCGGCCGCCCCGCTGGGGGAGTCGTGGTGTCGTACGGTCCTCGGGCCGGCTCAGCCCCAGCAGTTCTCCAGGCCGAAGGCGGTGTCCTTGGACGTGACGCCCGTCTGCGCCTTGTCGGTGATCAGGTTGACGCCGGTGTCGGTGTAACCCGACGCCTTCTTGCCGGTCTTGGCGTACGTCACGACGGCCTTGACACCCTCGGCGGCCATCTTCAGCGGGTACTGCTGCGAAGTCGCCGCGATCTTGCCGTCCTTGACGGCCTGGGTACCGGTGCAGCCGCCGTCCACCGAGACGATCAGGACGTCCTTCTCACGGCCCTTGGCCTTCAGGGCGGTGTACGCGCCCAGGGCGGCCGGCTCGTTGATGGTGTAGACGAGGTTGATGCCGGGTTCCTTCTGCAGGCAGTTCTCCATCGCCGTCTGGCCCTTGGCCTGGTCGCCGCCGGTGTCCTGGGCGCAGGCGACGTCCTTGTCGGTGGCGCCGAAGCCCTTCAGGAAACCGTTGTGCCGCTGGACGCCGACGGAGACGCCCGGCGCCAGGTCGAGGGCGGCGATCTTCGCCTTCTTGCCCTTCATCGCGGCCTTGGCGTACTCGCCGATCAGCTGGCCGGCGTTGAGGTTGTTCGTGGCGAAGAGGGCGTCCACCGCGCTCTGCGGCTCGGTCGGGGTGTCCAGCGCGATGACGAGGACTCCCTTGGCACGGGCCTTCTGGATCGCCGGCACGATCGCCTTGGAGTCGCTCGGGGTGATCAGGATGCCCTTCACACCGGAGGCGACCATGTTCTCGATGGCGGTGACCTGACCGGCGTTGTCACCGTCGAACTTGCCCGCCGCGGTGACCAGCTGGGCGCCGTCCGCCTTGGCGGCCTTCTCCGCGCCCTCCTTCATCTTCACGAAGAACGGGTTGGTGTCGGTCTTGGTGATCAGTCCGACCTTGACGGTGCCGGAGCCGGAGCTCGTGGAGCTCGACTTGGAGCCGGATCCGCAGGCCGTCAGGGTGAGGGCCGCGATGCCCGTGACCGCGGCGACTCTGACGAGGGAGGAGGACAGACGAGTGGTGCGAGACATGAACGACTCCTGTGGGATAGCGAGCGGCACGGGGTGGGTTCAGAGCATGTCGCCCGGGAGTGTCATCGTTGACTTATGTCATCGTTGACACCGCCTGGCGAGGATGATGGACTCCGCATCCCGGCAACGTCAATGCCTTCCACCCGTCACAAATCGGCAACGTCCGTGGCCGTCACCCCTGCGCAGCCCGCCGGCAGCCGCGTCGTGAGGTGACTCTTCCGGCCGGCCTTTCCGAGAGAAGAGCAGCCCATGAGCCCGCGTCAGATCACGGTTTTGGGAGAGTGCGTCGCGGACGCCTTCACCGAACCGGCCAGCGCCTCGAACGAACTCGCGCTGCGGGTGCTGCCGGGCGGCGGACCTGCGAACACGGCGGTGGCGCTGGCTCGTCTCGGCACTGAGGCCCGCTTCCTGGCGCGCCTGTCCGGTGATGTGTTCGGCCGGCTGTTCCGGGCTCATCTGGAGGCCTCCGGCGTGGATCTGTCGGATGCCGTCGCGGCCACCGAGCCGAGCACGCTGGCGGTCGCGGAACTGGACGCACAAGGGCAGGCGGCGTTCTCCTTCCACGCGCAGAGCACCGCCGACTGGCAGTGGACGCCGGCCGAGCTGGCAGGGGTGGATCTGTCCGGAACCGCCTGTGTGCACACCGGCTCCCTCGCGCTGGTCCGCGAGCCCGGCGCGGCGGTGGTCGAGGAGTTCCTGGCCGCGGCCGCTGTCCGGGCCACCATCAGCATCGACCCCAACGTCCGGCCGCTGCTGGTCCGTCCCGAGGTCTACCGCGCCCGGCTGGCGCACTGGTGCGGTCTCGCCGACGTACTGCGGCTGAGCGAGGACGACCTGGAACTCCTCCTGCCCGGCACATCGCCCGAGGCGGCGTGCGACATCTGGCACGCCGAAGGAGCGCGGCTGGTCGTGATCACGCGCGGCGCCGACGGTGTCCTGGCCTCACTCGACGGCGAACGGGTGCGGGTGCCCGCCGTGCGGACGCGGGTGGTCGACACGGTCGGCGCCGGGGACTCCTTCACGGCCGGCCTGCTGCACCACCTCGGTACCGGCGGACACCTCGGCGGCAGGCTGACCGGTCTGGAGCTCGGCGAGGTGGCCGAAGCATGCGTGTTCGCCGCCCGGGTCGCGGCCCTGACCTGCTCGGTCGCCGGCCCCAATCCGCCCTGGCAGAACCAGCTGGCGCAGCTCGCCACCGCCGAAGGCGCCTGACGGACGTATCTCCGCGAACCGGCGCGAACTGACGCGAACCGCGCGAACTGACGAGACCCGACGAGAACGAGGACACGAGACCATGAAGAAGACCCTGCTCGCCGAGTTCACCGCCCGTGAGGGCGCCGAGGACGAGGTCTCCCGCCTGATCCGGGAGTACGCCCTGAAGGTGCGCGAGGAGGAGGGCAACCTCGTCTTCGACGTCTACACCAAGGAGTCCGCCCCGCGCGCCTACTGGATCTTCGAGGTGTACCGGGACGAGGACGCCTTCCAGGCGCACCTGAACGCCCCGTACGGCGGCCCGTTCAACGCCGCCCTCACCCCGCTGATCGAGGAGGACGCCTCCGTGCTGACGTTCCTCGCCCCGCTGTAGCCGCTGCGGCCACCGGTTGCTTCGCCGCCCCGACTCTGACCCCGAGACGGCGAAGTACCACCGATAGGGCGGAAACGAGAGGCACCTCGTGGAATCGAGAACGAGGCGTCTCGCGCTGCCGAGCATAACCGCCCCGGGTGACCGGGGGGCGTGGGAACTTCCTCACTCGAGTCAGGCCGCGGGCCGTACCAGGCCCGTCTCGTAGGCGAAGGCCACGGCCTGGACGCGGGCGCGGGCCCCGATCTTGGCGAGGACGTTGCTGACGTGGGATTTGACGGTGGTCGGGGCGATGGACAGGGATGCGGCGATCTCGGCGTTGGACCAGCCGGAGGCGACGGCGATGAGGACGTCTCGTTCGCGTCCGGTGAGGGCGTCGAGCCCGGAGGCGCGAGGGCGGGGGAGGGCGGTGTGCTGCTGCCGGACGGCGTCGATGAGTGTGCGGGTGAGGCCGTGGGTGATGACGGCGTCCCCGGCCGCCACGACACGGACGGCCGCGGTCAGTTCCTCCGGGGAGGCGTCGTCGGGGAGGAACCCTCGGGCGCCGGCGCGCACGGCGGCGGAGGCGTAGCCGTCCTGACCGGCCGTGGTCATGACCAGTACCCGGGGAGTGAAGCCCTCCCCGTCGGCGGATCCGGGGAAGCCGGGAACGCGCGGGGGCCGCGCGATGCGCCGGATGGTGTCGATGCTGTCCGTGCCGGACGGCTGGCTGTCCATGAGGACGACGTCGGGACGGAGCACGGTGCTCGCCCGGACCGCGTCCTGCCCGCCCGCCGCTTCCCCGACGACCGTCAGGTCGGGCTCGGACGTCAGGAGCGTGCGCAGGGCGAGGCGTTGGAGGGATTGGCCGTTGACGACGAGTACGGAGACCATGCTCGTCTCCCGTTCATGAACGAAACTGTTTCGTTCATCTTATCCCGGAGTGGCCTCCGTGGGTAGCAGCGCCACCGATGCCGTGCGGGGGGCCGCCGCGGGGCGGCCCCCCCGTGTGCGTCAGTTCGCGTTCGACGGGCCGAAGAACTCGATCTCGGCGATGGCCACCTGCTTGCTCGGGGAGGGCTGGTAGGCGGATTCGAGGGTGAGGCGGACCGCGGTGACCTTGCCGACCCGGAAGGCGCGGCGTTGGGCGCCCGCGCCCTGGTCGAGGATGAGTTCACGGGTCGTGGTCTTGCCGTCGGCCGTGGTGACACGGGCCTCGACGCGGTGCGGGAGGGCCGACTTGGAGAGCTGGTCGGCGTGGGTCGACGTCCCCGGTGTGATGATCACGTCGAGGAGCCGGGTCGGCTGGTCGAAGCGGGCCTCGATCCACTGGCCCTGGCCGGAGTCGGCCACCCCCGGGCCCCACCAGGTGTTGCTGAGCTTGTCGAAGGCCAGCTCGGGCTTGTGCCCCGGGTACGAGCGGGACGCGGCGACCTTGTCCGGGGCGGCCGGGGCCCGCTTGGCGAAGTGGTCGCGGGTCGCCTGGACGCCCTTGGGGATGTTGACGACCAGGACGATCAGCAGGGTCAGCACGAGTGCCGCCCCGAGCCAGGACAGTACCCGGTCGAAGGCGCGGCGCAGCCGCGGGCGGTCGCCGGCCCACGGGGCCTCGCGGTGGCCGGCTCCCCACAGCCGGCGCCACCACGGCAGGCGCGCGGGGGCGAGGCCCTCCCCGGCCATGGGCATCGCGCACCGGGTGCAGTAGTGCCGGTCGGGCCGGTTGCGCGTGGCGCACCAGGGGCACGGGATCCCGCCGTCCGCGCCGAGTTCCTCACCCGGGGCCCGGACGGCCTGCGGGCGCTGCGGGGCCGGACGGCCGGGCAGCACCGGGGCGACGGAGGGGGACGCGGCGGGGCGCGGGTCCGGGTCGGAGACGGGCACGAGGAGCTGGCGGGCGCGGTCGGTCAGGCCGTCCGGGGCGCCGGGAGCCGGTGCCGGGGCCGCGCTGGGGACGGGTGCGGTGGGGGCGGTCTCGTCCACGGGAGCGGGGGCGGAGGGGCGGGTGCCGATGGGCGAGGGGACCGTGTCGGGGGCGTCGGGCGCGGCGGCGGTGCCGACGGCGCTCCCACCGCCCTCGTCCCCGTCGGCGAGCGCGGCCGGGGCCGGTTCCGGGGCGGTGCCGGAGGCGGCCGGTGCCGTCCCGGACTCCCCGCTCGCCGTGCCCGAGCCCAGCAGGTCCCGCGGGGCGCGCGCCAGGCCCGTACCGCCGTCCCGGCGGGAGAACGCGTCCCAGCCGGGGCCCGCGTCGGCCGGCGTGCCGGACGCCGGGCCGGGTGCGGACGCCGCAGCGGGAGCGGGGACGGTCCGCCCGGCCGGGGGCGCGGTGGGCCGCGCCTCCCGCGAGCCGCCGTCGGCAGCCGTGCCGGGACCGTCCGCCGTACCGGACCGACTCGTCGAGCCGTTGCCCGAGTCGCCCGCCGGTCCGCCGGCGGAGCGGGCCGCGGTCGTGCCGGGCCGGGTCGCCAGGGCACCGCCGGAGTCGTCCGCCGGTCCGTCGCCGGAGCGGGGCCCGGATCCGCCGGCCGATGCCGTCGCGGCACTACCGGCCGCCCGGGACCCGGCCTGGCCGGTCCAGCTCAGCACCGCCCCGCAGGCGTCGCAGAACGACTGCCCCGGTTCCGCGCGGGTGCCGCATTCGGCGCAGTTCTGGGTGGTCGTCATCTCTCCGGGGTCCTTTCGGCGGGTCGGGCGGTGTCCGCGGCGGTCACCTGGACCGTGTACGGCATGTGGGCGGGCCGGGCGGCGGCCACCAGGGTGTCCAGGCGGTGCCGGTCGGCGGGGGTCGGGTCGGGCAGCCGCAGCCGGACGTGCAGCCGGGGGCGCGGTTCGCCGGGGACCGGGCCGAGCGGGCGGGCGCTCCAGTCGGCGCCCCCGCTCTCGCTGATCTCCGGTTCCACACCGAACGCCAGCCGCACCGCCTCGGCCAGCCCGCGCCGGGTGCCGCGGATGCGGTGCAGATACGCGGCGGCGGCCACGGCGGCCCGCAGCAGCGGCTCGGGTTCGCCGCCGTCGGTCTCCGCACCGACCCAGACGCCCAGCCACTGGGCGAAGTCGAGCGGGGCGAGGGACGGCCGGAAGTAGGTGTCCAGGCAGTCCAGCACGCTGTGGACCGGCGCGATCACCTCGTCGAGACCGGCGACGAACCGCTGGGCCAGATCGTCGTCGGCGAACACGGCGGGCAGCATCATGCCGATCGGCGCGGAGGAGCCCAGACCGTCGATGGAGCCTCTCATCAGGAGCCGTCCCCGATCACCCGGACGCGATGGTCGAAGGAGAACACCAGCGACGGCGGCGACAGGTCGATGCGGTCGGTCGCCTCCCCGCGCTTGCCGGTCAGCGGGTCGGCGGGATGCAGGACCACCTGGTCGACCAGCTCCACCCCCGGCACGCGCTGGAGCACCGCGAACACCTCACCGGACTGCACGGGCCGCCCGAACGGCCAGCCCTTGCCGTCCGCGCCACCGGTCAGCGGGTCGAGGTGCCGGTAGAGCGCGTCGTGTGCCTCCCGCCGCACCCGGTCGGTGTCGGCACCCCGGAAGGCGTGCACCGTGGCGACCACCGTCACGCCCTGGTAGTACGGCGGCCCCACCGCCAGCCGGGTCCCGATCAGCCGACGTTCGTCCAGGTGCCGGGTGATGCGGCCCAACAGGGCGTCTCCGGGGACCAGTTGCTCGAAGCGCAGCCGCCCGCCCGGGTCCGGGACCGCCTGCGGGACGACCAGCACCCGTACCGCGTACGCCCCGTGCTCGCCCTCCTCGCCCTCCAGGCAGGTGATGCGCGCGGTCTCGGGGGCGGCGCGGCGGGCCAGCTCCTCGTAGTCGCGCAGGGTCACCGCCCGCTCCTGGGCGCGCAGGGTGATCGGCGCCCGGACCTTCGCCTCCTCGACCGTCTCCCCGTCGACCCCGCCGCGCGCGGCCTCCCGGTTGACGACCTCGGAGACGTACGGGATGGAGGTGCGCAGGATCTGCACGGCGCCCCGGGCCACGTTGCCCGCACGGCCGCCGCCGGTGCGGTAGCGGCGGGCGCGGACCGGGGAGCCCTTGGGGGCGACCGTCCCGTACTGGCGCAGCGAGCCGTCGGGTTCGCGCACGGCCGGCCCGAAGGCGATCTCGCCGGTCGTGGCGTCGAGGGTGATGTGCCGGTCGTCCGGGCCCGAGGCCGCGAAGTGCGGCACGACCTGCCAGTCCACCCACCCGTCGTGCTCGGCGGTCTGGAGCAGTACGGGCGGTTCGTCGCCGACCACGGGCGCGTGCGCGAGCCGCAGCCGCTGCCCGGGCAGCCCGGTGGACTCGCCGAGCGCCTCGTCGTACACCGTCTCCGCGTGGACGACGGGGGTCGTACCGCCGATGGTGAAGGCCTCGGCGGCCCGGACGGTGGGGGAGGTGGTGTAGAAGGGCTGGCCGGGCAGGGGTTCGGTGACCCGGCAGCGGATCCAGCCGGCCTCCTGGCCGGCGTTGCGGGACAGGACGTGCCCGCCGGGGACGTGCAGGATCACCTCACCCGGGCGGTTGAGGCCGCCCGTGCCGTCCCGGTCGACCTCGCAGGGCTGCCAGCCGTCCGCGGTCCACGCCTCCCACACCAGCGGCGGCTGCCGCGGGTCCACGCCGACGCCGTCCACCCGGCTGTCCAGGTCCAGGGCGAGCGCGCAGTGCGGTACGGCCGCGGTCAGGCCGAGCAGCATGCAGTCGCCGGGGTCGGGGGACTCCGAGAAGCAGAGCAGGTCCTTGTCCTCCTCGGCGAGGTCATGCGTCCGCTCCACCGCCGCCTCGCCCTTGTGCTGCACCAGCAGATGGCGCAACTCGCAAGGCACGACAATCAGTTCGCGCTCAGTGGCGAAGACGACCGCCTCCTCGCTCTCGGTGCGCATGGTGGCGACCTCGGTGCCGAGCGGCACGGAGATCGGCTCCTCCTGGGGCGCCGACAGCCAGAACGTCACATCCGTGCGGGCGGCGGACGGCGGGAACAGGGTGATCCCCACCAGGTCCAGGAACGCCAGGTGGTTCTTCTCCGGCACCCGGTTGAGCCGGTAGACGATCTGGTCGGCCATGTGTGCGACCGTCTCGACGAGGGTGACGCCGGGGTCGGAGACGTTGTGGTCGGTCCACTCCGGGGCGCGCTGCTGGATGTAGCGCTTGGCGTCGTCGACGAACTGCTGGAAACGGCGGTCGTCGAGGTTGGGGGAGGGCAGGGCCATCAGCGATCGCTTTCCGGAGCCGGGGAGTCGCCGTGAGCCGGCGTGGTCCCGTCCGGCTCGTCGTGGGACGGAATGACGTAGAACGGGAAGACCAGGCTGCGCGGGTTGTTGGTGCCGCGGATCGAGTAGCGGACGTCGATGAACAGCACGCTCTGGTCGGAGCCGGCGGTGACCTCGACGTCGTCGACCTCGATGCGCGGCTCCCAGCGGTCCAGGCTGACGTGCACCTCGTGCTGGATGCGGCCCGCGGTCTGCTCGTTGACCGGCGCGAACACCAGGTCGTGGATGGCGCAGCCGAAGTCGGGCCGCATCGGACGCTCGCCCGGCGCGGTGGACAGCACCAGCCGGATCGCCTCCTCGACCTCCCGCTCCCCGCTGACCAGGGCGATCCCGCCGGTCGGCCCGATGCGCAGCGGGAACGACCAGCCGGAGCCGACGAACTGTTCGGCCATCAGAACCACACCCCGCCTTCCAGGGCCACGGAGACCGTCACGGGATCACCATCGGCACGGGGATGGTGGTGACGCCGAACGTGGGGGACGCGACCAGGGTGGTCGGCGCCTTGATCGTCGTGTTGACGAGCGAGTTGATCTGCACGGTGGCGTCGCCGGTGAGGCTCGCGATGCCGATGGCGCTCAGGTTCAGGGCGCCCGCGGCGTTCACCCCGATCTCGCCCGCGGCCCGTATGTTGACCATGCCGCCGCCCTGGATGCTGAGCGGGCCGCCGCTCTTGATGGTCAGACCGCGGCGGGCGCTCAGCGAGAGATCGCCGCCCGCCTCCACCGACACCGACCGGCTGCCCTTGATCGTGACATCGCCCTTGCTGTCCACGACGATCTCGGTCTTCGTCCGGTCCAGATTGATGACCAGCTGCTTGTCGCCGGACGTCAGCCGGACGCCCTGCTTGCGGCCGCCGGTCTTCTGGCTGAGCAGGTCCATACGGTTGCCGTCCCGGTCGGAGACGGTGTGCCGGCTCGCCTTCTTGCGCACGGTGTCGTGCAGCGGCACGTCACCGACGACGGTCGGCTTGTCCTTGCCGTTGTAGAGCCCGCCGATCACGAACGGATGGTCGAGGGCTCCCCGGTCGAACGCGACGAGCACCTCGTCGTTGACGTCCATCGGGAAGATGCCGCCACCGCCGAGGCCGCCCAGCTGCACCGTTCGCGTCCAGTCGCTGACGTAGGTGTCGTCCAGCCACGGGAACTGCAACCGGACCCGCCCCTGCTTGAGCGGGTCGTTCACATCGGTGACCAGGGCGTTGGCCACGCTGGGCAGCCGGGGCGCGGTGTCGGTGCCGCCGGAGCTGAGCCCGTACAGCGAACGCCACTGCCGTCCGCTGACCGTCACCCAGGCCTCGTAGTGCTTGCCGTCGCCGAAGACGTGCCGTACGGAGGTGACGGTGTACTTGCCCTCGAACGGCTTGCCCACATCGGCGAGCGCCACCGGAACTCCCGGACGCAGCTTGGGATTTCCGCGGGCGACGACCTCCAGCTCGGCGAACGCGCCGGTGACGTCGTCGGCGAGGGCGTCCGCGGCGAACTTCACCTCGTTCTGCTTGTCGTAGGGCGTGCCCGTCTCGACCAGCTTGGCCGTCTTGAACTTCCCGGCCGCGGCGCCCGGCGTGGTCCCGATGCCGATACCGGGGTTGGTGGTCGCGGGCGCGGTGGCGGTGAGCTTCTTCTTCGTGGTCACGTCCCACCCGCGCGACTCGACCTTGCCGACCTGGTCGGCGGCCGTGACCGCGGCCCGCAGCCGCAGGATGTCGTGCCCGGCCTGGAGCACGAACGGGCTCTTGTCGCCGTCGGTGTTCGGCGAGGGCGCCCCGGAGGCCGACTTGGGCTTCACGAACTGGAACTTGCCGTCCGCGTCCACCGACATCACCATCTCGTTCTCGTCGGCGAGCCGCGCGAGGAAGTCCCAGTCGGTGACGTTGGACTGGCTGATGAACTCGTACACCGTCCGCGTCGACTCGATCCGCCCGACCGGCACCCCGTCCTGGGCGGCCAGCTTCCGGGCGATGTCGGAGGCGCTCTGGTTGCGGTAGGCGGCCACCCGGCGCTGCCGCAGCAGACGGTGCCCGAAGTCGTAGCCGCGGATCACGGTGAAGGTGCCGGTGCCGTCGTAGTCGGCCTCGAGACCGGTCACCTCGCCCGTCAGCAGCGGATCGGAGGCGCCCTGCCCGTCGGCGACCGGAGCGAGGACGACCTTGGTGCCGAAGGTGACACCCAGCTTGCCGAGAAGCAGCCGGTACGGGTCCCGGAAGGTCAGCCGGAACGCGGCCGGCACGCCGGCACCCTGGTCGACGTAACAGTCGACGACGGCCCGGGAGAACTCGGAGGGCAGCTTGGCGCCGCCGATCTTCACCTCGACGACGTTCGAGAACGCGGACCGCACCATCAGGCACGCACCTCCTCGGCGGCGGGCAGTACGAGTTCGGTGCCGGTCGGCAGGTGCCCGGGGTCGTCGATGCCGTTGGCCTCGGCGATGGCCCGCCAGGCCGCCGCGTTGCCGTACTCCCGCCAGGCCAGCGACTGCAGCGAGTCACCCGCGACGACCCGGTGCACGCGCTGCGCGGTGAGCGCGCCCGAGGTCGGGTTCTGCCCCTTGGTCTTGCTGGGGATCTCGTGCAGCTGCAGCCGGCAGGTGGCGCGGATGGGCACGCCGGTCGTCCCGAAGAGCGTGTAGGTGGCCTCCACGGAACTCACGTACGCCGTGAACCGGGCGGTGGAGAAGGACCCCCACTGGAGCACCACCCAGGGCGGCGAGGGCTGTTTCGCGGCGATGCTCTTGGTCGTCACCTCGCAGCAGTCGAGCAGCGACTCCACCTTCTTCAGCACGGTGTTGCTGGTCGGTTCGTCGGAGGAGTCGAGGAAGATCTCCACGCCCATCTCCCGCGGCCGGGACCCCATGAACTCCGGCAGGGAGCCGTCCCGTTCGATCTGCGCGGGGGTGGTCTTCCACTCGGCGTGCCGGGTCAGCGACAGCTGCGCCGGATTGAAGTCGAAGCCGAACGTCTTGATGATCCCGCCGGGGGTCGTGCTGCCGCCGACGGGGGGCTCGTGGATCGCGAGCGTGGCGCGTACGAGGCTCTTGCCGGCGCCGCCCCTGCTTCCCTTGGCCATGCTGGTCCGTCCCCTCAGCCCGTTCAGTCCGTGAACCCGTGGTGGGCGATCTCCAGCACCTCGGTCGCCACGGCCGGGTTGCCGGGGTCGAGGGTGGGACCGGTCCAGCTCACCGGCAGTACGTCGATCAGCCCCCAGCGGGCCACCTCGGAACCGTCCGCGCGCAGCGCCGCGATCTGGGCGGTGGGCCGCTTGATCCCCGTCTGCACGGACGAGATCCACTTGGCGACCCTGGTGGTGTCCGGGGTGAGCGGGCGGGTCAGCCGGATCGTGGAGAACGTGACACGGGTCGGCAGCTGCCAGACGAAGCCGTTGTTGCCGCCCTCCTGGCGGTGCTCGACCTCCACCTGCGACGACAGCCCCTCGCATCCGTTGAAGTAGCCGAGGCTCTCGCCGTCGATGCTGAGGCTGAACCAGATGGTGGAGCCCGGGTCCTGGCGGGACATCGAGGGGGGCCTTTCTGTCGTTCCTGTCGTTTGTTTCGTTCCTGGCCGGCCGGGGCGGGCCGGTCAGCGACGGGGGTCGCGTAGCTTGCCGATCCGTTCGCGGTCCAGGCGGAGTTCGGTGCGGATCAGACGGGTGATGCGGCCGATGATCCGGTGCACGAGTTCGTCCAGCTGGAAGTCGGTCAGCTCCCTCGGGTCGAAGGCGCCCGGCGCGATCGCCGCGTATTCGGGCGGGGGTGGTTCGCCGGGGGGCGGGGTGTACGGGGGTGGAGCGGCGGCCTGGGC
Source organism: Streptomyces sp. NPDC020299 (assembly GCF_044387825.1). Lineage (NCBI taxonomy): Bacteria > Bacillati > Actinomycetota > Actinomycetes > Kitasatosporales > Streptomycetaceae > Streptomyces > Streptomyces sp. NPDC020299. The sequence continues at coordinate 119,110 of NZ_JBIRWL010000015.1, forward strand.
CGTGTACGGGGGCGGCGGCGCGTCCGCCGTCCGGCGGGTGACGGGCGGCGTGGGCACGGTGCCGGCGACGGTCGCCGCGGCGGCGGCAGCCAGGGCGCCGGTGGCCGAGCCCCCCTTGGCCGGCTTCTTCGCCCACTTTCCGAAACGCTGGACGACGGGGAGGGGCGGGGTGGGTGCGGCGGTGCCTGGGGGCGGAGGTGGCGTGAGAGGGGCCACCGGCACGGGAGTACGGGCGGTGGGGGTGGCTGAACGCTGCACGCTGGTCGGGTGGCTCGGCGTCGCCGCCGGGGCGGGTGCGGCGGCGACGCGTGTCGCGTCCGCGGGCGGGGTGGTCATGGGAACGCCGAGGGGGGAGCGGCGGGGGGCGGTGGCCCGGGTGACGCGCTGTATCACGGGCGAGGGCGCGTCGGCGGGGTCGGTAGGAGGCGTCGGGATGGCTGGGAGGGCGGGAGTCCGGCGCTCGGGGGAGCCGGGGGCGTGTGTTGCCGGTGCGGGCGCGCTCGGCCGCTGCTTGGGGCTCGGCTGGACGGACGGGGCCGCAGGGGCGGCGGGCGGCGAGGAGACCGGTGCGCCCAGACCGAGGCGGGACGTCCGGCCGGTCACGCTGCGCTGGATGGCGGGCGTCGCGCCGGGAGAGCCGTCGGCCCGTACGGGGGTCTGGCGCTCGGGGGAGCCGGCCGCGGGCACCTTGCCGGAGGGCGCCGCCGTCCGCTGAACGGGGGGCTTGCTCATGTCCTGCGCGGGTGAGGTGCTGGGCGTGGCCGGTTCGGGGAGCGGTGGGGTGGCCGGTGTGTTCGAGGGCGCCGCGACCCGCTGTGCGTCCACCACGGAGCGGGGCTGGGATGTGGCCGTAGCGGCAGAAGGCGCGGGGCGGGCAGCAGCCGTGGGGCGCCCCAGACCACCCGAGACGCGAGCGGGGTCGGGCGACGCGGGGCGCGGGCGGCCGGAGCCGGTGGCCGGCTGACGCTGGACGACGGGAGGTGTTGCGGCGGGGTGGGCGGTCGTCGGGGGCGGAGTCGAGGGTGCCGGGGTGGCGGCTGTGGCGGGGAGGTGGTGATGGTCTGCCGATGTAGTGCTGGGCTGGGGGGAGTTGGCGCCCGGCCTTTGTTGGACGACGGGAGGTGTTGCGGCGGGACCGGCGCTCGCCGGGGGCAGAGTTGAGGGGGCCGGGGTGGCGGCTGTGGCGGGGAGGCCTGCCTGGGCGGGTGCGGTGCCCGCGCGGAGGCTGTTCGGCGACGTAGTGCTGGGCAGCGGGGTGTCGGCGCCCGGCTGTCGTTGGACGACGGGAGATGTTGCGGCGGGGCGGGCGGTCGTCGCGGGCGGAGCCGGGGACGCGTCGGCCGTGTCGGGGAGGCTTTCGTGGGCGTGCTCGGCGCCGGAGTCCTCACCCCGGGTCGGCGTTGCCGGGGTGGGGCCGCCGCCGGTCACGGATCGCTGTACGGAGATGCCGTCGGCCGCCCCGATGCCTCCGGACGACGTCGCTGTCCGCTGGACGGTGGGCGCGGTTTCGGCACGGTGAGCCGCAGTGGCCGGGGTGTGGTCCGGCGATGGCGCGGAGGATCCGCTCGTGTGCCGTGCTGTCGGCGCGTTGGGTGTCGTGCCGCTGTTGGGTGCGGAGGGGCGTCGCTGGACGGGTGGACCGGTTTCGGTGTGGTGAGGGGCACTGGTCGGGCCGCTGGGCGCGGGTGGCGTGGGTGGTCCGCTGGTGGGTGTGGCTTGTGGTCGCTGGGCGGGGGTTTCGGCGTGGTGTGTTGTTCCGGCCGGTGGTGGCGGGTTGGGTGTCGTGCCGCTGTTGGGTGCGGAGGGGCGTCGCTGGACGGGTGGAGCGGTTTCGGTGTGGTGAGGGGCACTGGTCGGGCCGCTGGGCGCGGGTGGCGTGGGTGATCCGCTCGTGGGCGCGGGATCGGCGCCGTCAGCGGCGGAGCCCGTGTCCTTCGACGTCGGCGGACCCGAGGGCGCGCCGCTCACAGGCGTAGGAAGCCGTCGGGCCACCGGCAGTGTCCGTCGCTGAACCGCCGCCGCCCCGGTGCGCGCCCGCGTGAGGGAACTCGGCCGGGGCGAAGAGCCCGTCGGCACGGGTGTCGCCCGGAGACCGGAGACGGGGAGCGGCGCGTTCGCCGCCGGGGTGGACGGCGGTTCGGGAGACACCACCGGGACATCCGGACCGGCAACCGCGGCGGCCCGCGCCGAAGCGGGCGGCACCGAGCCGCCGGCACCCGCCCGCTGGACCGAGGGTGCCTGCACTCCCGTACGCGCGGCTCCGCCGACCGGGGCCGACGAGATCGCGGGGGCGGACGCAGTGGGCCCGCTCGGCGGGGTGTCTCCGGTGGACGGAGCCGACACGAACGCGGAAGCAGCCGCAGCGGGCCCGCCGGGCGCGGTCGCCCCGGCCGGAGCCGACGCGGACGTGGCGGTGGGCCCGCCGGGAGCAACCGGCCCCCTCGGCACAGCCGTTCGGGCCGGCGAGGCCGATCCACCCGCCGCGCCCCCCACCCCCGGCACCCGCGGCGGAAGCAACCGCAGCGGTACCGCCGGGGCACGCTGTACCACCGGCTGCCCGGGAGGGCCGGCCAACGGCAGGGCGCCGAGCGGGTTTTCGAGGCCGGAGACGGGTCGTGCCGTCGACGAGCGGAAGGTGCCGCCGAGCATCGCGCTCGACCGCCCGTCGAGCACCGTAGGGGACCCCGCGGCGGTGAACGACGGGTTCTGCCACGTAGGCAGCCGCCCACCGAACCGGGCGTCGGCGACCCCGGACGGGCTGGGGGCCAGCGCCCGCTGGATCGGGGGCAGCCCAGGCCAGGCGGCGGCCACCACCGGCCGTCCGCCCGTCGGTACGTCACCGCTCGCGGGCGACGGGCCCACCGCGGCATCGGCGGAGCCCTCCGCAGGCACCCGCTTCCGGAACCGGTCCAGGAAACCCACCGCTCAGCCCTCCGCGCCGGCCCGCGTCACCAGGGACGCGATCTGGTCCGTGTAACGGCGGCGGTCGTGGTGTTCCAGGTCCAGGATCTCCTCCAGGCTCCAGTGGAAGTGGTAGGCGACGTACGCGATCTCCTCGTGCAGCCGGTCGGTCGCGTACGTCACGATTCCCCCAGGCGGCTCCCGCCGAGTTCCACCTCGAACGGCTCCGCGCAGTGCGGGCACCGCACGGCGGCCCGGGTGTGGCCCTCCGCGTTGATCTGGCGGTAGAAGTCCTGGAGGAAGGCCAGGTCGGAGGCAAACATGTTCTCCACGATCCCGTCGTGCACCAGGGGCAGCGTGCCGAGCCGGGTGATGACCCGGCCCAGCAGCACCACCGACAGGAACGCCGGGTTCTCCTGCACCCGCACATCGCGCAGCGGGACGAGTTCGTCCCGCGCCGTCGACAGACGCATCACACCGTCCCGGTGGACGGTGCCCGCCTCGTCGACGTACCCGCGCGGCAGCTGGAAGGGGAACTCCGTGCGCAGTGACTCCTGTTGCTGCACGGGGGCGGGCCCCGAAGCGGGCCCCGGAACAGGGGCCGGCAGCGACTCCGGCCCCGGCCCGGACACGTCCACACCCGTCTCCGCCCCCGGCGCCTCCGCGCCGGAGTAGGAGACGGCGCCACCGGCCCTGGCAGCCGTACGCCGCATTACTCGATGACCAGTTCTTCGAACGCGATGGTCACCGTCTCGGTGAGGGCGGCCGCCTCGCCCGCCTTCACCGTGCTCGCGTCGATCTTGTTGCACCAGGCGTTGCGCAGGTGGTAGCGCTTCACCGGGTTGTTCTGGAAGTCCATCATGATGATGGAGGCGTTCTTGCGGGCCGTGGTCATCTGGCCCGAGATGGACTCGTTGATCCACTGGGTGAACGAGGCCGACTGGGTCATACCGCGCACGACCGTGCAGGTGCCGTTCTTCTTCACACCCGGCAGGTTCTTGACCACGTTCTGGCCGTTGGGGGTGTTCTGCTGGTAGGTGATGACGTCCTGCTCGATGCTGAGGCCGCTGACCTCGGCCAGGTACTCGACCATCACGCCGTCGATCTGCAGGCCGAAATTGTGTGAGGTGAGGGCGTCACCCGGCTGGAGACTCATGTGTTCGCTGTCCTTGTCAGGGTCCTACTGAGAAACGCGTACGGAAAGGCCGTACCGAAAGGCCGTACCGAAAGGCCGTACGAAAAGGGCGTACGACGGGTGAGTCCTACTCCTCCAACTCCCCGCTGCCGCTGGAGAACTGGGCCAGCCGGAAGATCACGAACTCGGCGGGCTTGACCGGCGCGATGCCGATCTCGCAGACGACCCGGCCGACGTCGACCGACTCCGGCGGGTTGGTCTCCTCGTCGCACTTGACGTAGTACGCCTCCTCGGGCCGCTGGCCGAAGAGCGCGCCGCTGCGCCACTCGTTGACCAGGAACGCCGAGATGTTGCGCCGGATGCGGGCCCACAGGGCGTGGTCGTTCGGCTCGAACACCACCCACTGCGTGCCGATGAGGATCGACTCCTCCAGGTAGTTGAAGTACCTGCGGATGTTCAGGTAGCGCCAGGCCGGGTCCGAGGACAGGGTGCGCGCACCCCACACCCGGATGCCACGGCCCGGGAACGCGCGGATGCAGTTGACGCCGATCGGGTTGAGCAGGTCCTGCTCGCCCCGGGTGATCTGGATCTCCAGGTCGACCGCGCCGCGTACGACCTCGTTGGCGGGCGCCTTGTGCACCCCGCGCTCGGAGTCGTTGCGGGCCCAGATGCCGGCGACGTGTCCGCTCGGCGGGATCAGCCGGGACTGGCCGCTCGCCGGGTCGAAGGTCTTGATCCACGGGTAGTACAGGGCCGCGTACTTGGAGTCGTAGCCGGCCGTCTCCTGCCGCCAGACACGGATCTGACGGGCGTTCATGCTCGGCGGCGGGTCGATGATCGCGACCCGGTCGCCCATCAGCTCGCAGTGCGCGATCAGCCCGAGCTGGACCGCCTTGACGGCCTCCAGGTCGATCGCGCCGCGCTGGTAGGCGGCCATCAGGTCGGGCACCGTGACCATGGAGATCTCGTCGATCGCCTCCAGGCCGCCGAAGCCGGTGCGGTCGGCGGAGTCGCCGAGGTACGTCGCCGGGCCGGGGTGCGACTCGTGCGGTGTGCCGGACGGCGCACCGGACGACGGTACGGCGGGAGCGGCGGCCGGGGCCGGGAGGGCGACCGTCTGGTTGTCCGGGCGGGCCAGCTGCGCGGCCGGCGCGGCCTCGGTGACGGTGATGAGCTTGGAGCGCTCCTTGACCTGCGTGACGACGTAGTTGCGGCCGCCCTTCTTGGCGGTCACGTCGAAGCTCTCGACGGGCTTGTCGCCGTCCTTGACGATCAGCTTGAACCGCTCGGCCGGGCCCTCGCCCTCCGGATCGGCGACCTCGACGCTCAGCGAACCGCTGCTGGCCGGGGCGATGGCCGTCACCGCGAACGTGCCGAGCTGGCGCGGCTCGGCGGGCGGCAGCTCGGCCGGGGCGGCGGAACCGGCCACGGCGGCGGGGACGGTGCCCGCCGAGCCGTCGACGGACGCGCCCTCGGCGGAGCCGCCGACGCGGACCACGTAGGCCGCCGATCCGCCGTTGTTGAAGAAGCCGTAGACCGAGTGCGCGAGGTAGTACCCCTCGGTGAACTCACCGAAGGAGGCGACGTACTGGCTCCAGTTGGTGACCAGCGTCGGCTCGTTCAGCGGACCGGTCGGCGCGAGTCCCACGAAGGCCGCGACCGACGTGCCCACCCCCTCGATGGGGCGCGAGCCGCTGGCCACCTCCTCGACGTAGACGCCGGGCGACAGGTAGGACGGCATGCTCTGCTCTCCTCGGGGTACGAGACAGGAACAACTCCAGCCTCACGCGCGCAGCGCGCGCTCCGAAACGTCTTCGGGTACCCGTTCCGGGGCAGTGTTCTTGCCCGGATGGGCAGCCCGTGCCTCCGCCGGGGCCCGGACTAAGGCCGCGCCCGGGCCGCGTCCCGTGCCTCCCGCTCCTCGTGGGAGTCGTCGTCCGAGATGCTCAGCCCGTTGCCGTCGTCCTCGCCGGAGACGGGTCCGGCGGCCTGCTGGAAGGTGTGCCACACCTCGTGCCGGACGTCCTCCTCGGTGTGGTCGGCGCCCAGCACGATGTGATGGCCCGAGGTATAGGCGCGGGCCCCGATCTCGGCGGCCGAGCGCTGGGCGGTGGCATCGGTGTGCACTCGCAGGTGGGAGAGGTCGGCGCCGCCGTAGTGCGCCGACACCCGTTCGGCCTGCGGGCCGACGAACGGCCGGCCGGACGTCCCCAGCACGTCGTGCACCGTCGAGCGCTGCACCGGCAGCGCGTGTCCGCAGTGCGCGTCATGCGTGTGCGACTCCTGAGCGACGCGCTGGACCACCGCGGCGTTGCCCGCTGTCCGCTGGAGCGCCAGGACCTGCCCCGGTGTCAGCGGGGTGCCCGCTGCCGGGGCGTACCCGTGAGCGGAGGGTGGTGAGACGACTCCACGTGTGCCTCGTCCCGCCCTGCCGGTGACCTGTTCGAGGTCCTGCTCCTGATGAGCGCGCATGTACTCTCTCCGCCTCCTGGATGTGGGTGTCAGTCCTCTCTACGACGATGTGGGTCCGCGGCGGAAGAGGTGATGGGGCAGTCTTCGTGACCCTGAGGTCCGGGCCGGTCCGGGCAGTTGAGACTTCCCCCCACGGCGCCCGAAAGTGCCTTCCGGGCCGCGCGCGACGGGCGTATTCGTAGCGGGGTATGCCGTGCCACGCCGACGGAGGGAAGTCCCATGCGTTCCTACGAGCTGGACAGGGCGCGGCAGGACGCCCAGTCGCGCCGCGCTCCGGCCGCCGGCACGCGCGGGACCGGGCTGCGCCCGGTCCGGCCCGGGGCGGGCGGCCTGGACAGCGGCGCGCTCCTCGCCCTGCAGCGCAGCGCGGGGAACGCCGCGGTGGTGGGCGCTCTGGATGAGACCCGGCCCGCACACGGCGCTGGATGCGGGCACGAGCAGGCGACGCCGCCTTCGGTGCAGCGTTCAGCGGTGCGGGGCGCGTCGGGCCACGCCGTTCCCGTGCAGCGGGCGCTGTCGTACAAGGGTGAGAAGCTGACACTGGAGCAGGCGCGTGGGCACGTGCTCGGGGCACAGTCGGCGGCTCTCACCCCGGCCGAGACGGCGGCGCTGAGTGCGCTGGTCGAGGACACGACACAGAACCACGACGTCAGCAGCGGCGAGGAACTGGTCCGGCTGCTGAGGTCCCACCTGCGCGCCGAGTGGGGGCTGACCCCTGAGCAGGTGGATCTCTTCGACAGGTACCAGGGCGGCGAGTACAAGACGTGGAACAAGGCGCTGCGCAGTGGGAAGGTCCCCGAGCGGTACGAGGTGGCCGACAAGACGTCCGAGATGATCGCCGGGCTCGCGCAGATCGCCAAGACCAAGCAGAAGGTGCAGCGCACGCTCTCTTTCGAGACCCGCGAGCAGTTCAACGCCTACGCCAGGCAGTTCGAAGAGGGCAAGGAGTACACGGCGGTGCAGTTCGAGTCGACGACGCGGCGGCTGGGCGCGACATTGGATCTCCCGGAGAAGGCCGTGTACGTGGTCACGTTGTCCATCGACGCGCAGGGGTTTCACGGCGGCGAGATGTCGTCGGCGATCAGCGTGGTGCAGAAGAGCGAAGGCGAGACGGTCTTCCCGCCCGGTGCCAGGTTCAAGGTCACCCGTGCGCCCGAACAGCCGCCGGAGGGCAGGGAGTTCAGCACCACGAGCCCGTTCCAGACGTACGGCGAGATGACCGAGCTGGAGGAGCTGGACACCAGCAAGCAGCGGATGCCGACCAAGGAGGAGAGCCGCGCGGCCACCAGGGCGCTGCTGCTGGGTGGCTCCGGGCTCTCCAGCCGTCCGGCCCCCACGGCGGGAAGCGCCAGGAAGAGGTCCTTCTGAACGAGGGTCCCGGCGCAGGGCTCGTACCGCTTCGGAATGTTCGCACAGCCCATGAGGTGCGGCTTTGCCCCGTCGCACGGCGAAATCGTCAACGCCCCGCACCGGCTGGAGGGGCACCCGTGGTGCACCTTGGGGTAGCGAGCGCTGCCCCGAGTCCTGCGACATGGTGGCGGCACTTCCGTAGCGTGCTGGCGTGAGCCTGTGGACTTCTCTGGAACCGGCTTCCGCGACGGTGGATCCGGGTGGCAGTACGCGTGTGCGGCTGCGATTGCGCAATACCGGTGACGTGGTCGACGAGTACCGCTTCGAGCCGGTGGGGCCCATAGCGCCCTGGACCACCGTCGAACCCCCCTCGCTCCGGCTGTACCCGGGGACGACGGGGACGGTGGAGCTGACCTTCGCGCCGCCGCGTACGCCGGACGCGACGGCAGGGCCGAACCCGTACGCGGTGCGGATCACGCCGACCGAGCACCCCGAGGCGACGACGGTCCCCGAGGGGAACCTGACGATCACCCCGTTCACGGAGGTGCGGGCGGAGCTGGTGCCGCCGACGGTGAAGGGCCGGTTCCGTGGGCGGCCCCGGCTGGCGGTCGACAACCTCGGCAACACCAAGCTCACCGCCTCGGTCAGCGGCAGTGACAACGGTGACCAGTTGTCGTACGACATCCATCCGAGCAACGTGCAGATCGAGCCGGGCCGGGCGGCGTTCGTGAAGGCGACGCTGAAGCCGCGGAAGATCATCTGGTTCGGGGCGAAGGAACAGCGGCCGTACACGCTGTCCGTGCTCCGGTCCGGGGCCAACCCGCTTCCGGTGGAGGGGACTTACGTCCAGCGCGGGTTTCTTCCTCGCTGGCTGGCCACCTTCTTCGGTGTCTTCACGGCCCTCGCGGTCACCTTCGTGATGCTGTGGATCGCCTACAAGCCCCCCGTGGGCACCGGTGCCACCGAGAAGGTCACCGAGGCCGGCGCCACCCTCGCCCCCAGCCCCTCGGCGTCCGCGTCGCCCGCGCTGCCGCCGGCCCCCGCGATGACCAGCGCGCCGCCGGCCGCCGAGACCGGTGCCGCGGCCGGGGCCGGGGCGGGCGGGTCCGGCGGCGGCGGAGGCGGCGCCAAGGCCACGGTGACGGCCAAACCCAAGACGGACACGGCGGCGACCGCCGTGAACCGGCTGGCGACCCACGACCCCAGCGGGCGGCACGTCTGCTACCGCGCCTACGTCCAGGACGACGGCTGGCAGAAGCCGGTGTGCGACGGCACCGTCGCAGGCACGGTCGGACAGGGCAAGGCGATCAAGGCGCTCAACGTCGCGGTGTACGGCGTCCAGGGCTCCGCCGGTACCGCCATGGTGTACGACCCCCAGTCCACCAACGGCCAGGGCAAGTGGAAGCCGAGCTGGACGGCCATCGTCGCCGACGGCAAGGACAACTACATCGGCAGCACGAAGAAGGACGACCCGTACATGGTGACCTTCGTCTGGAACGTGGGCTCCGGACAGGCCTGCAGCACGCCCAAGATCAGCGACCAGAACTGGGACGACCAGACCTGCAACAACGCACGCCCGGACCTCAACACCGCCGGCCACTTCGACAACGCGCGCCGGCTCGAAGCCATCAAGCTGACGGTGTGACGACATGACTCTCTGGACCTCACTCGAGCCCGCTTCCGCGACGGTGGATCCGGGTGGCAGTACGTGTGTGCGGCTGCGGTTGCGCAATACCGGTGACGTGGTCGACGAGTACCGCTTCGAGCCGGTGGGGCCCATAGCGCCCTGGACGACCGTGGAACCGCAGACCCTGCGGCTCTACCCGGGGACGACGGGGACGGTGGAGCTGACCTTCGCGCCGCCGCGCACCCCGGACGCGACGGCAGGGCCGAACCCGTACGCGGTGCGGATCACACCGACCGAGCACCCCGAGGCGACGACGGTCCCCGAGGGCAACCTCACCATCACCCCGTTCACGGAGGTGCGGGCGGAGCTGGTGCCGCCGACGGTGAAGGGCCGGTTCCGTGGGCGGCCCCGGCTGGCGGTCGACAACCTCGGCAACACCAAGCTCACCGCCTCGGTCAGCGGCAGTGACAACGGTGACCAGTTGTCGTACGACATCCACCCGAGCAACGTGCAGATCGAGCCGGGCCGGGCGGCGTTCGTGAAGGCGACGCTGAAGCCGCGGAAGATCATCTGGTTCGGGGCGAAGGAACAGCGGCCGTACACGCTCGCCGTCCAGCGATCGGGCACGAACCCCCTTCCCGTGGAGGGTACTTACGTCCAGCGCGGGTTCCTGCCGCGCTGGCTGGCCACCTTCTTCGGTGTCCTCACGGCTCTCGCGGTCACCTTCGTGATGCTGTGGATCGCCTACAAGCCCCCCGTGGGCACCGGTGCCACCGAGAAGGTCGCCGAGGCCGGCACCACCCTCGCCCCGTCCCCGACACCCCCCCCGGCCCTCACCTCGGCCGCCCCGCCCGAGTCGGCCGCGGCCGGGACACCGGCCGCCCCCGACGACGGCGACAAGGGCGATGACGGCGGCGGGAGCTCGGGTGGCGGCGGTGGCGGTGGCAGTTCACCGGCCGCGCCCAGGAAGCACGCGAAGCCCGTGGTCCCGGCGAGCAACATCCTGCTGCGCAACACCACCACCAAGAAGTGCGCGGACATCCCGAACTACGACAAGGGCGCGATCAACGGCCCCGTACGCGAGTTCACCTGCGACGGCACCACGAACGACAACCAGCTGTGGAACCTGGAGGTGAAGTACGCGAAGGGCGGTCCCGGCGGCCGTCCCCTCTTCCAGATCCGCAACGTCAAGGACCAGCTCTGCATGGACCTGCCCAACTACGGGGCCCAGCCCGTCAGGACCGCGATCACCGAGTTCACCTGCGACGGCACGACCGCCGACAACCAGCTGTGGTGGGTGCAGAAGCAGCAGAGCGGCGCCTACTGGATCCGCAACTTCGCCAGCGACAACAAGTGCCTGGACGTGGCCGGCTACAGCACCGGCGGCAACGACACCAACCTCACGCTCTTCGACTGCTCCAACGACGACGACCAGGAGTGGCTGATCGTCCACCCCACCACCGGCTGATCACCGGCGTCACCAGGCGCCCTCGCCGGGCAGCAGCCGGCCCGCCTTGCGGTACTCCCGGCGGGCGCCCTCCAGGAGGTCGGCCGCGGTGACCACGTCGTCGCGGCCGGCGGCGAGGTACGCGGCGGTCACCACGGCACTGCGGATGGAGCCGCCGGCCAGCTCGAAGTCGGCGGCCACCGGGCCGGGGTCGATGCCGTCGGCGCAGGGCACGTGGGCCAGGGAGTGCCGCCACAGGGCGAGGCGCTGCCCGGCGTCGGGGAAGGGGAAGTCGACCACCAGGTCCAGGCGCCGGGTGAACGCCTCGTCGATGTTGGCGCGCAGGTTGGTGGTGAGCAGGGCGATGCCGTCGAAGGACTCCAGCCGCTGGAGCAGGTAGGCGCTCTCCATGTTGGCGTACCGGTCGTGGGAGTCCTTCACCTCGGACCGCTTGCCGAAGACGGCGTCGGCCTCGTCGAAGAGCAGCACGGCGTCCGTGCGGTCGGCCTCGGTGAAGATGCGCTCGAGGTTCTTCTCGGTCTCGCCGACGTACTTGTCGACCACGGACGACAGCTGGACCACGTAGAGGTCGAGGCCCAGCTCGGCCGCGACGACCTCGGCGGAGAGGGTCTTGCCGGTGCCGGACTCGCCGGCGAACAGGCCGAGCACGCCCCGGCCCCGGCCGCCGCCCGCACTGAGCCGCCAGTCGCCGAGGACCCGGTCGCGGTGCCGGGCGCGCAGGGCGAGCTCCCGCAGCTGGGTCAGCGGGCGGTCCGGCAGCACGAGGTCGGTCCAGTCGACGGCCGGACGGATCCGGCGGGCGTGCTGCTCCAGACCGGAGGCCGACTGCTGGCGGGCGGCGACGCGCAGGTGGGCGGGGGAGAGCGGGGCGCCCTCGAAACCCGCGAGGCCCTGGGCCGCTCGGGCGGCGCGGGCGATCCGGTCGTCGGGGAGGTGGTACGGGGCGACGGTGGCCGCCAGGTCGAAGCCGGGCTCCTCGCCGAGCACCGCCGACCAGGTGCCCACCGCCCCGGCGCGGCGCCGGGGCACCTCCAGGACGAGGGGGTCGTGGTCGCACCACTGGGGATCGTACGGGCGCGGGCCGGTGATCAGGACGGTGACGTCGGATGCCGCCCCCAACTCCCCGAGCAGCGCGCCGGGCCGGTCCGGCAGCCCGGAGACGACGACGGCGCACCCGCCCAGCCGCGCCTCCCGCAGCAGCTCGGGCACCCGGTCCTCGGAGCCCGAGAAGCGCACGGCGGGGAGGCCTGCCCTGTCCAGCGCGGCGGCGACGCAGACCAGCCCGTCCCCGTCGCGGCCCTCGCGGAGATAGGCGGTGAGCGGGGGACCGGAGGTGAGCCGGGCGGCCAGCCGGTGCACGAAACGGGTGAAGTCGGCCTGATCGCCCTCGTGGTGCTCGCCGCCGGGGTCGCCACCGGGTTCGTCGTCGTACGACGGCGGGGGCGCCGGCAGCGGATGGAGCTGTCCGGCGAGCGCGGCGTCGGGCGTGTCGTCGCCCAGCAGGTGTGCCACGAGCCGGTCGGGCACGCGCAACGAGCGGCCGAGGAAAGGCCGTTCGGGTTCCTCCAGTGTGAGCAGCCCCAGCGCGCACAGCGGGGCCGAGGGGTGCAGCCGGGCCCGGGCGCCCGCCGAGTGGGCGGGGATGCCGCACAGGTCGAGGGCGAGGGCGGCGGTGGCCCGCCGCCTGCTGACGTCGTCGTTGAGGTAGCCGTACAGCGGCTCGAACGTGCGGTCCAGGTCGGGGGCGAGGGCGATGAGCAGCAGGGCGGCGTCGAGCTCGGTCAGGCCGAGGCGGGCGGACAGGGCCGCGAGGCGGTCGTCCGATGGCCCGGCGGGGCCGGGCGGTCCGGCCGGCAGAGTCGGCAGGGGCTCCGCCGGGCGCAGCAGATGCCGTACCGCCTCCTCCGACAGGTACAGGCCGCGCAAGGGATCGGTGGCCGTGGGGTCGTCGGCCGAGCGGTGCTCGACCAGCAGGGCGACCCGGTCGCGCAGGGCGGCGAGGCGGGCGAGGAGCGGGGCGGCGGGGTCGGACGCCGCCGCCGTCACGTCGTACGCCGGGGTCCATGTGATCATGACGCCCGGCCCGCCCCGCCGCGCCGCATGGCGGCCTTCCGGGCGGCCCGGGCCGCCGCCACCTGCCGGGGCCGGTGCGCGCGTTCCTCCGCCTCGGCCGGAACGCCGTCCATGGTGCGCACGCGGACCGCCACGCCCTCGGTGACCGGCGGCCCGGCGTCGTACTCGGGGTACGCCGGGAAGGGCGCGGTGACCACCAGGTCGAGGGACGGCTTCAGTTCACCGCCGAGCGCGGACCAGATCTCCGCCAGGGAACGCGACTCCGTCTGGATACCGGCCACCGACAGCGGTACCGCCATGCCCAGTGCGCCCAGCGCACCGGGCAGTTCGGACGGCGGCAGCAGCTCGCGCGGGATCAGGGTGGCCAGCACGGCGGACAGCAGCCGGTGTTCGTCCTGCGGCTGCTTGGTCCACGCCGTCACCAGGTACGACAGCCGGAACCAGCGCGGCGGCTGGCGGCGCTTGACGACCACCTCGCGCTCGTCGAGTACGGGGATGTGGCCGCGCTGGCGGCGGTTCACATCCTCCCGGATGTCGTACAGGTAGGCGTTGATCGTGGGGGCGTTGCGGCGGGCGGCCCAGTCCCGGGTGGGGGCGTCGAAGGCGACGTCGATGCCGGAGCCGGTCAGCGCGCCACCGCCGAGCAGGGCCTTGAGTACCTCGTCCACCTCGTGGATCACCGTCGTGCTCCCGCCCTGCCGTGCCCGGTCCCGCCCGTCCGTCTGCCGCCGTACCCGATCCTGCCCTCCGGGGCGGCCGTCCCCGCAGGCACGCCGGGGACGGCGGCGGGGCAGAGCGGAGTGCCCAAGGGGTCGGTTTCGTATGCCCGTTCGGTCAGATGTAGCCTTCACGCAGGGCGTGCGCCACGGCGTGCGCCCGGTTGCGCAGGTGCAGCCGCGTGGTCAGTCCGTGCACGACGTTCTTGACGGTCCGTTCGGAGTAGGACAGCTTGCTGGCGATCTCTCCGGTGTCGAACCCCTCGGCGACCAGCCGCAGTACGTCCACCTCGCGCGAAGTCAGGCCCGAGGCGGGGGCGCCCGGCCGGCCGGCCGCGCCGCGGTGCAGCGTGCCCACCTGGGTGATGAGCCGGCCGAGCAGGTCGGCCGGCAGGTCGCCGTCGCCGCGGGCCGCCGCCAGGACGGCCTGCACCAGCCGGGTCGCGGTCGCCTCGTGGCGCCACACGATCGCGCCCACCCCGCACTCGATCACATCGAGCAGCTCGGCCTCCCGCAGGGCCCGCACGACGAGCACCGCCCGTGCCCCCTCGCTGCGCACCAGCCGGCGCAGCCGGGTCAGCGCGGCCTCGTCGAGCACGTCGTCGACGAGCAGCGCCACCGTGTCCGGCCCCGACTCCTCTCTGAGGTCGATCTCCGGGTACCGGCGCAACTGGCTCAGCACCCCCTCCCGCAGGATCGGGTCAGGGGCGTGCACCGTCACCGGTATCCGCTCGGCGGAACCGGGCGCGCCGGGATGCGTGGGCCGCGATGAGCTGAGCAAACTGTTCCCCCATGTCCACGTGCCTGCCACCTCTGTGGGACCGGTGGCAGGCGTGTGGTCCCCACACTCCTGGGGCCACAGGGACCCGAGCAATCGTGGAGCACCACGAGCGGCACCACGAGATCGGCGGTACGGCGACCACGAGGTCTGTGACCCGCACGACACCCGTGGTTTCCGCGACGGCCGCGACGACCGCAACGACCGCGACGGCTGCGACGTGTACGACGGTGACCCGTCCGAGCAAGGAGGCAGGGATGTCCGGACCGCACCGTGACCAGCCGGGTGAACTCCGCGAGGCCGCCGCGCTGCTGGCGGCCGGGGCCGCGCGCGCCCGGGCCGGCAACGGCGGCCTGGTGCTGCTGCGCGGGGCCACCGGCACCGGCCGGACCACCGTCCTGGAAGCCGCCGCCGAGGACGCCGCCGACCACGGCATGCGGGTGCTGCGCGCCCGCTGCGCACCCGGCGACGCCACCGTCCCCTTCGCCGCCGTCCTCCAACTCCTCGGCCCCGTACAGTGGTTCGGGCAGCCCGAGGGCGCCGGCGGCGAACGCGAACAGGCCGCGCTGCTGTGGCGGATCCTGCGCGAGTACGCCGAGGAGTCGCCGCTGCTGATCGCCGTGGACGACGTCCACCTCGCCGACGCCCCCTCGTACCGCTGGCTGGTGGAGTCCGCCCGGCACGTGGACCGATTACGGATCCCGATCCTGCTGGCGGTCACCGAACGCAGCCAGTACGACATCGACCCGTCCGCACCGGGCTTCACCCACACCCTCTCGCCCGCCCTCGTCCACACCCACACCCTCGCCCCGCTCACCGCGGACGCGGCGGCCCAACTGGTACGCACCCGGGCCCCGGCCGCCACCGAGGCATGGGTCGACGACTGCGTACGCGCCGGCGCCGGCAGCCCGATGCTGCTGCACGCCCTCCTCGACGACCTCGCCGGCCCGGACCGGCAGCCGGCCGTGCCGGAGACCGCCGCCGCGCTGTACCCGGGCGCGTACCCGGCGGCCGTGTCGTGGTGGCTGGACAGCGCGGGGCCCGGCACGGCGGAGGTGGCGCGGGCGCTCGCCGCCCTGGACGAGGGCTGGGACGGTACGGCGGGCGCCGACCCCGGCTGCACCGCGGAAGGCCTGGGCGGGCTGCTCGCCGAACTCGCGGACGCCGACCCGGCCCGGGTGACGGGCTGGCTCACCGCGATGACCGGCCTGGGCGTGCTGTCGCCCGATGCCGACGGCCGCGCCCGGTACGCCCACCCCCTGCTGCGGGACGCGGTGCTCACCGGAGTGCCCGCGGACCGGCGGCGGGCGGCGCACCGGCAGGCCGCCGAACGGATGCTGCACCGCGGCGCCCCCACCGAGACGGTCGCCCGGCAACTGCTGCTGTCCGGCCCGGTGGGCGACCCCTGGGCGCCGGGCGTGCTCCAGGAAGCCGCCGGTCTGGCCCTGCGCGACGGCCGTGCCGACGCCGCCGTCACCTTCCTGCGCCGGGCCCTCGACGAGCCGCTGCCCGACGAGCGCCGGCAGCGGCTGCTGACCGAACTGGGCTCCCTGGAGTGCGCGGGACCGGGGATTGCGTCCGGGATCTCCCGGCTCAGCGAGGCCCTGCGACTGCCCGGCGCCCCGCAGGACCGGGTCCGGGCCGCCCTCGCCCTCGGCACCGCACTGGCCGGACGCGGCAGGGCCCGCGCCGCCGTCGAGGTGCTGCGCACGGTGGACGGCCAGCTCGCCGACCGCCCCGATCTCGCGGTTCCCCTGCACAGTGCCTCCGCGCTGCTGTCCGACCAGGACCAGACGATCCGCCGTGACGTGTACGGGTGGCTGTGCGACACCGCCGAACGCTCGCCCGAGCTGGTCGGGCCGGCCACCCGGGCCCTGCTCGTCCGGCACGCGGCCACCGCAGGGCTCACCTCGGCGGACGACGCGATGAAGCAGGTGCGTGCCCTGCTCGCCGAGCCCGCCGACCCGCTGGCCGAGCCGTTCCTGCTGGGCACGGCCGCCGCGGTCGCCCAGTGGGCCGACGAACTCGACGAGGCGGACCGGCTCGTGGACCGCGGTCTGGCCGGTCAGCGCCCCGACCTGCTGCACCCGATGCACGAGGCGCTGCTCAACACACGGGCCGACATCGCGGCGGCCCGCGGCGAGTACGGGCGGCTGCCCGCCGAACCGCCCGTGACCGCGGACACCGGGCCCGCCAACGCCCACGCCCTCACCCTGATCGCACTCGTGGAACAGGGCCGTACGGACGAGGCGCGGCGGCTCGCCGACGGCTTCGACCTGCACGCGGCGCCCGACAACTGGGAGCTGAACCGGTTCCTGTACGCACGCGGTGTGCAGCGCGCCGCCTCGGGCGACCCGGCGGGCGCCCTGCACGACTTCCTGGAGTGCGGCCGCCGCCAGTCGGCCCGCGAGGTGGTCAGTCCCGTCGTCACCCCGTGGCGCTCGGCCGCCGCCGAGTGCCGGTTCGCGCTCGGCAGCCCCCGGGAGGCGCTCGCGCTCGCCGAGGAGGAACTGCGGCTGGCCAGGGTGTGGGGCACGCCCCGCACGGTGGGCCGCGCCGTGCGGGTGCTCGGCACGGTCACGGGGGGCCGGAGAGGGCTGGAGCTGGCCGAGGAGGCCGTACGCGTGCTGCGGGACGCCGGTACCGGCACGGAGCCGGAGCTGGTGGCCGCGCTCGTCGCGCGGGGCCGGCAGCTGACCGCCGCCGGCGACCGCGCCCGGGCCCGGGAGGGACTGCGGGAGGCGGCCGAACGCGCCGAGCGGCTGGCGGCGCCGCGCCTGCGCTCACTCGCCGAGGAGGCCCTCCGTGAGGGCGGGGCCCGCCGTAAGGGCGCCGCCCGCACCGGCTCCGGCGCCCTCACCGGCAGCGAGCGCCGCATCGCCCAACTCGCCGCCGACGGCCGTACGAACACCGAGATCGCCGCGCTGCTGCACCTCGCCCGGCGCACCGTGGAGACCCATCTCACCAACGTCTACAAGAAGTTGGGGATACGGCGGCGGGGCGAACTGAGCGCGGCGCTGGGCGGCGACCCGGGGGCCGCTAACTCGCCGGCGGGGCCGGTGCCGCCGCCTTCCTCAGGCCCAGCCGGTCGTCGGGGTCCTGGAGCAGGGCGCCCTGGGCCGTCAGCATGCGGCGGACCATCGGCTCCGGCAGGCGGATGACCACCGGCGTGGGGAGGGTGAGCTCCCGTACCGCGGTCGAGGTACGCCCGGACCGCGCCCGGTTGGCCACCTCGGCCACCACCCTGACGTCCAGCGTGAACTGCACCAGGACGGCGGTCGTCTTCGGCTTGTGCAGCGGCATCGAGCCGGAGGAGTTCACCGCCGTGTCGGTCGCCCCGCCCGAGCCGCCGGCGTTGCCCATCAGCTGGTTGAGCCGGAACTCGTCGGCGTTCAGCAGCCCGGCGCCCAGCAGTCCCCGACCCTGCCGGCCGTGGTCGGCGGAGCTCTGACCGTCCGCCTGGGTGGGGCGGGGCGCCCCCAGGTGGCTCTGGCCCACCGTCTCGAAGGTCATCTTGTCGCCGGTGCCCAGGACCCGCCCGGCGCGCAGCCGCGCGTGCAGCGAGGCGCGCAGGTCCTGTCCCTCGACACCGGTCGCGTGGACCGGCGGCAGGTCCACCCCGGCGGAGGTCAGCAACGGCAGCGCCGCGATCAGCCACTCGGTGGAGACCGCCTCGTTCAGGGCGTACGCGGCGGCCTCCCCCTTGTCCCGGAAGCGGTCACCGCCGCCCGCCGCGCGGACCGCAGAGGTGACGAGCTCCCGTACCCGGGGCGCTCCCTGGAAGCCGTTGACCTGGGCCTCCATCGGCAGCCGCACACCGGCCGCGCGCCAGGCGCCGAGGCCGGCCGGGGGGCCGCTCCGCGCGCCTTGGGAGGCGTCCGGAGCGGCCCCGCGGGGCGCGGTCACCCGGCCGAGAGCCTCCAGGTCCTTCTCCAGGACGCGGTGGGTCAGCGCCAGACCGGCCAACTGGACCATCTCGACCCGGGTGCCGCCCCGGTACAGTTCGAGGCTCGCCCGGATCGGCACGTTCATCCTGGCCGCCCTGGCGGTCTTCGCCTCCGCGACCGTCTTCATGCCGAGCTGGCCCCGGCTCGCCACACCGTCGCGGCCTGCGCCGGCGGAGGCGACGCCGAGCCCCGCCGCGCCGCCCATGCTCTTCAACTGGCCCGCGCCGCCGTCCGGTTTGCCCGACCCCGCGAGGAGGCCCTCGACGCCGGTCACCACGCTCTCGTCGCGGGACTCGGCCCGCTGGGCGACGGCCGAGGTGATGTACTCCATGTCCCGGCCGTCGTCCGCCGTGCCCTTGCGGCGGCCGTCGCCCACGCGGTCGACCCGGAACACCGCCCAGTAGGGCGTCCGGCGTCCGTCGAACAGTTCGACCGTGACCCCGCCGTCCATGGCACTGGACAGCAGTCCCGCCGAACCGTCCCGGTCCAGGACGCGCAGCAGCCGCTGCACGTTGTCGTTGCGGTCCTGGAGCTGCTGCCTGGGCAACAGGTCGTCGGCGAGGTCCTGCCGTTTCGTCCGGGCGAGGCGCGTCCGCAGCCGCTCCAGCAGCGGCACGAAGTCCGGCAGGTCCTCGACCATGCCGAAGCCGAGGGGGAGGTTCCGTGCCAGGGACGGGCCGGAGCGGACCGGCGCGGGCGCGGAGGACGTACTCGCGTCCCGGTCAGCGGCCCTGTCCTGACCGGCGGCCCGCTCGGCGGCCGTCCGGGAACTCTCCGCCCCGTCCACTCCCCGCGCCGAGGACGGCACCGGGGCCGCCTCCGCGTCGAGCCCGAGCTGTCGGCGTATCGCCGCGGGCAACTGCTCCTCCGTCAGCCACACCGCGGCCGCGGCGGGCAGGGTCCGGGCGGCCTTCGTCACATAGGGACCGCCGCCGGTGACCCTGACCTCCGCGACCATGTTGACCAGCAGGTCGCACTGGACCAGGTAGAGCGGGGCCTTCTTCGGGGTGTGGGCGTTGCGCTCGACCGTGCCGGACACGGAGGAGGCCTCGGCGCAGCCCCGGCCCCTGGTGCGGTACGACGCGAGGCCCTGGCCGGTGCGCCACTGCGGGCCGTTCTCCGAGCCCGTCGCCCCCACCTGCACCGTGCTGGTGGTGCTCCGCCCCTGCTGCCCGGCGGACTGGTGGCCGCCGAGCACGAAGGTCTCCGTGCCGGGGCCCGCGCCCCTGTGCAGGAACTTCGGGTTGGTCAGTGCGAGCCGGGTGCCGACCGCCCCGTTCAGCGCGGCCAGGCGGCGCGGGTACCGCAGGTTCTTGACCACCCAGCCCGAGGACGCCGCCTGCCGCAGGGACGCCGTGATCGCCTGCGGGCTGAACCGCTCCTCGATCGCCAGCCGCGGGGCGAGTCCCTCCGTCGCCAGTGCCGGGTCGTCGCGGAAGCCCTTGTCGCGGGCGGCGGCCCGGGACAGCAACTGGAAGGCCAGGTCCCGGATGGGCTGCCCGTCGCCGACCGTCTCCACGAGCTGCCAGTCCCGCAGCGCCCGCCCGACGGCCGGCCGGGTGGTGAGCGCGGCCAGGTCTCCGATGCCCGCGGCGGCGAAGTCGTGCTCGGGGGCGGGAGCCTGCGCCCTGCGCCGGTCCCGCACCGCGTCGCGCCGCTGACTGCCCTCCTCGTCCAGCGTGAACTCCGTCGGCGTGAGCAGCCGTACGTCCTGCTCGCCCATGCTCAGCCCCGCCAGCAGTTTCGCCTCCGGCGCGTCCTGCCCCGGGGAGCCCGGGGTGAGGCTGCGGGCGAGCTTGCGCTGCCGCGAGGTCATGGTGACGTCCACGTCCAGGCGCAGGGCCGCCCCGAAGGCGCTCGCCTGCTCCGATCCGTTGGTGAGGACGTCCGTACGGGTGGTGGGTCCGGCCTGGTTCCGGCGCGTGCCGGCGCTGTGCTTCTCGTAGCGGGCCGATCCGGTCAGCGCACCGGGCACCAGCCGGGCCTGGGCGAGGACGAGACCACCGACCGACCGTGAACTGCTGCGACCGCTCTGGGAGTTGCTGGTGACGCCGGAGTGGCTGCGGACCAGCCAGTCACCGATGTCGCCGAGGTAGCCGGTCTCGCGCAGCGCGCCCCTGACCCGTATCTGCACGTCGTGCGCGTGCAGGGTGGTCTTGCGGCGCAGCCGCACCCGGATGCCGGTGGACAGCAACTGGTCCTTGTTGACCCGGAGGTTGGTCTCCGAAAGGGCGGCCATCAGCTCCCGGTGGTTGTGCCGCTGGGCCTCCGCCTCCTCCTTGCCGGGGAGCGTCCCGTGAGGGGTGGCGCCGAACGCGGGCAGATAGCCGGCCAGCCGGGAATCGGTCGCGAACAGCTCCTGGACGGCCTTGACCATCGGCCCGGTGTCCAGTCGGCTCAGGG
Source organism: Streptomyces sp. NPDC020299 (assembly GCF_044387825.1). Classification (NCBI taxonomy): domain Bacteria; kingdom Bacillati; phylum Actinomycetota; class Actinomycetes; order Kitasatosporales; family Streptomycetaceae; genus Streptomyces; species Streptomyces sp. NPDC020299. The sequence goes on from NZ_JBIRWL010000015.1 coordinate 139,980, forward strand.
TGACGCTCGATCCCATGCCGCCGAAGGGCAGATGGCGCTCGACGTCCTCCTCGGTCTCCGCGCCGTCCGCGCCCCGCACCTTCCGCTTCGGCTTCTCGATGAACTCGCCCGCCGTCACCCCCGGCGGCAGCGGCAGCCCGAGCGAGCGCGCCTCGTCGGCGCGCAGGCTGATCCACACGTTCATGGTGTGCCCGGCGACCCGGGCCCGCGGGTCGAGGACCATTCCGGCCGACCGGGGGCCCGTACCCTCCACGGTGAACCTGACGGTCCCGAAGTAGAGCACCTTCTCGCCCCGGACCTCCGCGCCCTGCCGGCTGGACACCGTCTGCTCGGCCACGGTGAACCGCGCACTGCGGGCGGACGCGACCGGCATGGCGGTGCCCCGCACGACGGCCGCGTTCCCGGCCGCGCCGACGCCGATCGCCGGCCCCACTCCGCCGGCGGCCGCACGCCCCTTGCCCGCGGACTCGGTGACGGAGTGCTGGGTCTGCTGGTGGGTGCGCAGCTGGGTCTTGCCGGTGCCCCAGGCCGGCGAGAGCCCGGTGATCGCGGCGCGCATGCGGTAACTGCCCACGGTGCCGCCGTCCTTGGCGGCCAGGTCCGCGCCGGTCACGCCGTCCCGCAGCAGCCGCGGCAGGTCCTCCAGGACCGTCGCCGTCGAGGTCGCCTCGTAGAGCCGGGCCCGGCCGGGCGCGCCGGGTGCGCTCAGCGAGGGGTGCAGGACGGAGGCGACCGCGTCGAAGAGCCCGCCGCCGCCCTGGTGCGGGGCGGCCGTGTCGGCCACGCCCACCGGGGCCATGGAGTCGGCCAGCGATACCAGTCGGGCGGTGTCCTCGCCGACGGGGCGCGGCGCGCGGGGCGCCCCCGTGCCGGCCGGGACCAGGTGCTCGGTCGGCACCCGCTGGGTGAGCGTGCCGGGGCCCTGGGAGGTCTGCTCGTCCCGTGCGCCGTGCTTCCTGATCCGTACCCCGTACCGCACCCTGCGCGGCACCTCGACCGAGCCCTTGTCGCTGCGCAGCACGCGCGGCTCGGCCACGTTCCTCTGGCTGCGGGACTCCCGCGAGGACTGCCAGGGCTGGACGGTGCCGGTGGCGGCGCCGCCCAGCCACAGCCCCGGCACGACGGGCGCGAGCCCGAAGGCCATGCCGCCCGCGCCCTTGGCCGAGGACGAGCCGGCCGTGCTGCCCACGGTGGCCGCGGTGTTGTGCTGGACGTCGACCTTGGTGTCCTTGCCCTCGGCGTCGTCCAGTTCCGCCAGGGGCGCCCCGTCCGGGTCCGGTCCGACCTCGCCCAGGACGTCCCTCGGGTGGAAGACCGGCGGCCGGTCGTCGGGCGCGGGGGAGACGGTGACGGTGACGTCGAACCACTCCTTGCCGGTCTTCCCCCGCACGGCGAAGGCGCGGCCCCGCCCGAAGAAGCTCTCCGGCCGGCCGGCCAGTTCGGCGGCGATGTCGGCGACCGTGCCCCCGTCGTGCCCGACGGCCCCGGCCACGGTGGTGCGGACGAAGTCGTGCCCGGTCAGCCCGTACGCCGTGGACAGCCCGGCCGCCGTCAGGTCCGTCAGGTACGGCGGCAGGGTGAACCCCCGCTCGCTCTCCCTGATGCCCGGCGGCGCGGCGGCGGGCCGCTGCCGGGGCACGGGCCGGGACATCCCGTCCTGCCGGTGCCTGAGCGCCCGCGCGGTGGCCGTGTTGCCCGCGGACCGCTGTAGGGCGAGCAGGGGCTGTGAAGGAGGTTCCGGGGTGCGAGGGGCCAGGGGAGCCCGCTGGGGCCCCTTCGCCCGGCCGTCCCCTGGCTGCTGCTGTGTCCGCACGGCCCAAAAGTAATCACCGCCGGCACCGCCGGCGGGCGGTCACCGGACACCCGGGACATTCGCCGCTCCCGCATCACCGGTATGTCGACTCCCGTTAATCGGACGGCCTCGGACGACGCACGCCGGGCGGCTTTGCCATCTCTTTACAACCCGCCCCACCGCTCCCTCGTCTCTCTGCTCGATCCATGACACGGCCCGCCCCGCGACGGGCGGGCCGGACGACGAAAGAGAGCGATTCATGCGCCGAACAGTCCTCAGTGCCGCCGCCTTCGCGTGCGCCGCCGTGCTGGCGAGCACGGTGCCCGCCTTCGCCGCCGGGACGAGTGCGAGCCCGTCGCCCGCGCGGGAGGCCACCACCGCGCCCTCGGCCAGGCCCAGCAAGGTTCCGTCCGCGGAGCCGACCAGGGCGGCCACCCCCGTGCCGAGCGCCGTGCCGCGCGAGCGGCGGGGCCAGGTCGACGTCGTACCCTCGGGCGCGCCCAACACCGGTGTGGCCCCCGAGTCGAACGACTCCGGGTCGAACGGCATGCTGATCGGCACAGGTGCCGCCGGCGCGTTCGCCGTGGGCGGTGCGGCGCTCCTCGTCGTGCGCCGCCGTCGGGCGACCGGGGCATGACCTCGCTCTCCAGGCGCGCGTTCGTCACCGCGGCGACCGCCTCGCTGCTCGCCGGCTGCGGTTCCACGCCCCACCGGGCCGCCACCACCCCCTCCGCCGGTACGCCCACGGCCGGGCGGCCCGCCGCCGGCGGTGGCGCCGCCCACGGGGAGCACGCGCTGAGCCGTTCGGTCCCGGTGCGGCTGCGGATACCGTCCATCGGGGTCGACACCCCGGTGCTGCGGCTGGGGCTGGCCTCCGACGGCAGCGTGCAGGTGCCCCCGATCACGGCCCACGACCGGGCGGGCTGGTACCGGCACTCGCCGACGCCCGGTCAGGTGGGCCCGTCGGTGATCCTCGGTCACGTCACCGTCGGCGCCTACGGGGACGGGGTCTTCCGGCACCTCGACCGGCTGCGCCGCGGCGACCGGATCGCGGCGCGCCTGGAGAACGGCACCTCGGCCGAGTTCACCGTCACCACCGTACGGACCGTCGCCAAGGCCGACTTCCCGACCGAGGAGGTCTACGGGGACGTGCACCGGCCCGAGCTGCGGCTCATCACCTGCGGCGGCGCCCGTACCGGCGACGGATACCGGGACAACGTGATCGTGTTCGCCGCGCTGAGCGCCGCGAGTTCCTGACCCGTCCCGGCCGGACGACCCGATACCGGGCCGGCGGAACCCCCGCCGCCGGCCCGGGCTCTTCCCCACGAGTGCCCGAACCCCCTTCATGGAGAGCGTTGAAACGGTCCCGCGAGAAGGCAGCAGCCGAGCTGTTCGCCGCCCTCTATCCGCGCCTGGCCGGCTGGTGCCGCCGGCTGGTCGACGACGACGAGACGGCCCATGAGGTCGCCTCGGAGGCGTTCACCCGGCTCTGGGCCCGCTGGACGTCCGTGGCGGAACCCCGGGGCTTCCTCTACGTCACCGCCGCCAACCTCGTCCGGGACCACTGGCGCAAGATCGAGCGCGAGCGGAGGGCCGTGCACCGCGCCGGTGTCGAAGCGGCCGTCCGCCCGCCCGCCGAACAGGCCGACCCGTCGGTCCGGCTGCTCGTGCAGGCGCTGCCCGAACGGCTGCGCACCCCGATCCTGCTGCACTACTACGCTGACATGCCGATCCGGGAGGTGGCCGTGCTGACCGGGCGCAAGGAAGGAACCGTCAAGGCCGACCTGCACGCGGCCCGTGAACTGCTCCGCGCCCACCTGAGGAGAAGTCTTGATCACACACCCTGACGACGGTCCGGACTTCGACCCCGACGACCCCCTCGCCGTCATCCTCCGCCCGCCCTCCGAGCATCTCGCCGTGCCCCCGGGCCGGTTCGAGGAGATCCGCCGGACCGCGGGCCGCCGCAGGGTGCTGCGCGCTGCGGCCGGAGTCGGCGCGTCGTGCGCGGTCGCCGCCGTCCTCGCGCTGCCGTTCCTGCGGTCGGGCCACGAGCCCCCCGCGTCCCCGGTGGTCCCGCTCGCCCCGCCCCCCGCGAGCAGTCCGTCGGCCGTGCCCTCCCCGTCGGCCACACCCGGCCGCGGCCAGACCACCGTCCCGAACCCTCGCCCCACCCCCCGTCCCACCGGAACGAGCCCGACCCGCGGTCGCGTGCCGGTCGAGAAGACCCCCACGAGCGCGCCCAACCGCTCGGCCTCGGCGACACCGAGCGTGCCCGACGCGGAGCCGTCGGTGAGTCGGGAGCGGACCCCGCGCACCCGGTCCTGAACTCCGGTTTTGAACACGTTCAACTCTGGGCGTACGCTCCTGCCATGAGCGACAGAGCCGCCCAACTCAAGGGCATCCGCGTCTGGCTGGCCTGCTTCGTCGTGTGCCTGGTGCTCAGCGGCGCCACCGCCTTCCCCCTGGTCCACGAACTGCGCTGGACGGAGGACGTGCTGCGCTCGCTGTCCGTGCCGGAGCACCTGCCGGGACTCATGGACTGGATCTCGCGCGTGCGGCACGGGCTGGACACCGCCGACGCCGAGTACCCCTTCCTCCTCTACGGCACGGACTGGCTGGCCTTCGCCCACCTGGTCATCGCGGTCGCCTTCTACGGGCCGTACCGCGACCCCGTCCGCAACATCTGGGTCGTCGAGTTCGGGATGATCGCCTGCGCCGGCATCATCCCGCTCGCGCTGATCTGCGGGCCGATCCGTCACATCCCCTTCTGGTGGAGCATGATCGACATGTCGTTCGGGGTGTTCGGGATCGTCCCGCTGTATGTCGTACGGCGGAAGATCAAGCGGCTGGATGCGATCGGTTCGCCGAACCCGGTTCCTGCTCCCGCTGCTTGAGCGCGGCCAGGGCGATCCGCTTGGCCACCGGGTTCATGTCCTCGCCCTTGGCGTCCGTCGAGCCGACCGAGTAGACGAGGGTGCGGCTCAGGTTCCTGGTCGCCGCGATGAGGCTGTTGTAGCCGTACCGGCCCCCGGACTTGAGCCAGTACACCTGCCCCTCGTACTCGAACCGCTGGAGCCCCGCGCTGTAGGTGGCGCCGTCGATCCCCGACGGGACCGTGAACATCTCCTCCAGTTGCGGACCGGGCACGATCCGCCCCCGGAAGAGCGAGGTGAGCAGCCGCTCCAGGTCGGCGGTCGTGGAGATCATGTCCCCGGCCGCCCACCGGTCCGCCTGGTTCCACTCCGTCACGTCGACGAACTCCGTCGTCCCGTCGGCCTTCGTCACCTTCTGGTAGCCGTGGTTGTGCGGGCCGAGGATGCGCGGGTCGGTGCCCGGGAAGTACGAGTCCCGCATCCCGGCCGGGCGCAGCACCAGCCGGGTGGCCTCGTCGGCGTACGAGTGGCCGGTCACCTTCTCGATCAGCATGCCGAGGATCGTGTAGTTGATGTTGAGGTAGTCCTGCTTCTTGCCCGGGCAGAACTCCGGCCCCTTCGCCACCGCGGACTTCACGACCTGCGCGGGGGTGAGGGTGTCGAAGCGGTGTGCGTACTGCTCCTCGAAGGAGTCGCCCCAGCCGTCGCCGGACTGGATACCGCTGGTGTGGTTCAGCAACTGCCGTACGGTGACCGGCTCGCGGAATTTCGGGCCGAGCAGCCCCGGAAGGTAGCGCTCGATCGACGCGTTCAGGTCGACGCGGCCCTCGGCGGCGAGCCTTAGCACGGCCGCCGCCGTCACCACCTTCGTCGTCGAACCGGCCCGGAAGCGCGCGTCGGGGTCCGCCGCCCGGCCGCTCGCCAGATCGTGCACCCCCGCGCTGCCCCGCCAGCCGCCGTCGGTGCCGCCGACCCGGACGAGCGCGGCGGTCGCGTCCGCGTCGGGCAGACCCGCGATCGCGGCGCGCAGCGCTTCGGCGTCCGGGGCGGAGGTGGCGTGTGCGGAGGCGGCCGGTGCGGACGTGGCGAAGGCGGGCCCGGCCAGCGGGCCTGCCGCGAGGGCCAGGACGAGGGAGGCGGTGAGGACGGTGGTGCGGCTGCGTACGCGCATCGAATGCTCCTGAGAGGGCGGGCGAGAGCTTTGTGATCATCCTCGCCTCGTGCCCACGGCCTCCGGATCGTCGTCGAGGAGGGCGCCGACCCTGGCCCATCCCTCACCAACTTCCCTGCCTGGTCCGGTCGTTGTCAGGGATGACACCTAGGGCGCGAAAAAACCGTTATCCCGGAGCCCTTCACTCCGTCTCCGCAGGTGTGATCCCCGGCATTGTCAACAACCCGGCCCCGGCTGAGAAGGTGCGGACATGAGGACGTACGCCGACGACAAGGCCGGGCGGCGCTGGCACACGACCATCGCGGCGGCACAGGACGGCGACCGGCGGGCCATGGACGAACTGGTCCAGGGCTGGCTGCCGTTGGTGTACAACGTCGTGGGCCGGGCGCTGAACGGCCACGCCGATGTCGACGACGTCGTCCAGGAGACCATGCTGCGGGCCGTCGGCAACCTGAACGCCCTGCGGGACCCGGACAGCTTCCGGTCCTGGCTGATGGCCATCGCCATGCGGCAGATACGGGACCGGGCCCGCCGCAGGCCGGACCGGCGGCTGGACGAGAACGTGCCCGAGGACGCCGCCGACTTCGCCGGACTCACCGTGCTGAGGCTGCAACTGGAGGGGCAGCGGCGCGAGGTCGCGGAGGCCGTGCGCTGGCTGGACCCCGAGGACCGGCAACTGCTGTCGCTGTGGTGGCTGGAGGTCGCCGGCGAACTGACCCGGCGCGAACTGGCGGCGGCCGTCGGCATCAGCCGGCAGCACGCCGCCGTGCGGGTGCAGCGGATGAAGGAGCGGCTGGAGACCTCGCGCGGCATCGTGCGTGCGCTGGACGGGGCGTGCCCCGAACTGCGGGAGCTGACCGCCCGCTGGGACGGCCGCCCCGACTCGGTCTGGCGCAAACGGCTGGCCCGGCACATCAGGGGCTGCGGCTACTGCGGCGACACCCGCGAACCGGTCGTACCGGCGGCGCGGCTCCTCGCCGGGATCGCCCTGGTTCCGGTCCCGGCGGGCTTCGCGCTGTCGCTGGCCCTCGGCGGCAAGACGGCGGTGGCCGCCACCGCGGCGGCCACGGCGACGACGGCCGGCTGGTCCGCCAAGGTGCTGGGCGCGCTGACCAAGCCGGCCGTTGCGGTGACGGCGGGCGCGACGATCGTCGCGGGCGGCGCGTACGTCGTCGTACAGACTCCCGACGACCCGCCCGCGCACACCGCGCCCGCCCCCACGGCGCACACCGTGACCGCGCCCCCGCCGCCGGCCGCCACCACCCGCCCGCGCTCCGCGACCGCGTCCCCCTCGCCGACGCCGTCCTCCTCGCCGAAGACGGGCCGGTACGGCACGGTCGTCGACGCCGTCGACCGCGCCCCGGACCCGGACACCCCGCCCGCGGCCCTGCCGCACCGGCCCGCGTCCGGCATCACCAGCAGCGGCGGGGCGCACGCCACCATGAACCACCGGGGAGACGGCGTGACCCTCAGCGGCCAGGGCTACGTCCTCGTCCGCTGGCAGATCTCACCGCAGTACCGGGCCGGCAGCCTGGTCATGCCGAGCTGGACCGGACTGAAGGGCAAGATCTTCCATGTGGCCTCGGGCGGTGGCCGCCGCATGGACGACCCCGTCAGCAGCACCGACAGCTCCGCCACCGGCATGGGCGACTCGGCCACCGGCTACGCGGTCCTGCCGTCCGGCACCCAGCAGATGTGGCAGAACGAGTACTTCTACGTCGACGGCAGCGTCACCCTCACCGTGAACGAGCGCGGCGCCGACTACGGACTGAACGTCTTCCCGACGACCTGGGACGCGGTGGAGAAGGACGTGACGACCGGCCCCGGCCAGGGAGCCGAGCGCTACGGTCTCGTCCGGGACACCGGCAAGGACGACGCCCCGGTTCCCCAGTACCTCACCCGTGCCACGCCCGCCGACCCGGCGACGGTCGCTCAGCGGTCGAGGGTGTAGCCGGCGGTGTGCGTGCGCAGGGCGCACAGCAGGTCGATGCGGTTCGTGGTGATCGAGTCCACGCCGAGGTCGAGCAGGCGGCGCAGGGAGCGGCGGGTGTCGGGGGTCCATACGGACAGCAGGTGGCCGCCGCGGTGGACGCGGGCCGCGAGGGCGTGGTCGACCAGCGTGAAGCGGTAGTTCAGCCAGCGCGGGCGTACGACGTCGAGCAGGCCGGCCCGCGGGGGCGCCAGCGTCGTCCAGGTCAGGGCTATCTCGGCGGCGGGGTCCGCGGCACGCACCGCGAGCATCGTCTCGGCACCGGCGCAGTAGTACACGCGGTCCCGGGCCCCGCACTCCCGTACGACGCCGACGATCTCCCGCACCGGCCGGGGGCCGGGCCGCCCGGGCAGGTCGATCAGCACCCGGGTGCCGTCCGTCGCGGCCAGCGCGTCCACCAGCGTCGGCACGCCGCCCGCGGTGAGTCCGCGCACCTCGTCGGCCGACAGCGAGCGCAGCGGCCGGTCGTGCCCCCACAACCGCTTCAGCGTGGCGTCGTGCAGCAGTACGGGCACGCCGTCACGGGTGAGCCGTACGTCGAACTCGACCGCGTCCGCGCCCTGGTCGAGCGCGGAACGCAGTGAGTCGAGCGTGTTCTCACGGAAGCGGTAGGGGTCTCCGCGGTGGGCCACGGCGGTCACGGTCTGCATGGACCCCATTGTGCGGGGGGTCAGGAAGCGAGCCACGCCGAGGTGTAGGCGTCGATCTCCCCGGCGATCCTGGCCTTGCCCGCCGCGTCCAGGAAGGACGCCTCGACGGCGTTCTTCGCGAGGTCGGCGAGGCCGCGCTCGTCGAGCTCGAGGAGGCGGGCGGCGACCCCGTACTCGTTGTTGAGGTCGGTGCCGAACATGGGCGGGTCGTCGGAGTTGACCGTGACCAGGATCCCGGCCCGCACGAACTCCCGGATCGGGTGCTCGTCGAGGGTGCGGACCGCGCGCGTGGCGATGTTGGAGGTCGGGCAGACCTCCAGCGGGATGCGGTGCTCGGCGAGGTGGGCGAGCAGCTTCGGGTCCTGCGCGGAGCTGGTGCCGTGCCCGATGCGCTCGGCGCCCAGCTCGGTCAGGGCGTCCCACACCGTCTGCGGGCCGGTGGTCTCGCCCGCGTGCGGCACCGAGTGCAGCCCGGCGGCGATGGCCCGGTCGAAGTACGGCTTGAACTGCGGGCGCGGTACGCCGATCTCGGGGCCGCCCAGACCGAAGGAGACCAGGCCCTCCGGGCGCAGCCGGTCGTCGGTGGCCAGCCGTGCCGTCTCCTCGGCCGACTCCAGGCCCGCCTCGCCGGGAATGTCGAAGCACCAGCGCAGCACGGTCCCGAACTCGGCCTCGGCCGCCTTGCGCGCGTCCTCGATGGCGTCCATGAAGGCGGCCTCGTCGATGCCGCGCCGGGTGGAGGAGAACGGGGTGATGGTCAGCTCGGCGTACCGTACCTGCTGCCGGGCCAGGTCGCGGGCCACCTCGTACGTCAGCAGCCGGACGTCCTCCGGGTTCCGGATCAGGTCCACGACCGACAGGTACACGTCGATGAAGTGCGCGAAGTCCGTGAAGGTGAAGTAGTCGACCAGGGCCTCGGGGTCGGTGGGGACCTTGGAGTCGGGGTGGCGGGCCGCCAGTGCCGAGACGATCCGGGGGGAGGCGGAGCCGACGTGGTGGACGTGCAGTTCGGCCTTGGGCAGCCCCGCGATGAAGGCGTGCAGGCCGCGGTCGGCGGTGCCGGCGGCGGGTACGGCGCTGAAGTCGGTCAAGGTTCCTCCCCGGAACGGCGCCCACGGACCGGGGTCCGGGCGCGGGTGATCGGCTGATCGGTGACTCGGGGATCATCGTAGGCCGGGCCCGTACCGAGCGTGGACCGGCCTTACGATGACGGCACGCCGACGAGAGGGGACCGCCGACCATGCCCGAAGAGGCGCCACAGGCTCCGGGAAACCCCGCGGAACCCCTCCCGGGCCAGGAAGCGGGCGACCCCGCACCGGCGGACCGCGTGCCCGCGGACCGAGGACCTGGCGCCCCGGGACCCGGCGTACCCCTGACCAAGCCCGGAGCCGAGCCCGAGGCCGCCTCCCCACGGGCGACACCCGCACCGCCCGTCGACAAAGCGCCGGCGGACCGTGTGCCCACGGGCCAGCCGCAAGTGGACCGAATACATCACGGTCCAGGACCCGCCGTGCCCCTGACCAAGCCCGGAGCCCCGGCCGCGCCCGCCTCCCCCTGGACGGCGCCCGCACCGCCGGACGCCCCGCGAGCCGACCCCGGTCCCTGGGCGGCCCCGGCCTCCCACTCCGGCCCGGGCGAGACCGTTGCCCCCGGCGCACCCGCACCGGACGTCGACAGCGTGCCGGCGGACTCCGTGCCCCCGCGCCAGGCGCCGGTGGACCGGGAACACCGCGGCTCGGGACCCGGCGTGCCCCTGGACAAGCCGGGAGTCCCGGACCGGACCGCGCCCGGACCGTCCGACGCCCCGCGGGCCGACCCCGGTCCCTGGGCGGCTCCGGCCGCCGTTCCCGGGCCGGGCGAGACCGCCGTCTCCGGTGCCGCGGGCGCTCCCGCACCGTCCGGCGCCCCGCGGACCGACCCCGGTCCCTGGGCGGCCCCGGCCTCCCGTCCCGGCCCGGGCGACACCGCCGTCTCCGGTGCCGCGGGCAGCCCCGCATCGCCCTTCGTCCACGACCAGCGGACCGTCACCTCTCTTCCGGACGCGCCGCCGGCCTGGGCCGCCCCGGCCGCGCCCGTGGCGTGGAGCCCGCCCGCGAACCCCTTCGCCCCGCCTGCCGCGACCACCCCGCAGCACCTGTACAGCCCCGTCCCGCCGCCACCCATAGCCCCCGACGGCCCCGGACAGCTCCCGTACGGCTATCCGGCCGGGCCCGGATACGGCTGGCCCGGTATGCAGCCGATGCCGAGCAACGGGATGGGCACGGCGGCGCTGTCGCTGGGCATCCTGGCCGCCCTCTGCTTCTGTCTGTGGCCGCTGGCCATCGTGCTCGGCGTACTGGCGGTGATCTTCGGCGGGATCGGCCGCGGCAAGGCGCGCCGCGGTGAGGCGACCAACGGCGGCCAGGCCCTGGCCGGGATCATCTGCGGGGCCGCCGGCATCGTCCTCGGTTTCGCGGCGATCGCCTTCTACGCCGCGACGGCCTGACGCTCAGGCCCCCTGCGCCAGCCTCTCCCGCGCCTCCATCAGCGCGAACCCCAGCAGGTTCGGCCCCCGCCACCGCTCCGGGTCCGCCGCCGCCTCGTGGTCCGCCGCGAGGCCGATGCCCCACACCCGGTCCACGGGGCTCGCCTCCACCAGGACCCGGTCCCCGGTGTTCAGCAGGAACTCCCGCAGATCATCGTGCGCGGCGAACTTGTGGACGCTGCCCTCGACCACGATCCCGAACCGCTCGCGCTCCCATATCGCCTCGTCGAAGCCGCGCACCAGCCGCCCCGCCTTCTTGGCCTGCGAGGGATGCCCGGCCGCCAGCACCCGGCGCTCCGCCTCGGCGTCCTCGAAGAGCCGCGCCTTGCCGGCCATCATCCAGTGCTCGGCCGTCGCGTACTCCACCCCGTCCACCACGAACGGTGACGGCCACCACTGGCTCAGACAGCTCGCGCCGACCCGCCCGTCCGGCCGCGGCCGGTGCCCCCAGAAGTGCAGGTACTTGACCCGCGCCCCCGTGCGGACCTCCCTGATCAGGGCTTCCACACCATCGATCTTCCCCATGCACGCGAGTCTGGCACGCACCACTGACACTCCGTCCCCCCTTTACCGCGCCCACTCGACACCTGGTCGACAGATTCCGTCGCGTAACCAAAAGGCAACAACGGAATCACTTGTTGGAGTCCCTCCGCTCTGTCAGGATCGGCACTCAAATCGAGCTGGAGCTACGCCACCCGCCCCCCGGGACGGGGCGACGGCCGAGGAGAGCGACATGCACAACCCGGGCACCGCCACCCCGGAACGATTCCCCGCGCAGGAGCGCCTCGCGGACGGCGCGCAGTTCATCGCCGGACGCCTCACCCCGGGCACCTCCGGCCGCACGCACGCCGTGGTCGACCCGGCGAGCGGCAAGGACGTGTACACGTACGAGCTGGCCGGGACGGACGACGTCGACGCGGCCGTGGCCGCCGCCCGCGAGGCCTTCCCGGCCTGGGCAGCGACCACCCCGGGCGAGCGCTCCGACGCGCTGCACCGCTTCGCCGCCGTGATCGCCGACCGCGCCGAGGACTTCGCCCGCGCCGAGTCCCTCCAGTGCGGCAAGCCGCTCAAGCTCACCCGGGAGTTCGACGTCCCCGGGACCATCGACAACACCGCCTTCTTCGCGGGCGCCGCCCGGCACCTGGCGGGGCAGTCCGCCGGTGAGTACTCCGGCGACCACACCTCGTACGTCCGCCGCGAACCCATCGGTGTCGTCGGCTCCATCGCGCCCTGGAACTACCCGCTCCAGATGGCCGCCTGGAAGATCCTCCCGGCGATCGCCGCGGGCAACACCATCGTGCTGAAGCCCGCCGAGCTGACCCCGCTGACCTCACTGCTCTTCGCCCAGGCGGCGACCGACGCGGGCATCCCGGACGGGGTGATCAACATCGTCACCGGCACCGGCCGGGAGGCCGGCGAGCACCTCGTCGGCCACCCGGACGTGGCCATGACCTCCTTCACCGGGTCCACCGCCGTCGGCAAGCGGGTCGCCGAGATCGCCACCGCCACCGTCAAGCGCCTCCACCTGGAGCTCGGCGGCAAGGCACCCTTCGTGGTCTTCGACGACGCCGACCTGGAGGCGGCCGTCCACGGCGCCGTCGCGGGCGCGCTCATCAACACCGGGCAGGACTGCACCGCCGCCACGCGCGCGTACGTGCAGCGCCCGCTCTACGAGGCGTTCGTCGAGCGGACCGCCGCCCTCATGGACAGTGTCCGGCTCGGCGACCCGTTCGCCCACGGCACCGACCTCGGCCCGCTCATCTCGCACGTCCAGCGCGACCGCGTCGCCGCCTTCGTCAGCCGGGCGCGTGGCTACGCGCGCGTGGTGGCCGGCGGCGAGGCTCCGCAGGGGGACCTCGCGAACGGCGCGTACTACCGGCCCACCCTGATCGCCGACGCACCGCAGGACAGCGAAGTCGTCCAGGCGGAGATCTTCGGTCCCGTGCTGGTCGTGCTCCCGTTCGACGGTGATGATGAGGGCATCCGGCTGGCCAACGACACCCCCTACGGCCTCGCCGCCTCGGCGTGGAGCCGGGACGTCTACCGCGCGAACCGCGCGACCCGCGAGATCAAGGCGGGGTGCGTCTGGGTCAACGACCACATTCCGATCATCAGCGAGATGCCGCACGGAGGCTACAAGCAGTCCGGCTACGGCAAGGACATGTCGGCGTATTCGTTCGAGGAATACACCCAGGTCAAGCACGTCATGTTCGACAACACAGCGGTGGTCCGGAAGGACTGGCACCGCACGATCTTCGGGGACCGATAGCGAAGACCGGCCGCCGCCGGACGACCACGGCGGGCCCGACCCACCCTTCCGAAAGGGCACCACGCGCATGGAGCAGTACGAGCCCGGCCGCCTGACGCCGGTCCAAGTGGCCGCGATGCGGCGCAGCCTCCGCAACGGCCGGGCTGCCATGACCCGCCGGTCGCTGCTGCGCGCCTCCACGGGCGGCGCGCTCACCCTGGGCGGTCTCGGGGCGCTGAGCGCCTGCGGGATCCCGGCGGCCGGCAGGACGCAGGGCGGCACGTCCGCCGCGGACCACTCGGCCCAGGAGAAGGTCGTCAACTTCTCCAACTGGACCGAGTACATCGACATCGACGACAGCGGCAAGCACCACCCCACGCTGGAGGCGTTCGCCAAGCGGACCGGCATCGAGGTCAAGTACACCGAGGACATCAACGACAACAACGACTTCTTCGGCAAGATCAAGCCGCAGCTCGCCGCGGGGCAGGACACCGGCCGCGACATCATCGTCCTCACCGACTGGCTGGCCGCCCGCCTCATCCGCCTGGGGTGGGTCCAGAAACTGGACCCCTCCAACCTGCCGCACGCCTACACCAACCTGTCGGCGCAGTTCCGCAACCCCGACTGGGACCCCGGCCGCGCCTACTCCTACCCGTGGCAGGGCATCTCGACCGTCATCGCCTACAACAAGAAGGCGCTCGACGGCATCGAGGTGAAGTCGGTCTCCGACCTTCTCGACAACCCGAAGCTCAAGGGCCGCGTCGGCTTCCTGTCGGAGATGCGCGACAGCATCGGCATGACGCTGCTCGACATGGGCAAGGACCCCGCGAAGTTCAGCGACGACGACTTCGACGCGGTGATCGCCCGGCTCCAGAAGGCCGTCGACAAGGGCCAGATCCGCCGCTTCACCGGCAACGACTACACCTCCGACCTCACCAAGGGCGACTTCGCGGCCTGCGTCGCCTGGGCCGGTGACGTCGTCCAGCTCAAGGCGGACAGCCCGGACGTCGACTTCGTCATCCCCGACAGCGGCTACATGACGTCGACCGACAACATGCTGGTCCCCAACAAGGCGCGCCACAAGACGAACGCCGAGCGGCTGATCGACTTCTACTACGAGCCCGCTCAGGCCGCCGCGCTCGCCGCCTACATCAACTACGTGTCTCCGGTCGACGGTGTGAAGCCCTACCTTGCGAAGATCGACAAGGACGCGGCGAACAACCCGCTGATCGTTCCCGACAAGGCCATGCAGGCCAGGTCCCATGCCTTCCGCTCCCTGAGCCAGAAGGAAGAGACGGCCTATGAAGAGAAGTTCGCGAAGCTCACAGGGGCGTGACGACGATGAAGACGACTGACAGCAGCGGCGACGTCCGCCTCTCCCACATAGGCAAGAGCTACGGCTCCTTCACCGCCGTCCACCCGCTGGACCTGACCGTCCCGCAGGGCTCCTTCTTCGCCCTGCTCGGCGCCTCCGGCTGCGGCAAGACCACCACCCTGCGCATGATCGCCGGTCTGGAGGAACCTTCCTCCGGCACCGTGCACCTCGGCGACCAGGACGTCACCCACCTGCCGCCGTACAAGCGGCCGGTGAACACCGTCTTCCAGTCCTACGCCCTCTTCCCGCACCTCGACATCTTCGAGAACGTCGCCTTCGGTCTGCGCCGGCGCGGCATCAGGACCGTGAAGAAGCAGGTCGAGGAGATGCTGGACCTCGTCCAGCTGGGCGAGCAGGCGCGCAAGAAGCCGCACCAGCTCTCCGGCGGCCAGCAGCAGCGGGTCGCCGTGGCCCGCGCACTCATCAACCACCCGAAGGTGCTCCTGCTCGACGAGCCCCTCGGCGCCCTCGACCTCAAACTGCGCCGCCAGATGCAGCTGGAGCTCAAGCGCATCCAGACCGAGGTCGGCATCACCTTCGTCCACGTCACGCACGACCAGGAGGAGGCCATGACGATGGCCGACACGGTCGCCGTGATGAACGCGGGCCGCGTGGAGCAGCTCGGCTCGCCCACCGACCTGTACGAGAACCCGCAGACCACCTTCGTCGCGAACTTCCTCGGCACCTCCAACCTGATCGAGGCCGAGGTCGACACCAGGAACGGCGACGACATCGTCCTCAAGGCCGGCGGCGGCAAGCTCGTACTGCCCCAGGCGCGGTGTTCCGCCCCGGCGGCGGCCGGCGGCAAGGTGCTGGTGGGCATCCGCCCGGAGAAGATCTCGCTCACGCACGCCGACGACGCGGGGGAGATCCCGGAGGGCCGCAACCGCATCACCGGCAAGATCGCCGACGCCAGCTTCATCGGTGTCTCCACGCAGTACGTGATCGACACCCCGGTCTGCGACGAGTTCGCGGTGTACGTGCAGAACGTCGACCGGGACGGCCGCCTCGTCCCCGGTGCCGACGTGGTCCTGCACTGGAGCCCGGCGCACACGTTCGGGCTGGACGCGGACCAGGACATCGATGCGGGCACCGAGGAAGAGGTCGCCGCCTGATGTCGACGCTCACCGAGGCGCCCCCGCCTCTCGCCCCCGCCGCCCCCGAGAAGAAGCCCCCGCGCAAGCGCGGCCGGTTCACCCCCTACTGGCTGCTGCTGCCCGGCATCCTCTGGCTGATCGTCTTCTTCGCCCTGCCGATGATCTACCAGGCCTCCACGTCCGTGCAGACGGGCTCCCTGGAGGAGGGCTACAAGGTCACCTGGCACTTCGCGACCTACTGGGACGCGCTGGCCGAGTACTGGCCGCAGTTCCTGCGCTCCGTCTTCTACGCGGCCGCCGCGACGATCCTGTGCCTGCTGCTCGGCTACCCGCTGGCCTATCTGATCGCCTTCCGGGCGGGCCGCTGGCGGAACCTGATCATGATCCTGGTGATCGCGCCGTTCTTCACCAGCTTCCTGATCCGCACCCTCGCCTGGAAGACGATCCTCGCGGACAGCGGCCCGGTCGTCGGCGCCCTCAACACGCTGCACGTCCTCGACCTCACCGACTGGCTCGGCTGGACGGCGGGCGACCGCGTACTGGCCACCCCGCTGGCGGTGGTGTGCGGCCTGACGTACAACTTCCTGCCCTTCATGATCCTGCCGTTGTACACCTCGCTCGAGCGGATCGACGGACGGCTGCACGAGGCGGCCGGCGACCTGTACGCCAGGCCCTGGACCACCTTCCGCAAAGTCACCTTCCCGCTGTCGATGCCGGGCGTGGTCTCCGGCACGCTGCTGACCTTCATCCCGGCGGCCGGCGACTACGTCAACGCCGAACTCCTCGGTTCCACCGACACCCGCATGATCGGCAACGTCATCCAGACGCAGTTCCTGCGGATCCTGGACTATCCGACGGCCGCCGCCCTCTCCTTCATCCTCATGGCCGCGATCCTCCTCATGGTCACGATCTACATCCGCCGGTCCGGGACGGAGGATCTGGTCTAAATGCCCATGCTCACCTGGCTCAAGCGCCGTCTCGTCGTCATCGCGGGACTGCTGACGCTCGCCTATCTGCTGCTGCCCAACGTCATCGTCACGGTGTTCTCCTTCAACAAACCGAAGGGCCGCTTCAACTACGAATGGCAGCAGTTCTCCACGGACGCCTGGAAGGACCCGTGCGGGGTCGCCGACATGTGCGGCTCGCTGTCCATCAGCCTCCAGATCGCCGTCTGGGCGACGGTCGGCGCCACGCTGCTCGGCACCCTGATCGCCTTCGCGCTGGTCCGCTACCGCTTCCGCGCCCGGTCGGCCGTGAACTCGCTGATCTTCCTGCCGATGGCCATGCCGGAGGTCGTCATGGCGGCCTCGCTGCTCACCCTGTTCCTCAACATGGGCGCTCAGCTGGGCTTCTGGACGATCCTGATCGCGCACATCATGTTCTGCCTCAGCTTCGTCGTCGTCGCGGTCAAGGCACGCGTGATGTCGATGGACCCGCGCCTGGAGGAGGCCGCCCGGGACCTCTACGCCGGGCCGGTGCAGACCTTCCTGCGGGTCACCCTGCCCATCGCGGCACCCGGAATCGCGGCGGGCGCGTTGCTGTCCTTCGCGCTCTCCTTCGACGATTTCATCATCACCAACTTCAACGCGGGCTCGACCGTCACCTTCCCCATGTTCGTGTGGGGTTCGGCGCAGCGCGGAACGCCCGTCCAGATCAATGTCATCGGTACGGCCATGTTCCTGGTCGCCGTGCTGCTCGTCCTGACCTCGATGCTCATCACCAACCGCCGGAACAAGCAAAAGGCATGACCGGAACAACCCGGATCGACTCTGTGGGGAGTTGAAATCATGGCCCCGAGCGCCATGACCCGTTGGATCACTTCTCTTTCCGAAGCACAGCCGGTCCCGTACTGGCTCGAAGACCCCGGCAAGCCCCACCCCGAGCCCGCTCTCACCGGCACCGAGACCTGCGATCTGCTGGTCGTCGGCGGCGGCTACAGCGGACTGTGGGCCGCGCTCAATGCCAAGGAGCGCGACCCGCAGCGGGACGTGGTGCTGCTGGAGGGCCGTGAGGTGGGCTGGGCCGCCTCGGGCCGCAACGGCGGCTTCTGCGCCGCCTCCCTCACCCACGGACTGCCCAACGGCCTCACCCGCTGGCCGGACGAGATCCACACGCTCCAGAAGCTGGGCGAGCGCAACCTCGACGAGATCGAGGCGGCGGTCGCCCGGCACGGAATCGACTGCGACTTCGAGCGCACCGGCGAGATCGACGTGGCCACCGAGACCTACCAGGCGTGGGAGCTGCGCGACTGGCACAAGGAGCTCCAGGACAAGGGCCTCGCCGACGGCATCGAGTTCCTCGACGCCGAAGCCGTGCGCGAGCAGGTGAACTCGCCCACCTTCGAGGCGGGCCTGTTCGACCGCCGGGGCGTGGCCATGCTGCACCCGGCCAAGCTCGCCTGGGGCCTCAAGCGGGCCTGCCTCCGGCTGGGCGTGCGGGTCTACGAGCACACGCCCGCCCTGGCCCTGAAGCCGTACGGCGGCGGCATGGCCGTGGGCACCCCGTACGGCACGGTCCGCGCCCGCCGGGTCGCGCTCGGCACGAACATCTTCCCCAGCCTGCTGCGGCGCGTGCGCTCCTACACGGTCCCCGTCTACGACTACGCGCTGATGACGGAGCCCCTGTCCGCCGAGCAGCTGGCGTCGATCGGCTGGGAGAACAGACAGGGCCTGGGGGACTCCGCGAACCAGTTCCACTACTTCCGGCTGTCCGCCGACAACCGGATCCTGTGGGGCGGCTACGACGCGATCCACCACTACGGCGGGCGCGTCCGCTCCGAGTACGACGACCGCCCGGAGACCTACGCCAAGCTCGCCGGGCACTTCTTCACCTGCTTCCCGCAGCTGGAGGGCGTCCGCTTCACGCACGCGTGGGGCGGCGCGATCGACACGTGCTCGCGCTTCTCGGCGTTCTTCGGCACCGCCCACCAGGGGAAGGTGGCGTACGCGGCGGGCTACACGGGCCTCGGCGTCGGCGCCACCCGCTTCGGCGCCGACGTGATGCTGGACCTGCTGGACGGGGAACGCACCGAGCGGACGGAGCTGGAGATGGTCCGCAAGAAGCCCCTGCCGTTCCCGCCCGAGCCCTTCGCCTGGACCGGTATCGCCCTCACCAAGTGGTCCCTGGCCCGCGCGGACGCCCACGGCGGCCGTCGCAACCTGTGGCTGAAGACGATGGACCGACTGGGGCTGGGCTTCGACAGCTGACCGCCGGCGGACGGCGGGCGGGGGTGCCCCGGTTCACTCCAACGGGGTACCGGAACCCGCGTAATGCCCGCCGGGAGACCTCCCTCTCCCTCGTGAACCACGTTCGTGGGGCACGCACGAGAGGGAGGTCTTCTCATGACTGGGGCCAGGACGGCGCTCGAGTGGCTGGCATCCGTCGCACCGGATCCCGAGGCCTGCCGCTGGGAATGGGAGCGCAACCCGCCGGGGCTCGCCCTGCTGCCCGCGGGCAGGGCCTGGGACGTGCTCATACTCCCGGGCGCGCTCGGCTACCCGACGCTGGACGTGCTCACTCGCATCCTCGACCAGCCGGGACCGGTGCTGGCCGACTTCGGGGACTCACGGGTGGGCTTCCTGGTCCCGCCCGGCACCGCGGCCCGCTGGCTCGGCACCGGCATCCGCACCGCCGGACCCGGGACCTGGATCGTCGTGCCGCACCCGGGCCGGGCGCCGCGGACCGTGCGCTGGCTGGTGCCGCCGGACGGCTCGGGGACGCTGACCGATCCCGCGCTGCTGGAACTGGCGATGCACGAAGCGGCGGCCGGACTGGCCACCGAGGGGGACCGCTGACCGGGGGAACCAACGACGGGGATACCGCTGACCTTCACGCCGGCGGACTCCGGCGCCCGCTTCGGTCGTACGCGAGTACGAGCACGAGCCGCAGCCCGGCGAGCGGCACCGCACACAGGCACCAGCTGGCCACGACGTCCAGCGGCCAGTGGTAGCCGCGCCGGACCAGGCCGAAGGAGACGCCGAG
This sequence comes from Streptomyces sp. NPDC020299, assembly GCF_044387825.1. NCBI lineage: Bacteria > Bacillati > Actinomycetota > Actinomycetes > Kitasatosporales > Streptomycetaceae > Streptomyces > Streptomyces sp. NPDC020299. The sequence continues at coordinate 159,681 of NZ_JBIRWL010000015.1, forward strand.
CACGAGGGCCACGCAGCCGGCGACCAGCGCGCGGCGGGCCGGGGCCGAGCGCAGCCAAGGGAGGAGGAGGAGGGTCGCGGCGCCGTACGCGACGGCCGCTGTGGCGGTATGGCCCGAGGGGTAGTAGCCGACGCTCGGCGGCATGGCCGGGGTGCCCGGGCGGGCGGCCCAGTCCTTCACCGGGACGACGACCGCCGGGACCAGCGCCATCAGGACGGCCGCCGCGGCGGGCGGCAGCCACCAGCGGTCCGTACCAGTGGCGCGGCCCCGCCATGCCGCGTACACCAGCGCGAGCGCGAGAGCGGGCACCGCGACCTGGACGTTGCCGAGATCGGCGAGGAACTCCGAGAAGCGGTCCGGATGGACCAGGGCGCGGCTCAGCCGCTCGTCGAGCCGCACCAAGGGGCCGTCGCTGACGACCTGCCAGGTGAGGAACGCGAAAAGGAGGGCCGGCAGGCCCAGGAGAAGGAGGAAGGAAGAGAGAAGAAAGGAGGTCGGCCACCCCGGAACAGGGGGGGGAGTTCCGGGATGGCCGTCCGGACCGGATCGTCGCGCGCCCCGGGGGGTTTGGGGCGGGCGACTGTCCGATCGGTGAGGAGATCCGGAGCCAGAGGCCCCGGTTGTGTGCGCGAGGGCACGACCAGGTCGAAGCTGGGGAGGCCCCGGCCTGATGTCACCCACAGTCCCCTGTGGGCGGGGTGTATCTCTCATCTGGTGAGAACCTACGGCAGCGGGTGGCGCCAGGACAGGTGAAACCGCGTCCCGTCATCCACCTCGCACACGTTCTTCACACGGCCTGCCGTAGCTGTGGGTTCACTGTCCGTCACCGGTGCGGACCGGTGGCTCAGATCCGCGCGATGGCCTGCTCGATGATGTCGAGGCCCTCGTTCAGGAGGTCCTCGCCGATGACCAGCGGGGGCAGGAAGCGGAGCACGTTGCCGTAGGTGCCACAGGTCAGGACCAGCAGGCCCTCCTGGTGGCAGGCCTTGGCGAGCGCGGCGGTCGCCTCCGGGTTCGGCTCCTTGGTGGCGCGGTCCTTGACCAGCTCGATCGCGATCATCGCGCCGCGGCCGCGGACGTCACCGATGACGTCGAACTTGTCGGCCATGGCGGTCAGGCGGCCCTTCATGACCGCCTCGATGTCCTTCGCCCTGGCGTTGAGGTCGAGCTCCTTCATCGTCTCGATGGCGCCGAGCGCACCGGCGCAGGCGACCGGGTTGCCGCCGTAGGTGCCGCCCAGGCCACCCGCGTGCGCGGCGTCCATGATCTCGGCGCGGCCGGTGACGGCGGCCAGCGGCAGGCCGCCCGCGATGCCCTTGGCGGTGGTGATCAGGTCGGGGACGATGCCCTCGTCCTCGCAGGCGAACCACTGGCCCGTACGGCAGAAGCCGGACTGGATCTCGTCGGCGACGAACACGATGCCGTTGTCCGAGGCGAACTTGCGGATCGCGGGCAGGAAGCCCTTCGCCGGCTCGATGAAGCCGCCCTCGCCGAGCACCGGCTCGATGATGATCGCGGCCACGTTGTCCGGGCCGACCTGCTTGGTGATCTGGTCGATGGCCTGCGCGGCGGCCTCGGGGCCGGCGTTCTCCGGGCCGGTCGGCCAGCGGTAGCCGTACGCCACCGGCACCCGGTAGACCTCGGGCGCGAAGGGACCGAAGCCGTGCTTGTACGGCATGTTCTTCGCCGTCAGCGCCATCGTCAGGTTGGTCCGGCCGTGGTAGCCGTGGTCGAACACGACGACCGCCTGGCGCTTGGTGTACACACGGGCGATCTTGACGGCGTTCTCGACGGCCTCGGCGCCCGAGTTGAACAGGGCGGACTTCTTGGCGTGGTCACCCGGGGTGAGCTCGGCGAGGGCCTCGGCGACCTCCACGTAGCCCTCGTAGGGGGTGACCATGAAACAGGTGTGGGTGAAGTCGGCGAGCTGGGCGGAGGCCCGGCGTACGACGGCCTCGGCGGACGCGCCGACGCTCGTCACCGCGATGCCGGAACCGAAGTCGATCAGACGGTTGCCGTCGACGTCCTCGATGATCCCGCCACCCGCGCGCGCGGTGAACACGGGCAGCACGGAGCCCACGCCCTGCGCGACCGCGGCGGTACGGCGGGCCTGCAGCTCCTGCGACTTCGGACCGGGGATGGCGGTGACGACGCGGCGCTCCTGCGGAAGTGCGCTCATGGGGGGCTCCTGGTGGTTCTACGGCCTTGACGACTCTTGCCTTCTTCTCTTCTTCGCAGGCTAGGTCGGCGAGAGGGGGGCGGGCATGCTCCATGTGGGCGTTGTCGGGAATCGATGTTGTCCGTGGTGGACATGGTGGACATGGCGGTCCGGGCCCGCTCGCGGGGCGTCCCCGGGGCTCCGTCCGCTCTCTCGGCCTCCTCTCGGCCGCGTAAGCGGTGAACTCCCCAGGCCGGGGCGTTAGATTGACTCGCTGATGGTGGACCAAACGGCTGCTCAGGGGGCAAGGGAGATGGACAGCGACGGGACGCGGGACGCGCGGGGTACGCATGCGAATCCTGTGCCGCGTCCGGCGGGACCGCAAGACGTCCCGGCGATGCCGCCGAGGCCTCCGGGCGTTCCCGGGACCGAGGGGCACCGGTCGGCCGTCGCCGACTGGCTCGACGAACCCCGGCCCGCCGCCGCGCCCGGCATCTGGCGCCTCGGCCACCGGCCGCCCAAGGACGCGCGGACGCCGGACCGGCTCCCCCCGATCACCGTCGTCGGCCTCCTGATCCCACTCGTCGTGGCCCTGCTCGTGTGGTCCCTGTGGCGCCAGGGCAGCCTGCCCTACGAGTGGGCGCTGCTGAAGCTGTTCACGCCGGACGACTGGTGGTGGGGCGGGACCGTCTCGCCCCGGCAGTGGCAGGGCCACGAGGCCCTGGTGGTCTACGACGGCGCCTTCTTCGCCGTCCTCGTCTACGCCGTGGTCCGGCTGGGCAGCTGGTCCGAGGTCGTCCGGCACTTCGTGGGCCGCCGCCCGCAGCCCGTACGGGCCCTGCTCGCGGCCGTCGGCGCCCTCGGCGCGCTGAGCCTCGTCTTCCCGGGCGCCTTCCCGGTCGTCGGCTGGGACGCCGTACCGGTCTTCGACCCGCTGCTCGCCCTCACCGCCCTGGTCGCGGGCGGCTACGACCTGTTCAGCTCCGAGCTGTTCGTCGACAGCCTCTACACACTCGTCACCGTGCTGGTCCTCTGGCCGTTCGCCCGGGCCGGCGGCTGGTGGACGTACGCGAAGGAGCTCGCCGAGCGTCGCCGGGCCGCCGCCCACCCCACCACGGCACCGGCCGCGGACCTGCCGCGGTCGCACTGGCCCGAACTCCGCGACGCGGGCCAGCACCAGGCGGCCGAGCTGCTCACCGCCGAAGTGGCCGGCGGCCGGATGAACGACGTGGACTGCGCGCGCGTGGCCCACGCCTGGACGCGGGCCAGGAGCCAGGCGAGCCCGGCCGCCTTCACGGACACCGTGCTACGGCAGGGCGCCGCGGCCTGGACGCACCCGTCCGGAGGCCGGGACCTGCCCGCCCGCACCGCCCGGCACGACCTGCTCGAAGGACAGGTGCGCATCGGGCGGTGGACGCCGGGCGAGCGGACCCCGCGCGCCTATCACGACGCCGGCGCGGCCGTCGGCCCGGACGTTCTCGCCACCTCGCTGCTGCTGGTGGGGCCGCCCGGCTCCGGCAAGACCAGGCACGTGGTCGGGCCGGTGACCGAGTCGCTGGCGCTGCAGGCGCTCACCGGCCGGTGCGCCCTGGTCGCCGTCTCCGCCGCCGGATCCCCGCTCGGCCCGGACTCGGCCTACGACGTCGTGGTGCGCATCGGCGACCCGGCGTCCGTCCACGACCTCGATCCGTACGCGGAGTCCGACGACCCCGACGAGGCCGCCGCGTTCCTCGCCGAGGCCCTGGTGGGCGATCTCGACACCGTCAGCAGCCAGAGTGCCGCCACGGCGCTCGCCCAGCTGCTGGGCCCCTACCGGGCCGTGCACGGGCACTTCCCGCCGCTGCCGGTGCTGCGTGAACTCCTGGAGGGGGAGCAGTCGGCGCTGTCGTCCCTGCGTGCCGCGCTCACGGACGACCGGCACGCCGTGATGCGCCGTGAACTAGACGCCCGCATGCGCCAGACCGGGGCCGCGGCCGACACGGGACCGGCGCTCGCCGACCGGCTCGCACTCCTCGACCGGCCCGTCTTCGCCGACTTCTTCGGCGCCGGGGGCGTCGGCCGGTCCTTCTCCCTGCGTGCCGTGGCCCATCACCCGCTGCGGGTCCGTATCGATCTGCCCGAGCGCGGGCACGAGGAGGCGTCCCGGCTGATCACCCGGCTCGTCCTCGCGCAGTTCCACACCGTCGTGCGCGAGGGGCGGGGCCGCCACTTCGCGTGCCTGGTGCTCGACGACGCCACCGGGGCCGTCACCGCCGAGTCGGTGCGCCGGATCCAGCGGCTGCGTTCCGACAACGCCGGCGTCGTCCTCGCGCTGCGCTCGATCGCCGACGTGCCGGAGGCGCTGCACGGCCCGCTGCTGGGCGCCGTCGGGTGCCGTATGGCGTTCTCCGGCGTCACGACCTGGGACGGCAGCCGGTTCGCCCATGCCTGGGGCACCGAGTGGGTGGAGACGAAGGAGGTCGCCAAGCACACCGTCTTCGCGGACCAGCCGATGACCCGGGCGATCCACGCCCTGCGCAAGCTGGTGACCGGCAAGGCCGTGACCACGGACGCCGTGACGACCAAACAGGTCGAGCGGGAGCGGTGGTCCGCGTCCGAGCTGGCGCACGCGGTACCCCCGGGGCACGCGGTGCTGTCGCTGACGAGTGTCAAGGGCGAGCACGCCCCGCCGCTGCTGGTGGATCTGCGTGGTTGAGGTCTCTACGGAGGCACGTACAGAGGCACGTACGGAGGCACGTACGGAGGTGCGTACATAAGGTCGGCGGGTGACCGTACGGTGAGGCAGAATCGGCATAGGCCGTTCATACGCCACGGCCAAAAGATCACAATGATCACCCGATCTCCCCAGACCTGAAGGCCCCATGCCCCCGACGCTCGCCTCGCTCGTCCACCACTCCGCGCTCAAGCTCACCGTGCGCGCGGGCGAGGACCGCCTCGACGTGCCCGTCCGCTGGGCCCACGTCAGCGAGCTCGCCGACCCCGTGCCCTACATGGAGGGCGGCGAGCTGCTGCTGATCACCGCGCTCAAGCTGGACGCCGAGGACCCGGAGACGATGCGGCGGTATGTGAAGCGGCTGGTCGGCGCGGGTGTCGTCGGGCTCGGTTTCGCCATCGGGGTCAACTACGACGAGATCCCCAAGGCCCTCGTCGACGCCGCCGAACAGGAAGGGCTGCCGCTGCTGGAGGTGCCCCGCCGCACCCCCTTCCTCGCGATCAGCAAGGCGGTGTCCGCCGCCATCGCCGCCGAGCAGTACCGGGCGGTGACCGCCGGCTTCGCCGCCCAGCGGGAACTCACGAGGCAAGCACTCAGCGCCGGCCCCGAAGGGCTGCTCGGCGCGCTCGCCACCCAGGTAGACGGCTGGGCCGCGCTGTACGACGCCTCGGGCGCCGTCGTCGCCACCGCGCCGGAATGGGCCGGCCGGCGGGCCACCCGGATCACCGCGGACGTGGAGCGGCTGCGAGACCGGCCCGCGCCCGCCTCGTCGGTGGTCGGCCTCCCGGACCACGACGACCGGGTCGAGCTGCACACCCTCGGCACCGGCCGGCGACCGCGCGCGGCGCTCGCCGTGGGCACGGCCGCCGCCCTCGGCACGGCCGAGCGGTACGCCGTCCACTCCGCCATCGCCCTGCTCACCCTCACCACCGAACGTTCCCGGTCGCTGCACGCGGCCGAGCAGCGGGTCGGCGCGGCCGTGCTGCGCATGCTGCTCGCCGGGGAGCCGGACCACGCGAGGGCCGTCGCCGGCGACCTGTACGGCGGGCTCCTCGACGCGCCCTTCCGGATGATCGTCGCCACCATGCTCACCGCCGCCGATACGGGCGGGGACCCGCTGGGCGGGCTGGCCGAGACGGTGGAGTCCGCCGCCGCCCGTTCCGGGGAGGCCGTGCTGATCGTGCCGGAGAGGGAGCGGCTGGTGGTGCTCGCCGCGGACGGCGGCGCCGCGGTGGCCGCCTGCGCGGAGTACGCGGCCGCGCTGGAGACGGCGCGGGCCGAGCCCGAGCAGGGCGGCGCCGACGAGGGCGAGCCGGTGGTGGGGCTGTCCGCGCCCGCCGGGCCGATCGCCGCCGCGGCCGCCTACAAGCAGGCCGAGCAGGCACTGTCCGTCGCCCGCCGACGGGGCCGCGTACTGGTCGAACACGAACAACTGGCGGCCGGCTCGGTACTGCCACTGCTGGCCGACGACGCGGTGAAGGCGTTCGCGGACGGGTTGCTGCGCGCGCTGCACGAACACGACGCCACGGGCCGCGGTGACCTGGTCGCCTCCCTCCGCGCCTGGCTCTCCCGCCACGGCCAGTGGGACGCGGCGGCGGCCGACCTCGGCGTCCACCGCCACACGCTCCGCTACCGGATGCGCCGCGTCGAGGAAATCCTCGGCCGCTCCCTGGACGACCCGGACGTCCGCATGGAGCTGTGGCTGGCGCTGAAGGCCACGTCGACCGACTAGCACCGTGCGGATGGGCTGGGAGGCACGGCCCGCTCTTGTCAGCCCGTCTGGGGTGCCCGCTCTGGGGGAGTTTGAGGACGAGGCCGTTCAGGCCGAAGGGGGGTTCAGGGGGCGCAGCCCCCTGGCGGGGTCGAAGGGGCGGAGCCCCTGGGGATGGGAATGGGTAGGGGCGGCGGGGGCGAGGAGACCGGGCCCCAGCCCCGACCACGCCAAACCGGCGTACAGCCGACCCGCACCCGTACGACACGGACAAGCGCTCTCCCGCCGCCCCCGCCCTACCGTGGGACCCGGACACCCGACAAAGTCACCCCCGAAACACGGAAGGGCCGGAACACGCACATGACTTCCACCCACGCCTTCTGGCTCGCCGGCCGCCAGGTCACCGGCGAGGACACCTTCGACGTCGCCTCCCCCTGGGACGGCCGCCTGGTCGGCAAGGTCAGCGTGCCGACCGACGCCCAGGTCGAAGAGGCCGTCGCCGCCGCACACGCCGTCCGCGAGGACTTCGCCGCCACCCCGGCCCACGTACGCGCCGCCGCCCTCGACCACGTCAGCAAGCGCCTCGCCGAGCGCTCCGAGGAGATCGCCCAGCTGATCTCCGCCGAGAACGGCAAGCCGATCAAGTGGGCCCGGGGGGAGGTCGGCCGCGCCGTCTCCGTGTTCCGGTTCGCCGCCGAGGAAGCCCGCCGCTTCAACGGCGGCGAGGCCCAGCGCCTCGACACCGACGCCGGTGGCCAGGGCCGCCTCGCGCTCACCCGCCGCTTCCCGAAGGGCGTCGTCCTCGGCATCGCGCCGTTCAACTTCCCGCTGAACCTGTGCGCCCACAAGATCGCCCCGGCCATCGCCGCCGGCGCCCCGATCATCCTCAAGCCGGCGCCCGCCACCCCGCTCTCCGGCCTGATCATCGGCGACCTGCTCGCCGAGACCGACCTGCCGGCCGGTTCCTGGAGCATCCTCCCGGTCGCCAACGACCGCATGCCCGCCCTCGTCCAGGACGAGCGGCTGCCGGTGATCTCCTTCACCGGTTCCGAGAAGGTCGGCTACGCGATCATGGACTCGGTGCCGCGCAAGCACTGCACCCTGGAGCTGGGCGGCAACGGCGCCGCGGTCGTCCTCGGCGACTACGCCTCCGACGCGGACCTCGACTGGGCCGCCACCCGTATCGCCACCTTCTCCAACTACCAGGGCGGCCAGTCCTGCATCTCGGTGCAGCGGGTCATCGCGGACGCGTCCGTCTACGACCGTCTCCTCCCGCGCATCGTCGCCGCCGTCGAGGCCCAGGTCACCGGCGACCCGGGCGACGACAAGACCGACGTGGGCCCGCTGGTCAGCGAGGACGCCGCCAAGCGCGTCGAGTCGTGGGTGAAGGAGGCCGTCGAGGCGGGGGCCACCCTCCTCACCGGTGGTGACCGCGATGGCGCCTCCTACGCGCCGACCGTGCTCACCGACGTACCGGCCGACACGACCATCTCCTGCGAGGAGGTCTTCGGGCCGGTCCTCACCGTGCGGAAGGTGGACGGCGAGGCCGAGGCCTTCGCCGCCGTCAACGACTCCAAGTACGGCCTCCAGGCGGGCGTGTTCACGCACGACCTGCAGACCGCCTTCCGCGCCCACCGCGCCCTCGAGGTCGGCGGCGTGGTCGTCGGCGACGTCCCGTCCTACCGCGCCGACCAGATGCCGTACGGCGGCGCCAAGCAGTCCGGCGTGGGCCGCGAGGGCGTGAAGTTCGCGATGGACGACTACACGTACGAGCGCGTGCTGGTCCTCACCGGGCTCGCCCTCTAGGGTCTGTCCGGCGGATCAGGCCGCAGGAAATGGACGGTGCCTCATCGGCACTGGTGGGCGTGCCAAGCCCCGCGTCTGCGGCATGATCCGCCGGACAGACCCTGGGTCGCCCCGAGCGCCCCGAAGGGGCCCGGCACCGGTGTCTTCCGGTGCCGGGCCCCTTCTCTGTGCCGGCTTCGTCCGGACCCTCAACCGGAGAAGCCGACGCGCGCGAGCCGCACCGGGCCGCGCAGTCCGATGTGCACGTCGCGCACGCCCTCGGCGACGATCCCGGCGCCGAGCGAGGTGTAGTCGTACGGGCCGGCCGTGGGCTCCTCGAGCGTCAGGGCCGCCAGCACCGGGCCGCCGTCCAGCGACAGCTCGACCACGCCCTCACCCGCCACCTGGACCGTCACCTCCGTCACGCCGTCACCGAAGTCGCAGTCGCGGTAGACCAGTTCGGCGGAGCCTGAGTCCGCCGGCGTCACCGCGTCCCCCGACACCTTCGTACGGTCCACCAGAGCGACGCCGGACTGCTCGTCGAAGTCGGCCGCCTCCAGGCCGCGCCGGAGCACCGCGCGCGGGGCGGCGCTCTCGCCGTCGAGGTGGACGGTCGCGCGCAGCCGGACGTCCGCGCTGGAGGCGCCGACGAGGAGGTCGTACGGCCCCTCCTCCAGGCACCACCGGCCCTGCGCCACGTCCCAGAACTCGAAGGCGGCCAGGGGCACCGCGAAGCTCAGCTCCGCCCGCTCGCCCGGGGTCAGGGTGACCCGGCGGTGGGCGGCCAGCTCACGGCGCGGGCGGACGGCCGACGGGTCCACCGCGCGGGTGTAGAGCTGGGCGACCTCGTCCGCCGTGACGTCACCGGTGTTCGTGACCGTGAACGACACGTGCACCGCGTCGTCCGCAGGCCGGACCGCCAGGTCGGCATACGTGAAGGACGTGTACGACAGGCCGTGGCCGAAGGGGAAGAGGGGCGTGCCCTCGTGGTACAGGTACGTCTGGCGGGCGCCGATGACGTCGTAGTCGAGCAGGTCGGGCAGGTCGGCGTCGGCCGCGTACCAGGTCTGCGGCAGACGGCCCGCGGGGGAGACGTCACCGGCCAGGACACGGGCCAGGGCGGTGCCGGCGGCCTGCCCGCCGTGCGCGGTCCACAGCACGGCGGGCAGCCGCGCGACGTCCACCGCGTACGGGTACGCCGAGGTCAGCACCAGCACCGTGTTCGGGTTCGCGGCCCGCGCCGCGCGCAGCAGCCGCTCCTGGTGGGCGGGCAGGTTCAGGGTCGTACGGTCCTCGGTCTCGCGGCCGTTGATGTGCGGGTCGTTGCCCGCCACCACCACGACCACGTCGGCCCGCGACGTGACCTGCGTTACTGCGTCCTCGGCCCGTTCGGTGACGATGAGCTCCAGGATTTCCGGATTGTCATCGGCAACCTTTACTCCGTCCGCGGAGACCGAGACATGGCGGCCCGTACCGATGTGCCTGAGGAGGTGACCGTCGCCGTGACGTTCCAGGCGGAACGTCTCCTGCACGACCCAGCCGCCCGGCTGGTCGGCGGAGGCGCGGACACGGCCGTCCTCGGCGACCGACAGATAGCGGCCGTCGGGCGCGCGCAGCGTCAGCACGCCCTCGCCCCAGTCGACGAGCGCGAACTCGGTGCCGGTGGCGTCGGTGGTGAGCGGGGGCAGATCGGTGCGGCCGGCGAGCAGGGCCGGGTCCAGGGCGCCCTCGGCGCCGCGCACCTCGTCGGGGGCCTCGGGGGCGGGCGGTACGTGCAGGAACGTACCGGCGGAGGTCTTGAGCAGGACCCGGTCCACGCCCTCCGCGAACTCCACCCGCTCCGCGCCGAACCGCTCGTACAGGCCCTCCAGAGGTGTGGACCGGTGCAGGAGGGTGCCGCTGTACCAGTCCAGCTTGCACTCGTCGGCGAGCAGACCGACCACGGCGACGCGGGTGTCCGGGGCGAGGGGCAGCAGGCCGTCGTCGTTCTTGAGCAGGACCACCGCCTGCTCGGCCGCCTCCTGGGCGAGCGCGCGGTGTCCCGGGGTGTCGAACTCGCCGGTGCCCAGGTGGGGGTCGTAGTGCGGGTCGAACTCGCCGAGCCGGAAGCGGACCGACAGCTGACGGCGGACGGCGGTGTCGATGTCGGCCTCGGTCAGCAGGCCGCGGTCGAGCGCCCCGCGCACCCGCGCGACGATCTGCGAGCCGTCCGTGCCGTGGTCGGTGAAGCTGTCGACACCGGCCAGCAGGGCGGCCGCGGTGGCCTCCTCGTGGGTGTCGAAGTAGTGCTCGAAGTCGACCAGGTTCGAGGGTGCGCTCGCGTCCGAGCAGACCAGGAGGTCCTCGTCGGTCCAGGCGCGCAGGTGCTCACGCAGATGCGGGGAGAGGTGGTTGGGGCGCCCGTTGACCAGGTTGTAGGCGGGCATCACCCCGGCCACCGCGCCCGCCTCCACCGTCTCCTTGAAGGCCCGCAGATCGTACTCGCGCAGCACGCGCGGGCGGACGGAGGCCGAGGAGACGGCCCGGTCGGTCTCGTTGTTGTGGGCGAGCCAGTGCTTGAGGACCGGCGCTGTGCGCCAGTAGACCGGGTGATCTCCGCGCAGGCCGTGCGTGTAGGCCGTGGCGATCGCCGAGGTCAGCTTCGGGTCCTCCGAGTAGCCCTCCTCGTTGCGGCCCCACAGCGGGTGGCGCAGCAGGTTGACGGTCGGGGACCAGACGTTGAGGCCGACCCGGTCGTCGCGGGCGCGCATCGCCCGCACCTCCTTGGACACCGCGTCGCCGACCCGGCGGACCAGCTCCGGGTTCCAGGTCGCGCCGAGGCCCACCGCCTGCGGGAACACCGTCGCCGGACCCATCCAGGCCACGCCGTGCAGCGCTTCCTGGCCGGTGCGGAACGCGGCGACGCCGAGCCGTTCCACGGCGGGCGCGAACTGGTGCAGGAAGGCGACCTTCTCGTCCAGCGCGAGCCGCGACAGCAGGTCGTCGATGCGCTTCGCGAACGGCAGTTGCGGATCGCGGAAGGGCGGCGAGGGCGGCGTGTGTTCGGTCACGGGCGGGTTCCCCTTGAGATGGAGCGGCGAGGCGCTTTCGAAGCGCTTCGATGCTCATTCGACATGCGGGTGGGTGTCAAGCCTCTTCGGCGCACCAACTCTGACTTCTCACCGGCATTTCAAGCCGCATATGAGGCTTGTCGGGCGCGCGCGCACCCCGGAGGAATCTTGGAATCGACCCTTGTGCACCCCCAGGTGTTCACTTAACCTCGCAGCAACATCGAAGCGCTTCGACGACTCGCCAGAGCAGCTGCGAACCGCTTCAGCTCAGCCAGTTCCACTCGAGACACCGCAGCCGACGGCCTCCCGCCGGGTGTCCTGGTGTGCCATGAAGGGTTGACGCAATGACGCCGAACGCCGCCTCCGCCGCCTCCGGGGCCAGCCGGAGAAGTTTCCTCGCCTCCACGGCGGTCGCCGCCGCAGCGGTGGCGGGAGGGATGCCGCTGCTGACCGCCTGCGGGGGGTCGGACAGCGGGTCGCGGGACGGAACCACGTCGGGCAAGAACGCCAAGAAGATCCTGCCCGCCTACGTGGCCAGCAGCGTGGTGAACCCTGACATCCCGTCCAAGAACGGCTCGGCGATGGGCTTCACCGCCAAGCTCGACGTCGCCACCCTCAAGACCTCGGTGTCCAAGAAGCTCGGCAAGGGCGGCAAGGTCACCATCATGGCGCCGTACTGGGGCTCGCCGCCCAAGCAGGACAACCCCTACTACACGTCGATGAACGCGCTGACCGGTGTCGACGTCCAGTGGCGCAACCAGGACGGCAACACCTACGACCAGAAGCTCGGCGCGGTGCTCGCCTCCAGCGACATCCCGGACGTGGTGGTGGTCCCCGGCTGGAACATGACCGGCCGGATACCCAGCGCCATCATCGGCAAGTTCGCCGACCTCGGCCCCTACCTGTCGGGCGACAAGGTCAAGCAGTACGCCAACCTCGCGGCGATCCCCACCGACGCCTGGCAGCGCTCCATCTTCGGCGGCAAGCTGATGGGCCTGCCGATGCCTGCTCCGTACGTCCAGAACATCGTGCCCCTCTACCGTCAGGACATCTTCGACAAGGAGGGCTACGAGGTCCCGAAGTCCGCAGACGAATTCACCGCCCTGTGCAAGGAGATCAACGCTCCCAAGGCCAAGCGCTGGGCCTGCGGTGACATGAAGTGGACCGCGTTCAACACCTTCGGCGTGATCAGCGGCGGGGAGAAGTCGCTCGGCTGGACCATGGTCGACGGCAAGATGATCAACCGCATCGAGACCCCCGAGTACCTGGAAGCGCTGGAGTGGGCGCGCAAGCTGTTGGCCGCCGGCTACGTCCATCCCCAGTTCAGGCTGGGCAAGAGCCAGATCGGCGACCCGGCCCCCCTGTTCGCGAAGGGCGAGTTCCTGATCTGGAACGACGACATCTCCAACTGGTACGGGCGGCAGGCTTCCCAGATCACCCAGAACCCCGACTTCAAGGTCTGGGGCATGGACCTGTGGGCCCACGACGGCGGTACCCCGACGTTCTGGGCCGCGAACCCGGCCGGCATCTTCGCCTTCGTCAGCAAGAAGGCCTCCGAGTCCGTCATCCGCGACGTGCTGGCGGTCGCCGACGTCACCGCGGCGCCGTACGGCACCAAGGAGTGGATGATGACCAACTACGGCGTCGAGGGCACGCACTACACGCTCAAGAACGGCCTGCCCGTCAAGAACGACAAGGGCAACAACGAGGTCGTCAACGCCTTCGTCATGGTCGCGAGTCCCGCCGCGACCATCGCGCACCCCGACCTCCCGGACTACACCAAGGGCATGGTCGAGTGGCAGCAGCGGGTCGGCTCCCACACCAAGAAGTCGTCCTTCTGGGGCATGCAGGTCGTCGAGCCCTCCCGCTACACCAACCTCAGCGACAACTTCGAGCAGCTCGAGGACGACATCGTCCGCGGCCACAAGAAGATCAGCGACATGCAGCAGGCCATCTCGGACTGGAAGAGCAAGGGCGGGGACAAGCTCCGCGACTGGTACAAGAAGCTGCTCGACGAGAACGGCTCGGCGGCGAGCTGACCAGGTTCTGAGGCAAGGAGAACAGCCGTGTCCCACAGCACGGTGCCTCGCAGCGGTGCCGAGGCCAGCATGCTCGAGAAGACCCCGGTGGCGTCCGCCGACGCCACCGGCACCCGGGAGAAACAAGGCTCCGGCAAGCTGGGCCTGCGGCTCAGGTTCAGACGCGACCGCGTCCTGATCCTCATGACGCTGCCGGCCGTCGTGCTGCTCCTGGTCTTCAACTACCTGCCGATCCTCGGCAACGTCGTCGCCTTCCAGGACTACGACCCCTACATCAGCGACAACGGCATCGTCTCCATCCTGCACAGCTCCTTCGTGGGCCTGGACAACTTCCAGCGGATCTTCCAGGACCCCGACTTCTGGAGCGCCGTCCAGAACACCCTGCTGCTGTTCTTCCTCCAGCTCGTGCTGTTCTTCCCGATCCCGATCCTGCTCGCGCTGCTCATCAACAGCGTGGTCCGGCCCCGGGTGCGGGCCGTAGCGCAGGCCGTCCTGTACCTGCCGCACTTCTTCTCCTGGGTACTGGTCATCGCCGTCTTCCAGCAGATGTTCGGCGGCGCGGGCATGCTCGCGCAGCTGCTGCGGCAGCACGGCTACGACGGCTTCGACATCATGACCGACCCGCACACCTTCCCCTTCCTGGTCACCGCGCAGAGCGTGTGGAAGGACGCGGGGTGGGGGATCATCGTCTTCCTCGCCGCGCTGGCCTCGGTTCCCCAGGACCTCTACGAAGCCGCCGCGATGGACGGCGCGAGCCGCTGGCGCCGCATGTGGCACGTCACCCTTCCCGCCCTGCGCCCGGTGATCGCGCTGCTCCTCGTGCTGCGCGTCGGCGACGCCCTGACCGTCGGGTTCGAACAGATACTGCTGCAACGCGACGCCGTCGGACCGGACGCCGGGGAGGTCCTCGACACCTTCGTGTGGTGGACCGGTGTGCGCAACCAGGACTTCGGCTACGCGGCCGCCGCCGGCCTGATCAAGGGCGTGGTCAGCATCGGCCTGGTCCTCGCCGCGAACAAGGTGGCCCATCTCATGGGCGAGCAGGGGGTGTACAAGAAATGACCACCGTCATCGACAAACCGGCGAGCAGGCCGAACCGGTGGGCCGCGCCCGAACGCCCGGCATGGGAGGAAGAGCCCTCGAAGGCCGGCCTCGCGGGCAAGGGCCTGGTCCTGTCGTTCGCCTGCCTGGCGGTCCTCTTCCCGCTGTGGATCGTGGTCGTCACCAGCCTCTCCTCGCGGAAGACCATCGACGAGGCGGGCGGTCTGGTGATCGTGCCCAAGGGCATCACCTTCATCGCCTACAAGGAGTTGCTCAGCGGCGGCCAGGTCACCCGGGCCACGGTCGTCAGCATCCTCATCACCCTGGTCGGCACGCTGTTCTCGATGACGGTGTCCGTCCTGTGCGCCTACGGTCTGTCCCGCAGCGGCTCGCTCGGGCACCGCTGGATCCTGATGACGCTGCTGGCGACCATGTTCTTCAGCGCCGGCCTCATCCCCACCTATCTGCTGGTGCAGTCCCTCGGCCTGATGGACTCCTACCTCGCGCTGATCCTGCCGAGCGCGGTGAGCGTCTTCAACATCCTGGTGCTGCGCGGCTTCTTCATGGGGATCTCGCAGGAACTCACCGACAGCGCGCGCATCGACGGCGCCGGTGACTTCCGTATCCTCTGGCAGATCGTCATGCCGCTGTCGCGGGCCGTCCTCGCGGTGATCACGCTGTTCTACGCCGTCGGGTACTGGAGTGCCTGGTTCAACGCCTCGATCTACCTGAACGACCAGGACAAGATGCCGTTGCAGAACGTCATGATCCAGCTCGTCCAGCGGCAGCAGCAGCCGGTCGGTCTGGGCCAGGCCATCAGGACCGGCCAGCTGTCGGGGCTGGCCATCCAGATGGCGGTCATGGTGATGGCCCTGCTTCCCGTCGCCTTCCTGTCCCCCTTCGTCCAGAAGCACTTCAAGAAGGGCATGCTCACCGGAGCGGTGAAGGGCTGAAGCCCGAGCCCGGCTACTCGCCGTAGGGGTGACGGCGGTTCGGTGGCTGCGGCTCCGTCGTGGCTGGTCGCGCCCACGCGGCGGAGCCGCACATCGACACAGTCCCGCGCCCCTTGAGGTCGGTGCGGCTGCCGCCCGCCCAGCAGCGCAGCCCGCGTAGCTGCGGGCAGTCGTGCCGCTCGAGCGAAGCCGAGAGTGGGGGAGGCACCCCGCCAGCGCCGGTGAGCGGACCCGTCCCCGTCCAGCATCAATCCCGCACTACGAACCCACCGAGGTCCCACCATGCCCGCTTCCCCGCTGAGCCGCAGAGCCGTCCTCGCCGGAACGGCAGCCGCCGCCCTGACGGCGGTCCCCGCACTCCCGGGCAAGGCCCACGCCGCCGAAGCCACGCGGCCCGCGTACCGCTGGCGCAACGCGATGATCGGCGGCACCGGCTTCGTCACCGGCGTCCTGTTCCATCCAAGGGTCCGCGGCCTCGCCTACGCCCGTACCGACATCGGCGGCGCCTACCGCTGGGACGACAAAGAGGCCCGCTGGGTCCCGCTCATCGACCACATCGGCTGGGACGACTGGAACCTTCTCGGCGTCGAGGCCATGGCCGTCGACGCCGCCCACCCCGGCCGGCTCTACCTCGCGGTCGGCACGTACACCCAGTCCTGGGCCGGCGACGGCGCCGTCCTGCGCTCCGACGACCGCGGCGCCACCTGGACCCGTACCGACCTGTCGGTGAAGCTCGGCGCCAACGAGGACGGGCGGGGCGCGGGGGAGCGGCTGCTGGTCGACCCGCGCGACAGCGACACCCTGTGGCTGGGCACCCGGCACGACGGGTTGCTGAAGTCGACGGACCGGGGCGCCACCTGGGCGGCGGCCACCGGCTTCCCCGCGACCGCGAGCGCCTCCGGGCAGGGCGTCGTCCTCCTCGTCGCGGCCGGACGCGCGGTCTACGCCGGCTGGGGTGACGGCGACGGCACCACGGGCACCGCCAACCTGTACCGGACGACTGACGGCACCACCTGGGAGGCCGTCCCCGGCCGGCCCACCGGCACCTCCGCCAAGGTCCCCATCCGTGCCGCGTACGACCGCCACACCCGCGAGCTGTATGTGACGTACGCCGACGCGCCCGGCCCGGGCGGCCAGTCCACCGGCAGCGTGCACAGGCTGAACACCGCCACCGGCAAGTGGACCGAGGTCACCCCGGTGGAGCCGGGTGGAACGACCTCCGACGGGTCGGCGGACACCTTCGGCTACGGAGGAGTCGCCGTCGACGCCCGCCGCCCCGGCACCGTCGTCGTCTCCACCAACAACCGCTGGGCGGCCGTCGACACCCTGTTCCGCACCACGGACGGCGGCCGTACCTGGAAGTCCCTCAAGGACAAGGCCGTCCTCGACGTCTCCGAGACCCCGTTCCTCACGTTCGGCGCGGACCAGCCGAAGTTCGGCTGGTGGATCCAGGCGGTCGCCGTCGACCCGTACGACTCCAAGCACGTCCTCTACGGCACCGGCGCGACCCTCTACGGCACCCGCGACCTGAGGCACTGGGCCCCGCGGATCCGCGGCCTGGAGGAGACATCCGTACGCCAGCTGATCTCGCCGCCGACCGGGACAGCACACCTGATCAGCGGGTCGGGGGACATCGGCGTGCTGTACCACGACCGGCTCACGGCGTCGCCGTCGCGCGGCATGGCGACGAACCCCGTGTTCGGGACGGCGACCGGACTGGCGCAGGCCGCGAGGAAGCCGTCGTACGTCGTCCGCTCGGGCTGGGGCGACCACGGCAACGGCGCCTACTCGGGCGACGGCGGGCGGAGCTGGGCCCCCTTCGCCGCCCAGCCCGCCATCGCCAAGGACGCTCCCGGACCGATCGCCGTCAACGCCGACGGCAGCGTGCTGCTGTGGACCTTCGTGCACTGGGACGGCACCCGGTACCCGGCGCAGCGCTCGGCGGACAACGGCGCGACCTGGTCCGAGATCTCCTCCTGCCCGAAGGGCGCCACACCGGTCGCCGACCCGGCCGACGCGACGCGCTTCTACACGTTCGACACCGACACGGGAACGGTGTACGTCAGCTCCGACGGCGGCCTGACCTTCACGAAGGGCGCCACCGGGCTCCCGTCCGGCGACACCCAGTTCAAGCTGGTCGCCGCCCCCGGCCGCTCCGGTGACCTGTGGCTGAGCACCAAGGGGAACGGGCTGTACCGCTCCACCGACGGCGGCGCCGCGTTCACCAAGGTCGGCAGCTGCCGGGCCTCGTACGTCCTCGGGTTCGGCAAGGCCGCCGACGGCGCCGGCTACCCGGCGATCTACCAGGTCGGCTCGACCGGGAGCAGCACCGCCGTCCACCGCTCCGACGACGAGGCGAAGACCTGGGTGCGGATCAACGACGACGCCCACCAGTGGGGCTTCACCGGCGACGCCATCACCGGTGACCCGCGGATCCACGGCCGCGTCTACCTGGCCACGAACGGACGCGGCATCCAGTACGGGGAGCCCGCCTGATGCCGGACCTCAGTGCCGCCACCGGAAGCCGCATCCTCTTCGGCGGCGACTACAACCCCGAGCAGTGGCCCGAGGAGACCTGGTACGACGACGTCCGGCTGATGAAGGAGGCCGGCGTCAACTCCGTCACCCTCGGCGTCTTCTCCTGGGCGAAGCTGGAACCGGAGCCCGGTGCACGGGAGTTCGGCTGGCTGGACCGGCTCATGGACCTCATGCACGAGCACGGCATCGGCGTCGTCCTCGCCACCCCCACCTCCTCGCCCCCGCCCTGGATGGGCCGGCTGCACCCCGAGACCCTGCCCGTCACCGAGGACGGCCGCACCGAGTGGTGGGGCGGCCGGCAGCACTTCTCCCACTCCAGCGCCACCTACCGGCGCTACGCCGCCGCCATCACCGAGGACCTCGCGGCCCGCTACGGCACCCACCCGGCCCTCACCATGTGGCACATCAACAACGAGTACTGCACCTACGACCACGGCGACGAGGCCGCCGCCGCCTTCCGCCGCTGGCTGCGGGAGAAGTACGGCACCCTCGACGCGCTCAACACCGCCTGGGGGACGGCCTTCTGGAGCCAGGGCTACGACAGTTGGGACGGCATCCTGCCGTCCCGGCAGCCCCATTACATGAAGAATCCCACCCAGGTGCTGGACTTCCGCCGCTTCACCTCCGACGCGCTCCTGGAGTGCTACGCCGCCGAGCGCGACATCGTCCGCCGCCACACCCCGCACATCCCGGTCACCACCAACTTCATGCCGCTGTTCTTCGGTCAGGACGCCTGGCGCTGGGCCGAGGAGGAGGACGTCGTCTCCGTCGACCTCTACCCCGACCCCCGCGACCCCCTGGGTGCCCAGCACGGCGCGCTGGTCCAGGACCTGACCCGATCCCAGGCGGGCGGTCCCTGGATGCTGATGGAGCAGGCGGCCGGGCCGGTCAACTGGCGGGGCGTCAACCACCCCAAGCCCCGCGGCCTCAACCGCCTGTGGTCCCTCCAGGCCGTCGCCCGGGGCGCGGACGCCGTCTGCTACTTCCAGTGGCGGCAGTCCCGGCAGGGCGCGGAGAAGTTCCACTCCGGGATGGTCAGCCACGCGGGCGAGCACGGCCGCACCTTCCAGGAGGTGAAGCGGCTCGGTGCCGAGCTGGCGAAGATCGCGCCGCGGGTCACCGGCCACCACGTCACCGCCGACATCGCGATCCTGCACGACTGGCACGCCTGGTGGGCCGCCGCCCAGGACGGCCGCCTCTCCACCGAGGCCGACCACCCGGCCGTCCTGCACGCCTGGCACCGCGCCCTGTGGGAGTCCCACCTCACCACCGACTTCGCCCACCCCGAGCACGACCTGTCCGCGTACAGGTGCGTCGTCGTGCCGCAGCTGTACCTCCTCACGGACACCGCCGTCGCCAACCTCCTCGCATACGTCCAGGGCGGCGGCACCCTCGTCTGCGGCTTCCACACCGGCGTCGCCGACGAGGACGACCGGGTGCGCCCCGGCGGCATGGACGCCCGGCTGCGCGAGCTGTTCGGCATCCGCACGCTGCACGAGTGGTGGCCGCTGGACGCGGGGGAGAGCGTCGAGTGCGACGGCTTCCGGGGCACGCTGTGGTCGGAGGAGATCGAGGCCGCCGACACCGTCGACGGGACGATCCCCTACCAGGGCGGCGAACTCGACGGACTGCCCGCCGTACTGCGCCGGGGCCGCGCCTGGTACGTCTCCACGCTCCCGGAGCCGGAGGCGCTGCGCGCTCTGCTCGCCCGGATCGCCGGCGAGGCGGGCGCCCGCCCGGTGCTCGACGGTCTGCCCGCGGGGGTCGAGGCCGTCCGGCGCGGCGAGTCGCTGTTCCTGCTCAACCACGGGCGCGAGCCGGTCACCGTCGAGGTGCCCGGCATCCATCACGACCTGCTCACAGGGGCTACAGTCACCGATCGGATCGCTCTCGGACGCTACGGAACGGCGGTACTGGCCCCATGACGCACGACCTCGCGGGGCAACTCGCGCACGGAACCTGGGAACCCCTCCCCGCCGACCGCTGGGAGGACGGCTTCCTGAGCGGCAACGGCCACCACGGCGCCCTTGTGTTCGGCGATCCGAACGACGACCGGGTCATCGTCACCCATCACACCCTGGTCCGCCCCAACGGCGGCGAACACGCCCGCCCGCCCCGGCTCGCCGCCGAACTGCCCGCCCTCCAGGACCGGTTGCTCGCGGGCGAGCTCACCGCCGCCGAGGACTTCACCGACGGCCGTGCGCTGCAATGGGTGCAGCCCTTCCACCCGGCCTTCCAGATCCGGCTGCGCAGGCCCCCCGGCACCTGCCACGGCTACCGCCGCTCCGTGGACTTCACCACGGGCGAGACGATCGCCGAGTGCGCGGACTTCGACAGCCGCGTCTTCGTCTCCCGGGCCGACGACCTCGTCGCCCACTCCGTCACGGCGCCCGACCTCACCCTCGACATCAGCCTCGACCACCGGCTGCCGAACGCACCCGCCGGGCTCGGGGTCGGCGACGGCGCGCTCCTCACCCCCGAGGGCGCCCTGCTCACCCTGCGCGCCCGCTACCCGGACAGCGACCGCGCCTACACCGGGCTGACCCTGGTCGTGGTCACGGGCGGCACGACGAGCCTCGCCCCGCCCGGTGTACGCGTCACGGGCGCCGAGTCGGTGCTCCTCCTCACCCGGGTCCGCCGCCACACGGAAGAGCTGGACACGGTGGCCGAGGCCCGGGAACTGCGGGAGGCGTGGGGCGAGCAGCCGTACGACACCCTCCTCGCCCGCCACGTCTCCCCGCACCGCACCGCCTACGAACGCGTCACCCTGGACCTCGCCGCCGATCCGGCCGAACGCGCGTTGCCGGGCTCGGAGTTGCTCAAGCGGCCGCACAGCGCCGCCCTCCTGGAGCGGCTCTTCGCGGCCGGCCGCTACCACCTGCTGTCCTCGGCCGGCCTCAACCCGCCCCGCCTCACCGGACTGTGGACCGGCGACTGGAACACCGCCTGGTCCGGGGCGTTCACCACCAACGCCAATCTCAACCTCCAGACGGCCTCCGCCGCCGCGGCCGCGCTGCCCGAGGTCACCGAGGCGCACGCGAACCTGGTCCACCGGCAGCTGCCGCACTGGCGGGACAACGCCCGCGCCGTCTTCGGCGCCCGGGGAGTCGTCGCCCCCACCCACACCGACGGCGAGTCCGGACACACGTACCACTTCGACCGCGAGTACCCCCACCAGCTGTGGACCGCCGGTGCCGACTGGCTGCTCAAGCCCCTCGTCGACCACGACGAGACCCGCGGCGAACGCGACCCGCGCACCGCCGCCGCCCTCGCCGAGACCGCCCGCTTCTACGAGGACTTCCTCACCCGCACCGACGACGCCGGCCAGCTGGTCGTCGTCCCCTCCTACTCGCCCGAGAACCGCCCCGCCAACGCCAGTTGGGGCGCGATCAACGCGGCCATGGACCTCTCGGCGGCCCGCCACGCCCTGCGGACCGCGGCCGGCCACCACCCGGGCACCCCCGACGCCGACCGCTGGCGCGCACTCGCCGACCGGCTCCCGCCCCACCGGACCAACACCGACGGCGCCCTCGCCGAATGGGCCTGGCCCGGCCTGGACGACAGCTACGACCACCGCCATCTCAGCCACCTCTACGGCGTCTGGCCCCTCGACGAGATCAACCCCTACGACACCCCCCGACTGGCCGCCGCCGCCCACCGCGCCCTCGAACTGCGCGGCGCCGAGAACGACTCCGCCCACGGCCACCTCCACCACGCCCTGATCGCGGCCCGGCTCCGGGACGGTGACCGGGTCGCCCGGGCGCTCGCGAACGTGCTGGACGGCGACTTCTTCCACGCCTCCCTGATGAGCGCCCACTACCCGGGCCGCGACGTCTACAACGCGGACGCCGCCCACACCCTGCCCGCCGTGCTGATCGAGATGCTGGTGCACTCCACCCCCGACCGCCTGGTCCTGCTGCCCGCGCTCCCGGCCACGTACCCCGAGGGCCGGATCCGGGGCGTACTCACCCGGTTCGGGGCGGAGCTGGACCTCACCTGGAGCCGCGAGACGGCCACCGCGGTGCTGCGCCCCACCCGCAGTCACCGCATCGAACTCAGGACTTCCTCCGGCGCACAGCCGCTCGATCTCGTCGCCGGAGAAGACCGCGTCCTCACCCTGGGGACGTGGTAACCCCGCGCACTCCCCCCACCCATGGAAGGGACACCATGGCACTTCGCACGCTGCGCAGGATCACGATGGCCGTACTGGCCCCGGCGATGGCCCTCGGCGCCACCGTCGGCCTCGCCTCCGCCCCCGCCTCGGCCGCCGTCTGGAGCTCCTGCGACCAGTGGGGCAACACCACGCTGAACGGCTACACGCTCTACAACGACATCTGGGGCTCCGGCGCCGGCAGCCAGTGCATATGGGCGAACTCCGGCACCAACTGGGGCGTCAACGCCAACCACCCGGGCACCGGCGGCATCAAGGCGTACCCGAACGCCACGAAGACGGTCAACAAGTCGATCACCTCGCTGGCCTCGCTCACCAGCGGCTACAACGTCACGGTCCCGTCGTCCGGCGCGTACAACACGTCGTACGACATCTGGGACACCAACCACAAGTACGAAATCATGCTCTGGGTCAACAAGACCGGAGCCGTCGGCCCCCTCGGCACCTCGCAGGGCAACCTGACGCTCGGCGGCCACACCTGGACCGTCTACAAGGGCAACAACGGCTCCAACGACGTCTTCTCGTTCGTCCGCACCTCGAACTCCACCTCCGGCACGGTCAACGTGCTGCCCATCCTGAAGTGGATCAAGGACACCAAGGGCTGGTTCGGCAACGTGACCATCGGAGACGTGCAGTTCGGCTTCGAGATCACGTCCTCGTCCGGCGGCCTGAACTTCACCACCAACAGCGAGAGCGTCAGCAGCAGCTGAACCACCTGACCGCATGGTCGTGCGGCCGGTCCCTCCCCTACGGGACCGGCCGCACCTCCGCATCCGGGGACGGCTACTCCGCTACAGGCAGCCGTGCCCCGTCCCGCAGGAACAGCGGGATGCGGTCCAGGGGGGCGTCGACCGTCACGGTCGTACCGCCCTCGTAGGTCTCACCGGTCCACGCGTCCGTCCAGCGGGCGCCCGCCGGGAGATACGCCGTGCGGGCGGTGGCGCCCGCCGTCAGCACCGGGGCGACCAGCAGGTCCCGCCCGAACAGGTAGGCGTCGTCGACCGACCAGGCCGCCTGGTCGTCGGGGAACTCCAGGAACAGCGGCCGCATCACCGGCAGCCCCTCCTCGTGCGCCTCCCGCATGACGTGCAGGACGTACGGCTTGAGGCGTTCACGCAGCCGCAGGTACCGCTCGAGGATCGCGCCGGCCTCCTCGCCGTACGACCAGACCTCGTTGGGGCCGCCGGTCATCTCCGGGCCCAGCGGCATGCCCGGGTCGCGGAAGCCGTGCAGGCGCATCAGCGGGGACAGCGCGCCGAACTGGAACCAGCGGACCATGACCTCCCGGTACGCCGGGTCGTCCGGGTCGCCGCCGTGGAAGCCGCCGATGTCGGTGTTCCACCAGGGGATCCCGGACAGCGCGGTGTTCAGGCCGGCCGCGATCTGGCGGCGCAGGGTCGGGAAGTCGGTGCCGATGTCACCGGACCACAGGGCGGCGCCGTGGCGCTGACTGCCCGCCCAGGCCGAGCGGTTGAGGGTGATCACCTCGTCCTCGCCGGCCGCCAGCAGGCCCTCGTGGAACGCGCGGGAGTTCTCGGCGGGGTAGCTGTTGCCGACCTCCAGACCCGGGCCCGCCCAGTAGCGCAGGTTCTCCGGGAAGCCCGGCTTCAGCTCGGGCTCGCAGGCGTCCAGCCAGAACGCCGTGATGCCGTACGGATCGAGGTAGTTCTCCTTCACCCGGGACCAGACGAACTCCCGGGCCTCGGGGTTGGTGGCGTCGTAGAAGGCCACCTGCACCGTGGAGGCGACCTCCTTGTCCGGCCAGTCGGCGTGCGCCATCGGGCCGTACTGCGTGCCGATGAAGTAGCCGCGCTGCTCCATCACCGGGTGGTTCTCCGACAGCGGGGACACCGACGGCCACACGGACACCACCAGCTTGACGCCCATCTCCTCCAGTTCGCGGACCATCGCCGCGGGGTCCGGCCACTCCTTGGGGTCGAACTTCCAGTCGCCCAGGTGGGTCCAGTGGAAGAAGTCGCAGACGATCGCGGCCAGGGGCAGCCCCCGGCGCTTGTACTCACGTGCCACGGCGAGGAGTTCGTCCTGGGTGCGGTAGCGCAGCTTGCACTGCCAGAAGCCCGCCGCCCACTGAGGGAGCATCGGCGTCCGGCCGGTCACCGCGCTGTAGCGGCGCTGGCCGTCGGCCGGGGCGCCCGCGGTGATCCAGTAGTCGATCTGGCGGGCGGAGTCCGCCACCCAGCGGGTGCCGTTGTGCGCCAGCTCCACGCGGCCGATCGCCGGGTTGTTCCACAACAGGGTGTAGCCGCGGCTGGAGGCCAGCACCGGGATGCCGACCTCGGCGTTGCGCTGCACCAGGTCCAGGACCAGGCCCTTCTGGTCGAGACGGCCGTGCTGGTGCTGGCCCAGGCCGTACAGCTTCTCGCCCTCGTAGGCGGCGAAACGCTGCTCCAGGCGGTGGTGGCCGTTGCCGACCGCCGTGTACAGACGGGAGCCCGGCCACCAGAAGTGGGCGCGCGCCTCGGCCAGCAGCTCGGACAGGTCGTCCGTGCGCAGGAAGCGGATCAGGCCCCCGGCGTCGACCTCCACCGTCAGCGCGCCGACCGTCAGCCGCGCCTCGCCGTCCCCGATCTTGACGGTGCTCTCGGTGGCGGGCGGTGTGTCCAGCAGGGCGCCCGGCAGGGCCTCCAGCACGGGACCGCCGAGCCGGGCCCGCACCCGGACCGCGTCCGGGCCCCACGGCTCGATGCGTACCGTCTCCTGGCGACCGCTCCACTCCAGCGCGCCGTCCCGCTCGCGGAACGTGCCGACGGTGGGGGAGGACTGCGCGAGGCTGACCTTGGGCTGCGCTGCGGCAGGCGGGTGTTCGGCAGGCTGATTCACGTGCGTGCTCCTGGGGGGAGTGCAGACGGGGACTGCAGGCATGGGGGTGCCCCGCGAGGGGCGACGGGTTCGTAAGGACACGGAACGCCGGACACGGAACGCCGGACACGGAACGCCGGACACGGAACCCCGGCGTGGAGCGGTGGGTGGTCAGGAACCGGCCGGTGCCGGCCCGGAGCTCGCCCGGACGGTCAACTCGGGGGAGATCAGCACGACTTCGTCGCCTCCGCGGCCGTCCAGCTTGGCCACCAGGTGCTCCACGGCGTGCCGGCCCATCTCCTGCGCGGGGATGGCGACCGAGGTCAGCCGCACGGAGGCCTGGACGGCGACCTGCTCCGGGCAGACCGCGACCACCGACACGTCCTCGGGCACGGCCCGGCCCTGCTGGCGCAGCAGGGCGAGCAGCGGCTCGAGGGCGGCCTCGTTCTGCACCACGAACCCGGTGGTGGTGGGTCGTTCGTCGAGGATCCGGGCGAGGGTCACGGCCATCGCGTCGTACCCGCCCTCGCACGGGCGGTGCAGCACCCTGAGGCCCAGCTCCCGCGCGCGGGCGCGCAGGCCGTCGAGGGTACGTTCGGCGAAGCCGGTGTGCCGCTCGTAGACCGCCGGGGCCTCGCCGATGACAGCGATGTCGTGGTGGCCCAGCTTCGCCAGGTGCTCCACGCACAGCGCGCCGGTCGCCGCGAAGTCCAGGTCGACGCAGGTCAGGCCGGTGGTGTCGGCGGGCAGACCGATGAGGACGGAGGGCTGGTCGGTCTGGCGCAGCAGCGGCAGCCGCTCGTCCTCCAGCTCGACGTCCATCAGGATCATCGCGTCGGCCAGTCCGCTGCCGGTGATCCGGCGCACCGCGTCGGGGCCCTCCTCGCCGGTGAGCAGCAGGACGTCGTAGCCGTGCGCACGCGCGGTGGTGGCCACCGCGATGGCGATCTCCATCATCACCGGCACGTACATGTCGGTGCGCAGCGGGACCATCAGCGCGATGATGTTCGACCTGTTGCTGGCCAGGGCGCGGGCGCCCGCGTTGGGGTGGTACCCGAGCTCCCGGATGCTCTGCTCGACCCGCTGGCGGGTGGTGGTGGAGATGGACCGCTTGCCGCTGAGGACATAGCTCACCGTGCTCGCCGAGACTCCGGCGTGCTGGGCGACCTCGGCGAGGGTGACCATCCAGCTCTCCAAGCTTTGTGAAGCGCTTCGACAGTGCGCGTTGCTGACAAGGGCGAGTGAGGGTGTATCGACAGTAGCCCCGGCAGTGAGTGGGTGTCCATACTTTGTCGAAGCGCTTCGACACCTATTTCGTGGACGATGCCTCGGCGGCACTGTCCGCAGGAGTACGGCAACCTTCCGGCCGGGCCGCGACCACACAGAGGCGGTACACGAACCGTCCCCCGGAAGGACCCCTGATGCAACACCGCAGACCGCGCCTGTCGAAGAAGGCGAAGACGCTTCTCGCCGCCTCGGTCGCCCTGGCGGCCGCCGCGGGCGTCACCGTCGCGCAGGCCGGCGAGTCGAGCAGGAAGTGCACGGCCTTCGACACGATCACGCTCGGCAAGTACTACGTGAACAACAACCTCTGGGGCCAGGACAAGGGCACCGGCACCCAGTGCGTCTGGGACAACTCGGCCTCGGGCTCCACCATCTCCTGGGGCACGAACTACACCTGGGCGAACAACAGCAAGGGCACCGACTCGGACGTCAAGTCGTACGCCAGTACCGTCCTCGGCTGGCACTGGGGCTGGAAGGCCGACAAGGCGGCCACCGGGCTGCCGATCCGGGTCGGCGACCGCAAGAAGGTCACCGCCAAGTGGAACTTCTCGCTCAGCTCCAACCCCGGCACGCTGAACGTCGCCTACGACCTGTGGCTGCACGCCAAGAACACCGCGGACTGGCAGGACCAGCCCACCGACGAGATCATGATCTGGCTCAACCGCCAGGGCGGCGCGGGCCCGCTGGGCACCAAGTACGGCAGCGTCAGCCTCGACGGCGCCATGTGGGACATCTACCGGGGCGACATCGGCTGGAACGTCTACTCCTTCGTCCGCCGCGCCAACACCACCACCGCCACGCTGAACCTCGACGACTTCACCCAGGCCCTGGTCCGCCGCGAACTCCTCACCAACGACAAGTACGTCTCCGGCATCGAATCCGGCACCGAGGTCTTCAAGGGCTCGGGCCGACTGGACACCAAGTCGTACTCGATCGACATCAACTGACCGCCCCCCGCCCCAGCCCACCCGGCGCTCGGGACAAAGCCGTCCGGGCCCAGGCGGGGTTCAGGGGCGCAGTCCCGTGGGGCTGGGAGCGGAGCCTCTCGGTTCTGGGGGCGCCGGCCCGCGGTGGGGTGTAGGGGCGGGGCCCCGTGTGGGTTCTGGGGGTGGCAGCCCCCGGCGGTGCGAGGGCGGGGCCCGTGGGGGTTCTGGGGGTGGCAGCCCCCGGCGGTGCGGGGGCGAGGCCCCGCGGGGGGTTGGGGGTGGCAGCCCCCGGCGGGGTGCGGGGGCGGAGCCCCGCGGGGGTTCAGGGGGCGGAGCCCCTGGCGGGGTTGAAGGGGCGGAGCCCCTGGGGATGGGAAGGGTAGGGGCGGCGGGGGCGAGGAAACCGTCCGCCGGATCACCCCGCGCCCGCATCCCCCGCACATCGCGGAGCGACGGGGTACGGGTTTGGGCCGAACGGACGCGCCAGGACTGGTGGGGGCGGCCCGTTTCGGGTACCAACGATCCAGTAGCACTGGTCGGTAACGAACGGTCCGCAATCATCCCTCTTCGCGGCGAGGTGAGCCTCATGTCCGCCCCCACCACCAAGAAACCCACCGTCACCGAACGGGAGGCCCGCCAGGTGGCGGAAGCCGCCCGGGAACAGGACTGGCGCAAGCCAAGCTTCGCCAAGGAACTGTTCCTCGGCCGCTTCCGGCTCGACCTCATCCACCCGCACCCGCTCCCCGCGGACGAGGACGCCCAGCGCGGCGAGGAGTTCCTCGCCAAACTGCGCGACTTCTGCGAGACGAAGATCGACGGCGCCCGGATCGAGCGCGACGCGCAGATCCCGGACGAGGTCATCGACGGCCTCAAGGAACTCGGCGCGTTCGGCATGAAGATCGACACCAAGTACGGCGGCCTCGGCCTGACCCAGGTCTACTACAACAAGGCCCTCGCCCTGGCCGGCTCCGCGAACCCCGCCGTCGGCGCCCTGCTGTCGGCCCACCAGTCGATCGGCGTACCGCAGCCGCTGAAGATCTTCGGCACGCAGGAGCAGAAGGACACCTTCCTGCCCCGCTGCGCCCGCACCGACATCTCCGCCTTCCTCCTCACCGAGCCGGACGTCGGCTCCGACCCCGCCCGGCTGGCCACCACGGCCGTCCCCGACGGCGACGACTACGTCATCGACGGGGTGAAACTCTGGACGACCAACGGCGTGATCGCCGACCTGCTCGTGGTCATGGCGCGCGTACCGAAGTCCGAAGGACACAAGGGCGGGATCACCGCGTTCGTCGTCGAGGCCGCCTCGGACGGCGTCACGGTCGAGAACCGCAACGCCTTCATGGGCCTGCGCGGCCTCGAGAACGGCGTCACCCGCTTCCACCAGGTGCGCGTCCCCGCCGCGAACCGCATCGGCCCCGAGGGCGCGGGCCTGAAGATCGCCCTGACCACCCTGAACACCGGCCGCCTCTCGCTGCCCGCGATGTGCGCCGGCGCGGGCAAGTGGTGCCTGAAGATCGCCCGTGAGTGGTCGGCGGCCCGCGAGCAGTGGGGCAAGCCCGTCGCGCTGCACGAGGCGGTCGGCTCCAAGATCAGCTTCATCGCGGCGACCACCTTCGCGCTGGAGGCCGTACTGGACCTGTCCAGCCAGATGGCCGACGAGGACCGCAACGACATCCGCATCGAGGCCGCCCTCGCCAAGCTGTACGGCTCCGAGATGGCCTGGCTGATGGCCGACGAACTGGTCCAGATCCGCGGCGGCCGCGGCTTCGAGACGGCCGCCTCCCTGGAGGCCCGCGGCGAGCGCGCCGTACCCGCCGAGCAGATCCTGCGCGACCTGCGCATCAACCGGATCTTCGAGGGCTCCACCGAGATCATGCACCTGCTGATCGCACGCGAGGCCGTCGACGCCCACCTCTCGGTCGCCGGAGACCTCATCGACCCCGACAAGACCCTGCAGGACAAGGCGAAGGCAGGCGCGAACGCCGGTGTGTTCTACGCCAAGTGGCTGCCGAGACTGGTCGCGGGCCCGGGCCAGCTGCCCTCCTCGTACAGCCAGTTCAAGCACGGCGTCGACCTCTCCGGCCACCTGCGCTACGTCGAGCGGCACGCCCGCAAGCTCGCCCGCTCCACCTTCTACGCCATGTCCCGCTGGCAGGGCCGGATGGAGACCAAGCAGGGCTTCCTGGGCCGGATCGTGGACATCGGCGCCGAACTGTTCGCGATGAGCGCGGCCTGTGTCCGGGCCGAGCTGCTGCGCAGCCAGGGCGACCACGGCCGGGAGGCCTACCAGCTCGCCGACGCCTTCTGCCGCCAGTCCCGCATCCGGGTCGAGGAACTCTTCGACCGGCTCTGGAACAACACCGACGACGTCGACCGCAAGGTGGTCAAGGGCGTCCTCGGCGGCGCCTACGAGTGGCTGGAGCAGGGCATCGTCGACCCGTCGGGCGACGGCCCCTGGATCGCCGACGCGACCCCGGGCCCCAGCCGACGGGAGAACGTGCACCGCCCGGTCCGCTAGCGCAGCGGCTCGGCGGTACCCGCCACCCGGACACCGCGTCGCCGCGTCGTACGGTTCGGCTTGTTCGACGCGGTGTCCGAATATGGACAACTGGTGGAGAATCCAGATAAGGCACCCGCCCGAGGGACGCGCTGTCCTCCCGGTCGCCGAATGCGGCAACAATGGGGGGATGACCGACAGTCCCGCCAGTCCGGCGCCTCTCGCCGACCCGCACCTCGTCTACGACCCTCTCGCGGGGGACGGTCCCAAGGACGTGGTGATCCTCGGCTCCACCGGGTCCATCGGCACCCAGGCCATCGACCTCGTGCTGCGCAACCCCGACCGCTTCCGGGTGACCGCCCTGTCCGCGAACGGCGGCCGGGTGACCCTCCTCGCCGAGCAGGCGCACCGGCTGCGGGTGCGGACCGTCGCGGTCGCCCGCGAGGACGTCGTACCGGCGCTGCGCGAGGCGCTCGGCGCCCGGTACGGCACCGGTGAGCCGCTCCCCGAGATCCTCGCCGGGCCTGACGCCGCCACCCAGGTCGCCGCCTCCGGCTGCCACACCGTGCTCAACGGCATCACCGGCTCCATCGGCCTCGCCCCCACCCTCGCCGCCCTGGAGGCCGGCCGCACCCTCGCGCTCGCCAACAAGGAGTCGCTCATCGTCGGCGGCCCCCTGGTCAAGGCGCTCGCCAAGCCCGGCCAGATCATCCCGGTCGACTCCGAGCACGCCGCGCTCTTCCAGGCGCTGGCCGCCGGTACCAGGGCCGACGTACGCAAGCTGGTCGTCACCGCCTCCGGCGGCCCCTTCCGCGGCCGTACGAAGGCGCAGCTGGCCGATGTCAGGGTCGAGGACGCCCTCGCGCACCCCACCTGGGCCATGGGCCCGGTGATCACGATCAACTCCGCGACCCTCGTCAACAAGGGCCTGGAGGTCATCGAGGCGCACCTCCTCTACGACATTCCCTTCGACCGCATTGAGGTGGTCGTGCATCCCCAGTCGTATGTCCACTCGATGGTTGAGTTCACGGACGGATCGACACTGGCCCAGGCGACGCCCCCCGACATGGGGGGACCGATCGCCATCGGTCTCGGCTGGCCCGAACGCGTCCCCGACGCGGCGCCCGCCTTCGACTGGAGCAAGGCCTCCACCTGGGAGTTCTTCCCGCTCGACAACGACGCGTTCCCCTCGGTCAACCTGGCGCGCCACGTGGGTGAGCTCGCGGGCACCGCCCCCGCGGTGTTCAATGCGGCCAACGAGGAGTGCGTGGAGGCGTTCCGCACCGGCGCGCTGCCGTTCAACGGGATCATGGAGACCGTCACCCGGGTGGTGGAGGAGCACGGCACCCCCGGGACCGGAACCTCACTCACGGTGTCGGACGTCCTCGAGGCGGAGACCTGGGCACGGGCCCGGGCCCGGGAACTGACAGCGCAGACGGCGACCGCGGAGGCGCGTGCATGACGACCCTGATGTTCATCCTCGGCATAGGCGTCTTCGCGCTCGGACTGCTGGTGTCCATCGCCTGGCACGAGCTGGGACACCTCTCCACCGCCAAGCTCTTCGGCATCCGCGTGCCGCAGTACATGGTCGGCTTCGGCCCGACCGTCTGGTCGCGCAAGAAGGGCGAGACGGAGTACGGGTTCAAGGCGATCCCGATGGGCGGCTACATCCGCATGATCGGCATGTTCCCGCCCGGCGACGACGGCCGGATCACCGCGCGCTCCACCTCGCCGTGGCGCGGCATGATCGAGGACGCCCGCTCGGCCGCCTTCGAGGAGCTCCAGCCGGGCGACGAGACCCGCCTGTTCTACACGCGTGCCCCGTGGAAGCGGGTCATCGTGATGTTCGCGGGCCCCTTCATGAACCTGATCCTCGCGGTGGTGCTGTTCCTCACCGTGCTGATGGGCTTCGGCATCACGCAGCAGACGACCACCGTCAGCTCGGTCTCCAAGTGCGTGATCTCCCAGACCCAGAACCGCGACACCTGCAAGAAGTCCGACCCCGTCTCCCCGGCCGCCGCCGCGGGCCTCAAGGCGGGCGACAAGATCGTCTCCTTCGACGGCATCAGGACGGACGACTGGAACAAGCTCTCCGACCTGATCCGCGCCAACCCCGACAAGACGGTCCCCATCGTCGTCGAGCGGGGGGGCCACGAGCTGACCCTGCGGGCGACGCTCGTCGAGAACCAGGTGGCGAAGAAGGACTCCCACGGGCAGATCGTCAACGGCTACACCTCGGCCGGCTTCCTCGGCTTCAGCGCCGCCAACGGCGTCGTACGCCAGGACTTCGGCGAGTCGGCGACCTGGATGGGCGACCGCATCGGCGAGGCCGTCGACTCCATCGCGGCGCTCCCCGCCAAGATCCCCGCCCTCTGGAACGCCGCCTTCAACGACGCCCCCCGCCAGCCGGACTCCCCGATGGGCGTGGTCGGCGCGGCCCGGGTCGGCGGTGAGATCTTCACCCTCGACATCCCGCCCACTCAGCAGCTGGCGATGTTCGTCATGCTGGTCGCCGGCTTCAACCTCTCCCTCTTCCTGTTCAACATGCTCCCGCTGCTCCCGCTCGACGGCGGGCACATCGCGGGCGCCCTGTGGGAGTCGCTGCGCCGGAACGTGGCCAAGGTGCTGCGCCGGCCGGACCCGGGCCCGTTCGACGTGGCGAAGCTGATGCCGGTGGCTTATGTGGTGGCCGGGATCTTCATTTGCTTTACCTTGCTCGTTCTGGTCGCAGACGTCGTCAACCCAGTAAAGATCAGTTAGTAGACGGTCGTTCTCTATCGAGTGGCCGCAGGCCGCGCTCTTCGTTCGCGTAACTCGCGCGAGTGAAGAGCGCGGCTTTTTAGTGCAACACGGACGCGAGCTTCGTACGTTCTTGCTGTTCATGGGTGACCCCAGCGGTGCGCCAACACCCCGGGCATGCGCGGGTTGGCTGAGCGAACTCGAGGGGGTGGGTGGCACGCACGCTCGACTGACAGCCGTCCTGGGCGGGGCCGCCCCGGACCTCCGGGGTCTGTCATCCTCCGAACGGCGCTGCCTGATCGAGTCGGTCAGGGTGCGGGTCGACATCGTGGATCCGGTGTTTCGACAGTGGGAGGGGAAGAATTGCCTGACGATCCATTGGCACGAGCGTACGAGCACCCTCATTCCTCCCGATCCCACGGACAGCCAGTGGGCCCGCATCGAAGGATTGCTCCGCTCCAGGTACTCAGCACACCATTTTCGGTCGCCGCTTGATCTACGGTCGGCCTTGATGGGGATGCTGCATCGCTTGCGCAGCGGAGTTTGTTGGTCCGATCTGCCAGAGAGATCCGGAGAACCGACGAAGGTCAAGGTCCGGCAGCGTACCTGGCTGGTCCACGGTGTCTGGGCCGACATCGTGAAGCGACGCTGGGGTGCCCTGCTGAGTGCGGATGCCGGGCCGGGCATGATGCTCAACCAGGAAGCATGTTCACTTCTGGCACCACCATGCCCGGTCCACCGCCATCGAACGCCATTGGGTGGACCGCAAGGACGTCGTGCGCGTCCATTCACGTCCGTGCCGTAATCTCGAAGCCTGGAGCCCGATGCCTGACGGGACCGGATCTTGATCCACGACTTGGGGTTGCACAGCAGATGACTGCGATTTCTCTCGGCATGCCGTCCGTTCCGACCAAGCTCGCCGAGCGCCGCAAGAGCCGGCAGATCCAGGTCGGAACCGTGGCGGTCGGCGGGGACGCGCCGGTGTCGGTGCAGTCGATGACGACGACCCGTACATCCGACATCGGCGCCACGCTCCAGCAGATCGCCGAGCTGACCGCGTCCGGCTGCCAGATCGTGCGGGTCGCCTGCCCGACGCAGGACGACGCGGACGCGCTCGCCACGATCGCCCGCAAGTCGCAGATCCCGGTCATCGCCGACATCCACTTCCAGCCGAAGTACGTGTTCGCCGCGATCGAGGCCGGCTGCGCGGCGGTCCGCGTCAACCCCGGCAACATCAAGCAGTTCGACGACAAGGTCAAGGAGATCGCGAAGGCGGCCAAGGACCACGGGACGCCGATCCGCATCGGTGTGAACGCGGGTTCGCTGGACCGTCGCCTGCTCCAGAAGTACGGCAAGGCGACCCCCGAGGCGCTGGCCGAGTCGGCGCTGTGGGAGGCGTCCCTCTTCGAGGAGCACGACTTCCGGGACATCAAGATCTCCGTCAAGCACAACGACCCGGTCGTCATGATCGAGGCCTACCGCCAGCTCGCCGCGCAGTGCGACTACCCCCTCCACCTCGGTGTCACCGAGGCGGGCCCGGCCTTCCAGGGCACCATCAAGTCGGCCGTCGCCTTCGGCGCCCTGCTCTCCCAGGGCATCGGCGACACGATCCGCGTCTCCCTCTCCGCGCCGCCCGTGGAGGAGGTCAAGGTCGGCAACCAGATCCTGGAGTCCCTGGGCCTCAAGCAGCGGGGCCTGGAGATCGTCTCCTGCCCGTCCTGCGGCCGCGCCCAGGTCGACGTCTACAAGCTCGCCGAGGAGGTCACCGCGGGCCTGACCGGCATGGAGGTCCCCCTCCGCGTCGCCGTCATGGGCTGCGTCGTCAACGGCCCCGGCGAGGCCCGCGAGGCCGACCTCGGCGTCGCCTCCGGCAACGGCAAGGGCCAGATCTTCGTCAAGGGCGAGGTCATCAAGACCGTCCCCGAGTCCAAGATCGTGGAAACCCTCATCGAGGAAGCCATGAAGCTCGCCGAGCAGATGGAAGCCGACGGCGTGACCTCCGGCGAACCGTCGGTGTCCGTCGCCGACTGAACCACAGCGGCTTTCCCACGCCCCGCCACATCTCTTGTGGCGGGGCGTGGCTATTGCTTCCATTCCCTTGACAGATCCGATGTATGCCGGGATCTTGAGGGGCGCTCCAGCGATCCTGCCTCACCCCATGCGTACGCCCCCGTCTATACGTCGGATGACCAAGGTGACCGTATGAGACGCCGCAGACTTCTCGCCCTCTGGGCCGCCCTCCTCGCCCTGCTGCTGGCCACCGCTCCCGCGGCCCACGCCGGTACGGCACCCCCGTACCCCGCCCGGCAGGCCACGCTCCGCAACGCCACCGCCGGCCTCTTCCTCCACTGGGGCATGTTCACCGCCCCCAGGCACTACGACTGCGCCTCCTGGGAACAGGCCGTCACCGACGGCGGCTGGAACCCCGACTACTGGGTCGACGAGGCCCGCAAGATCCGCGCGAGCTACATCGTGCTCGCCACCTTCCACTCCCGCCTCGGCTACGCCCGCCCCTGGCCGTCGCAGATCCCCGGCTCCTGCTCGACGAAGCGCGACATCCTCGGCGAACTCGTCGACGCCGCGGCCAAAAAGGGCCTCAAGGCCATCCTCTACATGACCGACGACCCCAAGTGGCACGCCGAGCAGGGTGTCGAGACCCTCGACTCCGCGGGGTACTCCGCCTACAAGGGCCACGACGTCGACCTCACCACCCGCGAGGGCTTCGGCGAGTTCAGCTACGACAACTTCTTCGAGGTCATGCGGAACTACCCGAAGCTCGCCGGCTTCTGGATCGACAACGACAACGAGTACTGGGAGCAGCACCAGCTCTACGAGCAGATACGGCAACTGCGCCCGGACATGACGCTGAGCAACAACAACGAGGACACCCCGATCATGGACATGGTGTCCCACGAGCAGAAGACCGGGATGACCCCGCCCTACGACCAGCCCTCGGCCATCTGGACCCCGCAGCCGCGCCTGACGGAGTCCTGCTACAAGGTGCCGGACACCGGTAGTTGGTGGTACGACGGCCAGGACCGGCCGGTGTCGGCCGGCCTCAACGTCGACCGGTACATCGCCAACGCGGGCAACTCCATCCTCTCCCTCATGGACTTCACGGCGATGGTCGACGGCCGCTTCCCACCGGCGCAGGAGAAGTTCATCGACCTGCTGAAGGACTACCTGCCACCCATCTGGGAGTCCCTGCACGACGTCCGCGCCGGCGGGTTCCTGTACGGCGGCATGCAGCCGGGCAGTTGGAACGACGGCTCCTACGGCTACATCACCGTCAGCAACGCCCGCCCCGCCACCACCCAGTACATCCACGTCACCACCCGCCCGACCTCAGGCGACCAGGTCCGCATCCGTGACAACGGCTACCGGATCAAGCGTGTCACCGACCTGCGCACCGGCAAGCGGCTCCACTTCGACCAGCGGGACGGCACACTCACCGTCCGGGGCATCACCGACTGGGACCCGTACGACACGGTGTTCAAGGTGCGCACGTCCGGGCACCGCCGCGGCGTCTACCCGGTCGGCTCCGTCAAGGCGAGCCAACCCGCCCTCACCGATGGCGACTTCACCACGTACACCGACAACGAGGGGGCCCTGCCCGCCGGTTACACCCTCGACCTCCGCAAGCGCCGCAAGGTGTCCTACCTGGGGATCAACCAGCGCGAGTGGTCGCCGACGTACAACAGGGAGTCCTTCGGACGGAAGGAGGACTCCGCGCGGATCAAGGACTACACGGTGTCCGTGAGTGACGACGGGACCGCATGGCGTGAGGTCGAGGCCGGGGTGCTGGAAAGCGCCCGCGGAATCCGCTTCATCGACCTCGGTGACCGCCTCCGCACCCGGTACATCCTGCTCGACGTCCCCACCACCTGGTCCGCGGCCACCGTGCCGAACTACTACCGGCAACTGCGCATCGACGAGATACAGGTCGGCTACGGCCATCCCACGAGCCATGGCTGACCCAGGCGTCCTCCCGCGCCGCCCCCGCGGGGCGGCGCGGCACAATTTCGGCAGGTACAGTGCGGAGATCAGCAGATCCTCAGGGTGAGGCCCCGCAACGTGTTGACCCAGACCACCTCACGGGTGCTCGAACCGAGCGACCTGGACGCCGCGCTCGCCGTCCTCGACCGCGAGCCCGTCGCCAACGCCTTCGTGACCTCCCGCGTCCAGATCGCGGGCCTCGACCCGTGGCGGCTCGGCGGCGAGATGTGGGGCTGGTACGAGGACGGCATGCTGGCCTCCCTGTGCTACGCGGGCGCCAACCTCGTCCCGATCTGCGCCACCCCGCGCGCCGTACGCGCGTTCGCCGACCGCGCCCGCCGGGCCGGGCGCCGCTGCTCCTCGATCGTCGGCCCCGCCGGCTCCACCGTCGAGCTGTGGCGCCTGCTCGAACCGCACTGGGGCCCCGCCCGCGAGATCCGCACCCGCCAGCCCCTCATGGTCACCGACCGCATGCCTGCCGACATCGCCCCCGACGCCTACGTCCGCCGCATCCGCAAGGACGAGATGGACACGATCATGCCGGCGTGCGTGGCGATGTTCACCGAAGAGGTCGGGGTCTCCCCGCTGGCCGGCGACGGCGGCCTCCTCTACCAGGCCCGTGTCGCCGAACTCGTGGGCTCCGGCCGCTCGTTCGCCCGCGTCGACGAACACGGCAAGGTCGTCTTCAAGGCGGAGATCGGCGCGGCGACCTCCCAGGCCTGCCAGATCCAGGGCGTATGGGTGGCCCCCGAGTACCGGGGGAAGGGACTGGCCGCCCCCGGCATGGCGGCGGTCCTGCGGTACGCGCTGGCCGACGTGGCCCCGATGGTGAGCCTGTACGTCAACGACTTCAACACCCCGGCGCGGCGGACCTACCAGCGGGTGGGCTTCCGGGAGGTCGGCGCCTTCATGAGCGTGCTGTTCTGAGAAGTAAGGCCCCCCTGTAGTCTCCCCGCATGGACGTCGTGATCGGCCCACTGGACCTCTCAGCCCATGTCGACGAGGCCCTGGCCGTCCAGGCCGTCGCCTTCGGACTGGGCCCCGACGAGGTGGCCGTGCGCCGCCAGATCGTCCTGCGCCACATGCAGTACCCGGGAGCGCGGGCCCTCGGCGCCACGGTCGGCGGGCGGCTCGTCGGATTCGTCTACGGCATGCCCAACGACCGCGCCCACTGGTGGTCCACCGTCGTCGAACCGTATCTGCGGGCCCGCGGCCACGACGACTGGCTCGACGACTCCTTCGTGATCACCGAGCTGCACGTCCACCCCGGCCACCAGAACCTCGGTATCGGCCGCGCCCTGATCACCACGATCACCGACGGCGCCACCGAACCCCGCTCGATCCTGTCCGCCATCGACACCGACAGCCCGGCCCGCGGCCTCTACCACTCGCT
Organism: Streptomyces sp. NPDC020299; assembly: GCF_044387825.1. Classification (NCBI taxonomy): domain Bacteria; kingdom Bacillati; phylum Actinomycetota; class Actinomycetes; order Kitasatosporales; family Streptomycetaceae; genus Streptomyces; species Streptomyces sp. NPDC020299. The sequence continues at coordinate 197,498 of NZ_JBIRWL010000015.1, forward strand.
CGGCTACCAGGACCTGGCCCGGCAGGTGCTCTTCCCCAGCGCCCCCAAGCCGTACGCCGTCATGGGCGCCCCGCTCCCCCTGCGCCGGAAGTAAGGATTTCCGGGCAGGGCGGCCCCCCGGCTAACCTCCTAGCCATCACTGTTACCCGGCAGGAGTACGAGAACCATGGCGAACGCACCCGTCCAGCGCATGTCCCAGCTGATGGCGAAAACGCTGCGCGACGACCCGGCCGACGCCGAGGTGCTCAGCCACAAGCTCCTCGTCCGCGCCGGCTACGTCCGCCGTACCGCCGCCGGCATCTGGAGCTGGCTGCCCCTCGGCAAGAAGGTCCTCGCCAACGTGGAGCGCATCGTCCGCGAGGAGATGGACGCCATCGGCGCCCAGGAGGTTCTCCTCCCCGCCCTCCTGCCGCGTGAGCCGTACGAGGCGACCGGCCGCTGGGACGAGTACGGCGCCGAGCTGTTCCGCCTGAAGGACCGCAAGGGCGGCGACTACCTCCTCGGCCCCACCCACGAGGAGATCTTCACCCTGCTGGTGAAGGACCAGGCGTCCTCGTACAAGGACCTGCCGGTCATCCTGTACCAGATCCAGCACAAGTACCGTGACGAGGCCCGCCCGCGGGCCGGCATCCTGCGCGGCCGCGAGTTCCTCATGAAGGACTCGTACTCCTTCGACACGGAGGACGAGGGCCTGGCCCAGTCCTACGCCCTGCACCGCGAGGCCTACCAGAAGGTGTTCGCGCGCCTCGGCCTCGACTACCGCATCTGCGCCGCCACCGCCGGTGCGATGGGCGGCTCGAAGTCGGAGGAGTTCCTCGCCCCGGCCGACGCCGGCGAGGACACCTTCGCGGACTGCCCCCACTGCGACTTCGCGGCCAACACCGAGGCGATCTCGTACGAGCTGAAGACGGTGGACGCCGACGGCGTGGCCGCGCTCGAGGAGATCCCGACCCCGGACACCCCGACCATCGAGACCCTCGCCGCCCACCTCGGCGTCCCGGCCTCCGCCACGCTGAAGAACCTCCTCGTCAAGGTCGACGGCGAGATCGTGGCCGTGGGCGTCCCGGGCGACCGCGAGGTCGACATGGACAAGGTCGAGGCGCACTTCGCCCCGGCCGCCGTGGAGCTGGTGACGGCCGAGGACTTCACGGGCCGCCCGGACCTGGTCCGGGGCTACGTCGGTCCGCAGGGCCTGGGGGAGAAGGTCACGTACATCGCCGACCCGCGCGTGGCCCTCGGCACCTCCTGGATCACCGGCGCCAACAAGGAGGGCACGCACGCGAAGAACGTCGTCGCGGGCCGTGACTTCGACGTCGACGCGTACGTCGACGTGGTGGTCGTCCAGGAGGGCGACCCCTGCCCGAAGTGCGGCACCGGCCTCAAGCTGGACCGGGCCATCGAGATCGGCCACATCTTCCAGCTCGGCCGGAAGTACGCCGACGCCCTCAAGTTCGACGTCCTCGGCCAGCACGGCAAGCCGGTCCGCGTCACCATGGGCTCCTACGGCATCGGCGTCTCCCGCGCGGTCGCGGCGCTGGCCGAGCAGACCGCCGACGACAAGGGCCTGTGCTGGCCGGCCGAGGTCGCCCCGGCCGACGTGCACGTGGTCGCCGCCGGCAAGGCGCTGCAGACCGAGCTGGCGCTGGAGGTCTCCGAGAAGCTGCGGGCGGCCGGGCTGCGCGTCCTGGTCGACGACCGGGCCGGGGTGTCGCCGGGCGTGAAGTTCACCGACTCCGAGCTGATCGGCGTACCGAAGATCCTGGTCGCGGGCCGCCGCTCGGCCGAGGGCGTCCTCGAGCTGAAGGACCGCAAGACCGGTGAGCGCGAGGAGCTCACGGTGGACGAGGCGATCGCGCGCCTGACCGCCTGAGAACTCTCTGGCCGTTCCCCGGCCGTAGGGCGTGACAGAACGTCACTACGGCGGGGAACGGTCATGCACGCGTCGGCCGGGCCGGGGCACTCAGAGCCAGCCCGCGAACTCCAGCAGCAGTTCCGCGTCCTGTTCCCGGCCCACCCGGCGGGCCCGTACCCCGGACTCCACCGCGCGGAACAGCGTCCAGCCGCGCAGCCGGTCCTGGTCCACGTCCAGCGACTGAGCGAGCCGCTTCACCCGCCGCCGGGTCGTCGCCGCCCCCGACGGCGTGGCGATCAGGTCCTCCACCCGGTCCCGGACCAGCCGGGCGAGGTCGAAGGCGCACTCGCCGACCAGCGGGTCCGGCCCCACCGCCAGCCACGGCATCCGCTCCCCGGCGAGCACCTTGCTCTGCCGGAAGGTGCCGTGCAGCAGCCGGTGCTCCGGCGGCGCGGCCAGCAACTCCGCACGGGCCGCGAGCGCCGCCTCGACCAGCGGGGCGACCTCGGGGTCGGCCGCCGCGCCGGCCCGCATGGCCTCGGCCTGCCGCCCGGTCCGCCCGTCGACGGTCTCGAAGGAGAACTCCGCCGGAGGTTCCACCCACAGCCGCCGCAGCGTCCCAGCCGCCTCCAGCAGCGCCTTCGCCTCGGGCAGCGACCGCACCGACACGTCCGGGTGCAGCCGCTCGAGCAGCAGCACCCCCGCGGTCCCGTCCGCCTCCAGCAGTTGTACGGCGCCCAGGCCGCCCCAGTGCGCCAGCGCCGCGCGTTCGGCCTCCGGCCGGGCGCGCGGCGGGGCCAGCTTCAGCACGGCCGGGGTCCCGTCCGCCCGGCGCACCAGCACGACCAGACTGCTGCGGCCGCCCGGCACCTGCACCCGCTCGACGGTCAACCCGCGTAGCGCGACGGCCTGCCGCACGGCCTGAGGCAGTTCGTCCAGCCAGCCGTCACCGTCCGGTGCCGTCTCACCGAGCGCCCTGACGAGACGCTGCGGCGGTTCGAAAGCCATGCGCGAGTCGTTCCCTTCCTGGGTGCCGGCCCCTCCTGGTGCCGGGTCATGCCGTCGGTGCCGCCGAGCCCGAGGCCGGTGCCGGGGTCCCGGCCGTACCAGCCGTACCGGCCGCGGCACCGTCCCGCTCGGCGAGACCAGGGAAGGCTACGCTCTCCCCGCGCCAGCGCACCGCCCGCACCGCAGCCTCCCGCAGCGCCCCGGCGGCCTCGCCGCGCCGCCCACCCGTGGTCGCCCGCACCACGTCGGAGTACACCCCGGCCACGCGTTCCTCCAACTCGGCGGCGAGCCGCACCGCCGCCGCGGAGTCCGGCACCGGGAACGGCAGCGCGTACGCCGCGTCCGCCGCCACCGGGGAGCCGCCCAGGTCGCGCACTTCGCGGACCAGTGCATCCCTGCGCGCCCGATGCGCGTCGTACGCCGTCCGTGCTTCAGTGCGCCGTCCCGCGCCGATCCGCCCGCCGACCACCCCGTACCCGTACACGGCCGCGTGCTCGGCGGCCAGCGCCGCCTGGAGGGCCTTGAGTTCGCCGTGCCTCGCCCCGCCGCTCACCTGCCACCCTCCGTCAGCAGATACGCGTGCACCGCTCCTGCGGCCGCCACCGAGGCCAGCAGCCGGGCCAGTTCCCCCTCCACTCCCAGCAGCGCCTTCGCCCGCCGGTCGGCGAGGGCGCGCTCGGCGGCGGCGAGTGCGGCGAGCGCGTCCTTCTCGCCGGCGGGCACGGCCGGCGCCGCCGAGTCCTCCGCGGACCGCGAAGGAGACGAGGAAGGCGACGAGGAACCCGAAGAACCCGAAGAACCCGAAGAAGCCGACGAAGATCGCGAGGGGCCCGCCGTGCCGTCCCCGAACGCCTCCGCGTGGGCCGCGGTCTCCGCCCGCAGCGGACCCAGCCGGTCCGCCAGCGCCGGATGGACGCTGATCACCGCGTCGTACCGCTCCACCAGCCCCAGGCTGTCCCGGGCCGCACGCGCGCGTGCCCGTTCGGCGACCGAGAGGCCGCCACCCCTGCCGCCGGAGTCCCCGCTTCCGTCGGAGCAGCCCGCGAGCAGCACCGCTCCGGCGGCCGACGCGAGCAGGGTTCTTCTGCGCGGCCCCAAGAGGGCACGCGGCGGTGAGGGGAGGGGCACGGCAGACGTCCTCGGGCACTCGTACGAACACACCGGCGGGGGCCCGCCGGTGATCACGGTACCCGCGAACCCGGCCGACCCATGTCACCGGCTCGTGGACCCGTCTGAGGGGCGCGAGGTCGTATCGACGCACGACTTCGCCGCGCGCGCGACAAGTCCCCGACGACGCCCGCCCGAAGGGCGCAGCCGCCCGAGCTCCCCGGCGAACCGGTCACACCGCCCGCGCTGCCGGGCGAACGGTCACACCGTCCGCGCTGCCGGGCGAGGGGCGCGGCTGCCCGCGCTGCCGGGCGAACGGGTCGCACCGCCTGGGCTGCCGTCCGAGGGGCGCAGCCACCCGGGCTCCCCGGCGAACCGGGTCACACCGCCGGAGGCACACGTGGACGGCAACACCCCCTGCGACCCGATACCCTTTGACCAGACACGCGACCCATCCCACAACAGCACACGCGGCCGAGGAGTCACCCGGATGAGCACCACCCAGAGCGAGAGGCTGCGAGAACTGCTGGAACCGCTCGTCACCTCCCAGGGCCTGGATCTCGAAGAGATCGCCGTGGACTCCGTCGGACGCAAGCGGGTGCTGCGCGTCGTCGTCGACTCCGACACCGGGGCGGACCTGGACCAGATCGCCGATGTGAGCCGCGCGCTCTCGGCGAAGCTCGACGAGACGGACGCGATGGGTGAGGGCGCCTACGACCTGGAGGTCGGAACCCCGGGCGCGGAGCGCCTCCTCAAGGAACCCCGGCACTACGCTCGCGCGGTCGGCCGGCTGGCGAAGTTCCAGCTCGCCGAGGACGGCGAGCTGGTCGCCAGGATCCTGACGGTCGACGACGAAGGCCTCGACCTCGAAGTGCCCGGGGTCAAGGGCCGCAAGGCCACCACCCGCAGACTCGGCTTCCCGGACATCGTCAAGGCGCGCGTGCAGGTCGAGTTCAGCCGCAAGGACAAGAAGGAAGAGGAGGCGTAGCCGTGGACATCGACATGAGTGCCCTGCGGGGCTTGGTTCGGGAGAAGGAGATCTCCTTCGACCTGCTGGTCGAGGCGATCGAATCGGCCCTCCTCATCGCCTATCACCGCACCGAGGGAAGCCGCCGACACGCGCGCGTGGAGCTCAGCCGGGAGACCGGGCATGTGACCGTGTGGGCGAAGGAGGACCCCGAGGACCTCGAGGAGGGCCAGGAGGCCCGCGAGTTCGACGACACCCCGTCCGGCTTCGGCCGCATCGCCGCCACCACCGCCAAGCAGGTCATCCTGCAGCGGCTGCGTGACGCCGAGGACGACGCGACGCTCGGCGAGTACGCCGGCCGCGAGGGCGACATCGTCACCGGAGTGGTGCAGCAGGGCCGCGACCCGAAGAACGTGCTCGTCGACATCGGCAAGCTGGAGGCCATCCTGCCGGTGCAGGAGCAGGTGCCGGGGGAGACGTACCAGCACGGTATGCGGTTGCGCAGTTACGTCGTACGGGTGGCGAAGGGCGTCCGCGGACCCTCGGTCACTCTTTCGCGCACCCACCCCGCCCTGGTGAAGAAGCTCTTCGCGCTCGAGGTGCCGGAGATCGCCGACGGCTCGGTCGAGATCGCCGCGATCGCCCGTGAGGCCGGTCACCGTACGAAGATCGCCGTCCGTTCCACCCGTTCGGGCCTGAACGCCAAGGGCGCCTGCATCGGTCCCATGGGCGGCCGGGTGCGCAATGTGATGGGCGAGCTGAACGGCGAGAAGATCGACATCGTCGACTGGTCGGACGACCCGGCGGAGATGGTCGCGAACGCGCTGTCACCCGCCCGGGTGTCCAAGGTCGAGGTGGTCGACATGGCCGCCCGGTCCGCCCGGGTGACCGTGCCGGACTACCAGTTGTCGCTGGCGATCGGCAAGGAAGGGCAGAACGCCCGGCTGGCCGCCCGGCTCACCGGCTGGCGGATCGACATCCGGCCGGACACCGAGCCGGCCGGGGAATAGATCCAGGCCGCAGGTCGCTCAGATCACGACAGTTATATGCACGACAACTGTTCGATCTTTGCCCCAAAGGGGTGAGGTCGGTACGGGGAGGTAGACTTAGCTGTGTCTGGCCGGACGCACGCCGGAGCATGCCCTGAACGCACCTGTGTGGGGTGCCGGGAGCGAGCGGCCAAGACGGAACTGCTGCGCATCGTGGCGATCAAGGACGCATGCGTCCCCGATCCTCGCGGTACGCTGCCCGGCCGGGGTGCGTACGTGCACCCCGCCCAGGTCTGTCTCGACCAGGCGGTACGCCGCCGGGCGTTCACGCGGGCGTTGCGCGCCCCGGGAGCGCTCGACACAAAGGTGTTGCGCCGGTACGTCGAGCAGATGACAGTTGCCGAACAGGCAACACCGTAAGAAGCGTCGCGCGGAACCCCCGTGCGGCCCTGGTACCCCGCGAGTTGGAAGTAGGTCGAGATTGCGATGAGCACTCGATGAGCACGCGATGAGTACGCCCATGAAGTAGCGACGGTCCGGACGCAACCCGGACCTAAAAGGAGCGAAGTGGCTAAGGTCCGGGTATACGAACTCGCCAAGGAGTTCGGTGTGGAGAGCAAGGTCGTCATGGCCAAGCTCCAGGAACTCGGTGAATTCGTCCGTTCGGCGTCTTCGACGATCGAAGCGCCCGTAGTACGCAAGCTGACCGACGCCTTCCAGGGCGGCGGCAACGGCAAGTCCGCCCCGCGCAAGGCCGCCCCCAGGCCCGCCGCGCCCTCTCCGGCGCAGGCGGCACGTCCGGCTGCCCCGAAGCCGGGCGCCCCCAAGCCGCCGTCGGCCCCGCAGCCGGCCGCCCCGCAGCCCGCGGCCCAGCAGCCGTCGGCTCCGTCGGCGCCGACTCCCGGCCCGCGCCCGGTTCCGGGTCCGAAGCCCGCGCCGCGTCCGGCCCCGGCCGCCCCGGAGTTCACCGCTCCGCCGGCCGCTCCGGCCCCGCAGGCCTCGGCTCCGCAGGCTCCGGCCGCCCAGGGTCCGCGCCCCGGCGCGCGTCCCGGCGCCCCCAAGCCCGGCGGCCGTCCAGGCGGTCCCGGCCAGGGCCAGCGGGGCGAGCGAGGCGAGCGGGGCGAGCGTCCCGCTGCCGCTCAGGGCGGCGGTCGTCCCGGCGGCCAGGGCCAGCGTCCCGGCGGCCGTCCGGCCGGTCCGCGTCCGGGTAACAACCCCTTCACCTCCGGTGGCTCCACCGGCATGGCCCGCCCGCAGGCCCCGCGCCCGCAGGGCGGTCCGCGCCCCGGCGGTCCCGGTGCCCCCGGCGGCGGCCCCCGTCCCCAGGCGCCCGGCGCCCAGGGCGGCGGTCCGCGTCCGCAGGCTCCGGGCGGTCCGCGCCCGACCCCGGGCTCGATGCCGCGTCCGCAGGGCGGTCCCCGTCCCGGCGGCGGCCCCGGCGGCCCGCGTCCGAACCCGGGCATGATGCCGCAGCGTCCCGCCGCGGGTCCGCGTCCCGGTGGCGGTGGCCCCGGCGGCCGTGGCCCCGGTGGCGGCGGCGGTCGTCCCGGTGGTGGCGGCGGTCGTCCGGGCGGCGGCGGCTTCGCCGGCCGTCCGGGTGGCGGTGGCGGCGGCTTCGCCGGCCGTCCTGCCGGTCCCGGTGGCGGTGGCGGCGGTTTCGCCGGCCGTCCCGGTGGTCCCGGTGGCGGCGGCGGTGGCCGTCCCGGCTTCGGCGGCCGTCCCGGTGGTCCCGGTGGCCGTGGTGGCACGCAGGGCGCCTTCGGCCGTCCCGGCGGTCCCGCGCGTCGTGGTCGCAAGTCGAAGCGGCAGAGGCGCCAGGAGTACGAGGCCATGCAGGCCCCGTCGGTCGGCGGCGTGATGCTGCCTCGCGGCAACGGCGAGAGCATTCGCCTGTCGCGCGGTGCGTCGCTCACCGACTTCGCCGAGAAGATCAACGCCAACCCGGCGTCGCTCGTCGCGGTCATGATGAACCTGGGCGAGATGGTCACGGCCACGCAGTCCGTCTCCGACGAGACGCTGCACCTCCTCGCGGGCGAGATGAACTACACGGTTCAGATCGTCAGTCCCGAGGAGGAGGACCGCGAGCTCCTCGAGTCCTTCGACATCGAGTTCGGCGAGGACGAGGGCGACGAGGAGGACCTGGTGGTCCGTCCGCCGGTCGTCACCGTCATGGGCCACGTCGATCACGGTAAGACCCGACTGCTCGACGCCATCCGCAAGACGAACGTCATCGCGGGCGAGGCCGGCGGCATCACCCAGCACATCGGTGCCTACCAGGTCGCGACCGAGGTCAACGACGAAGAGCGCAAGATCACCTTCATCGACACCCCGGGTCACGAGGCGTTCACCGCCATGCGTGCCCGTGGTGCGAAGTCGACCGACATCGCGATCCTGGTCGTCGCGGCCAACGACGGCGTCATGCCGCAGACGGTCGAGGCGCTCAACCACGCCAAGGCGGCCGACGTCCCGATCGTCGTCGCGGTCAACAAGATCGACGTCGAGGGTGCCGACCCGACCAAGGTGCGCGGTCAGCTGACCGAGTACGGTCTGGTGGCCGAGGAGTACGGCGGCGACACGATGTTCGTCGACATCTCCGCCAAGCAGGGTCTGCACATCGACAGCCTCCTCGAGGCCGTCGTCCTCACCGCCGACGCCTCGCTCGACCTGCGGGCCAACCCGGCCCAGGACGCGCAGGGCATCTCGATCGAGTCCCGTCTCGACCGCGGCCGCGGTGCCGTGGCGACGGTCCTCGTCCAGCGAGGCACCCTGCGGGTCGGCGACACGATGGTGGTGGGCGACGCCTACGGCCGCGTGCGCGCCATGCTCGACGACAACGGCAACAACGTCGCCGAGGCCGGCCCGTCGACGCCGGTCCAGGTCCTGGGCCTGACCAACGTCCCGGGTGCGGGCGACAACTTCCTGGTGGTCGACGAGGACCGTACGGCCCGTCAGATCGCCGAGAAGCGCGCCGCCCGTGAGCGCAACGCCGCGTTCGCCAAGCGCACGCGCCGTGTGTCGCTCGAGGACCTGGACAAGGTGCTCAAGGCCGGCGAGGTCCAGCAGCTGAACCTGATCATCAAGGGTGACGCTTCCGGTTCCGTCGAGGCCCTCGAGTCCTCGCTGCTCCAGCTGGACGTCGGCGAAGAGGTCGACATCCGCGTCCTGCACCGCGGCGTCGGTGCGGTCACGGAGTCCGACATCGACCTGGCGATGGGCTCCGACGCCATCGTGATCGGCTTCAACGTCCGCGCGGCCGGCCGCGCGGCGCAGATGGCCGAGCGCGAAGGTGTGGACGTCCGGTACTACTCGGTCATCTACCAGGCGATCGAGGAGATCGAGGCGGCCCTCAAGGGCATGCTCAAGCCGGAGTACGAGGAGGTCGAGCTCGGTACGGCGGAGATCCGCGAGGTCTTCAAGTCGTCCAAGCTGGGCAACATCGCCGGTGTCCTGGTCCGTTCGGGCGAGGTCAAGCGCAACACCAAGGCGCGCCTCATCCGCGACGGCAAGGTGGTCGCGGAGAACCTCACCATCTCCGGTCTGCGCCGCTTCAAGGACGACGTCACCGAGATCCGCGAAGGCTTCGAGGGTGGTATCAACCTCGGAAACTTCAACGACATCAAGATCGACGACGTCATCGCGACGTACGAGATGCGGGAGAAGCCGCGCGTGTAAGCGCTCGGGCTTCCGAGACGGTCCGGTCCGGGGCCGGTCGACGGAGAATATTTCCGTCGATCGGCCCCGGCCGTTCGTTGTACGGTTCTGATGTTCCCGCCGATCTGCCGGCGGGCCCGTCAATCCCGTACCGGCGGGTCATCCGGACACACATATGTATGTGGGGACTCTGTCCTTCGACCTCCTGCTCGGCGACGTCCGGTCGCTGAAGGAGAAGCGCTCCGTCGTCCGCCCGATCGTGGCCGAGCTTCAGCGGAAGTACACGGTGAGCGCGGCGGAGGTGGATCACATGGACCTCCATCGCAGGGCCGTCATCGGCCTGGCGGTGGTCTCCGGCGACGCGGGGCATCTGACCGACGTACTGGACCGTTGCGAGCGGCTGGTCGCCGGGCGCCCCGAGGTGGAGCTGCTGTCGGTGAGACGCCGCTTGCACGGGGACGACGACTGATTTCGAACGTAGAACAGGAAGAACGGGAGACGACCAGTGGCCGACAACGCGCGTGCCAAGAGGCTGGCGGACCTCATCCGAGAGGTGGTGGCCCAGAAGCTGCAGCGCGGGATCAAGGACCCGCGGCTCGGCTCGCACGTCACCATCACGGACACCCGGGTCACCGGGGACCTGCGGGAGGCGACCGTCTTCTACACGGTCTACGGCGACGAGGAGGAGCGGAAGGCCGTAGCGGCGGGCCTGGAGAGCGCCAAGGGCATCCTTCGCTCCGAGGTCGGCCGTGCGGCCGGCGTGAAGTTCACGCCGACCCTCGCCTTCGTCGCGGACGCCCTCCCCGACACCGCCCGGAGCATCGAGGACCTCCTCGACAAGGCGCGCCAGTCCGACGAGAAGGTACGCGAGGCGTCCGCGAGCGCCACGTACGCCGGTGACGCGGACCCGTACCGCAAGCCGGACGCCGAGGACGAGACGGACGACACCGCCGAATGACCCAGAAGCGCACCACGCCCGACGGCCTTGTCATCGTCGACAAGCCGTCGGGCTTCACTTCGCACGACGTGGTCGCCAAGATGCGCGGCATCGCCAGGACCCGCCGCGTCGGCCACGCCGGCACCCTCGACCCCATGGCGACGGGCGTGCTCGTCCTCGGCGTCGAGAAGGCGACGAAGCTCCTCGGGCACCTCGCCCTCACGGAGAAGGAGTACGTCGGCACCATCCGCCTCGGCCAGACCACGGTCACCGACGACGCCGAGGGCGAGGTCACCGCCTCGGCCGACGCCTCCAAGGTCACCCGGGACGCCGTCGACGCCGGCGTCGGCCTGCTGACCGGCGACATCATGCAGGTGCCGTCCAAGGTCAGCGCCATCAAGATCGACGGCGTGCGGTCCTACAAGCGGGCCCGTGAGGGCGAGGACTTCGAGATCCCCGCCCGGCCAGTCACCGTCTCCTCCTTCACCGTGTACGACGTCCGGGACGCGGTCGCCGAGAACGGCACGCCCGTCCTCGACCTGGTGGTGTCGGTGGTCTGCTCCTCCGGCACCTACATCCGTGCCCTGGCGCGCGACCTGGGCGCCGGCCTCGGTGTCGGCGGACACCTCACCGCGCTGCGCCGCACCCGCGTCGGTCCGTACAAGCTGGACGCCGCGAAGACGCTGGAACAGCTCCAGGAGGAGCTGACCGTGATGCCCGTCGCCGAGGCGGCCACGGCCGCGTTCCAGCGCTGGAACGTCGACGCCAGGCGCGCCCGGCTGCTCCTCAACGGCGTGCGGCTGGAGATGCCCGAGGAGTACGCGGGCGCCGGCCCCGTCGCCGTCTTCGACCCCGAGGGACGCTTCCTCGCGCTGGTCGAGGAGCACAAGGGCAAGGCCAAGAGCCTGGCCGTCTTCGGCTGACCCGGGCCCGGGGCCCATGGGCTCTGTCCGTGGGCTGTTCTGCCCGTGGAGCGGCGGCCACGGGATGTCGTCGCCGCTCCACGGTCCCCCCTCGGTTCCCCCACCCCTAGGGTGTATCCAGCCGCCCCCGCCTATTCACCCGACCGTGCGGGCGCTCGGAGTGAACGGGGGGAGCGGAAGGGGGCGCTTTCGCCGCACGATCTGTCCCACTGATCATTTCCGGCCTACCGTCGTGGACAGAGCACGGGTGCACGGTCGGGAGGGTTCGATCATGGCGGCACGGGGCCCGCGTACCGGAGGCGGCACCGGACGGGACCGCGAGGACGCGACCCAGCGGGAGCGACGGCGGGACACGCCCGGCGAGGACGGATACCGCGCCCTCGACGCGCGTCTGGTCCGGATCCGCGACCTGGCCGGCCGCCCGCGCGGCACCGGATTCGTCGCCGACCACCAGGGCACCCTCGTCACCAGCCACGAGGCCGTCGACGGCCTGGCCGGGCTGGTGCTGTGCACCGCGGACGAGCGGACCCGCGTCGTGACCGCCGACGCCGTCACCCCGCTGCCCGCCCTTGCCCTCGCGCTGGTCCGCACCGAGTGCCTCGGCGTGGAGCCGCTCCCGGTGAGCGCACGGGACCGGATCACGACCGGCGCGTATGTGCGTATCGCCGCCGGCGGCTGGCGCGAGGCACGGGTGCTCGGCGCCGTCGAGGTGACCTACACGGCCACGGACCGCTGCCATCCCCTCGGCGACGCCCTGGAGTTGGCGATGGGCACGGCGGGCCGGGACGCGCTGCGGCCCGGCGGCGGAGCGGCCGGCGGGCCGGTGCTCGACCCGGAGACCGGCGCCGTGCTCGGCGTCCTCGGCACGGCCCTGCGGTCCGGTGACCGGGAGGCCGGCTTCGCCGTGCCGCTGCGCGCGGCGGCCGACGCCCGGCTCGCCGCACTCCTCGACCGCAACGCCGCGACCGTGCCCGCGTACGGAGCCGACCTCAATCTGGCGGGCGTCCTGGAGCTGACCGCCACCTCGGTGGGGCAGGACGGCCCGCCCGGAGCCCTCGCCGGGCACGTGGGCCGGATCGGCGCCACCGGGCCGGGGACCGTCGATCCCGTCGAACGGACCGAAGTCGTCCGGCAGTTGACGTCCTTCGCCGAAGCCGGCGGTGGTGCCGTCCTCGGCCTCGTCGGCGCCCCGGGCAGCGGCCGTACGACCGAACTCGCGGCCCTCGCCGCACGCCGCGGCCGCGCATCGGAACCGGCACCCACGCTGTGGCTGCGCGGAGCCGACCTCGAGGATGCCGACGGCTCGGTGGCCGACGCGGCACACCGCGCGCTGGAGCGGGCGGCCCGTATCATCGCCGCCTCCCGGTGGCCGCTTCCCGGGGACTGCGCCGGTGACGACGCCGGTGACCCGGGTGGCTCGGCCGGCGCTGCGGATCAGGGTGGCGGGGGCGGTCCGGCCGGTCCGGGAGAGGCCACCCCGGAGTGCCTCGCCCGTGTCGCCGGGCGGGTCGGCCGCCCCCTGCTGCTCCTGCTCGACGGCCCCGAGGAGATGCCTCCCGTCCTCGCCCACCGGCTCCCCGAGTGGACCGCGGCGACGGCTCAATGGCTGCGCGCGACCGGGGCACGGCTGGTCGTGGCGTGCCGGGAGGAGTACTGGGAGGGTGCCGGAGCCGAGTTCCCGCCGGAGGCGCTGTACCGCCCCGCGGTCGGTGCCGCCGTCGCTGTTCCCGCCCTCGCCGCCCCGCCCCGCCCGCTCCCGCCCTGCGTGCACCTGACCGACCTCACCCCGGACGAGGCCCGCCGCGCCCGCGCCCGCTACGGCGTCCCCGAGGGGGCCCTCACCGAGCGCGACGCCCGTCACCCCCTCACCCTCCGCCTCCTGTCGGAAGTCCGCGCAGCCCTGCCGCCGGACACCCCGGCGACCCCCGCCGACCGGCACGAGGTGTTCTCCGCCTACCTGGACCTGATGTGCCTGCGCGTCGCGGTCCGCCTCGCCGCCGCGAACGGCCTGCGCGGCACCGCCGTACGGCGTCTCGCCGCCCGGGTCTCCCGCCAGGTCCACGAGGCCGCCCGGCGCAGCCTCGGACCGGGGCAGGGCGAGCTGGACCGGGCGACCTTCGAGTCGGTGTTCCCCTGGGGCCCCGCCCCCGCCTGGCTGGGCCGCGGCACCGGCTGGGCGTCCGCCGTCCTCACGGAAGGCCTGCTGGTGCCCGCCGGGAACGGCTACCGCTTCGCCCACGAGGAGTTCGCCGACTGGATCCAGGGCACGCACCTCGACCTGGACGAGGCCCTGCACGCCCTGGTCCACCGCCGTCGCGCCCGGCAGGAACCGCAGGGCCCACAGGCCCCAGAGATCACACAGGCCCCACAGATCCCACAGATCCCACAGGCCCCGCAGGAGAGCCGCCCGCTGCCCGTCCCGCATCACCGCGTCGGTCCCGTCGTCCAGGCCTTGCTCCTCCTCGCCCGCCAGCACGGCACGGCCGAACTCGCCGGAAGCCTGGAGGAGTTGGTCCACGCCCTGGACGCGGACCCCGACTCGTGGTGGGCCGCGCGTCTGCTCGCCCAGACGCTGTCGCAGGTCCCCGACGCGACCCCGTACACCGGTGTGCTCCGCCTGCTGGCCGACCGCATCGTCGCCCGCCGGCGCCGGCACCACCCCGTCTCCGCGGACTTCGGCCCCGCCTTCTGGACCGCTCTGCCGATCCCGGACCAGGAGCGCTTCGACCTGCTGCGCCGCCTGGTCCAGGCGGACGAGGCCCCGCAGGAGCCCGCCGGGTCGGCGACCCCGCCCGGCCCGCCGGCGTGGCCGGGGCGACGCGACGACGACGCCTTTGCCCCGCCGCCCGCCAGCACCCGCTACCTCGACGCCGTGGCCCGGCTCCTCGCCGCCGGCCCCACCGCCGTACAACCGCACCTGACCCGCTGGTTCGACGACGAGCGGCCACTGCCCGCCACCCCGCACGCCACCGTGGCCACGGCCGCGCAGGCGCTGCTGCACACCCACCGGCACGGCGCACTGGACGACCTCACGGAGGTGCTCGTGGACAGCGCGCACCGACGCGGCGACGAACTGCTCACGGTGCTCGCCGAGGACGAGGCCTCCGCCGTCTGCCGGGCGGTGGACCGGTGGGCGCACGACGAGCGGCCGGCGCGGCGAGCCGCCGCCATGGCGTACGGACTGCGCGCCGCACCCCACGTACGGACCGAGGCCGACCGCGAGCTGCTGCGCCACGCGGCCCTCGCCCTGCTCGCCCGCCCCGCCGACGCCTGCCTGCACGGTGGCGCGCTCGCCCTCCTCGTCCGGGACCCGCACACCCGCGCCCGCCACCTCCCGCAGGCGCTGCGGCAGTTCGCCACCGGCGACCCGCAGTTCCCGCCGAGCGCCCTCGTCCCCGCTCTGGCCACGGACCCCGACCAGGTTCTCGACGTCTTCCGCGCCCGGCTGCGCGCCGGGGTGGGAGCGGGCGCGGTGCTGCGCGCCCTCGCCGACGTCACCACACCCCGGCTGGCCGGCCGGGTCGCCGCGCTGGTGCGGGAGGCGGCCGGGCTGCGGCCGGAGACCGCCGAGCCCGTGGCGGCGTTCGTCGGCCGCCGCCTCGACCAGGGACCGGCTGCCCGCGCCGTGCTGCTGCCCCTGGTCACCGGCCTGCTGGACGGCGGCCCGACGCCGGTACGGACGGCCCTCGCGGCCGTGCTGGCAGCCCCGGGCACTCCGGCCTCCCGCCCCCTGCGCCGGGAACTGCTGGAATTGCTGCGCACCCACGTACCGGCGTGATGACGTGCGCCGGGTCACAGCCCCCATGCCGATGCGGGCCCGGAAGGCGCGGCATGGCACCCTTAGACCTGCGTAAGCGGTAAACGGTAGATACGGACACGGGTTCGAGGAGCGGTCACAGTGCAGCGCTGGCGTGGCTTGGAGGACATCCCCCAGGACTGGGGGCGCAGCGTCGTCACCATCGGCTCCTATGACGGGGTGCACCGCGGCCACCAGCTGATCATCAAGCACGCGGTGGACCGGGCCCGCGAGCTGGGCGTTCCCTCCGTCGTCGTCACCTTCGACCCGCACCCCAGCGAGGTAGTCCGCCCCGGCAGCCACCCGCCGCTGCTCGCCCCGCACCACCGGCGCGCCGAACTGATGGCCGAGCTGGGCGTGGACGCGGTGCTGATCCTTCCCTTCACCACCGAGTTCTCGAAGCTGTCCCCGGCCGACTTCGTCGTCAAGGTCCTGGTGGACAAGCTGCACGCCAAGGCGGTCGTCGAGGGCCCGAACTTCCGTTTCGGCCACAAGGCGGCCGGTAACGTCGAGTTCCTGACCGACCAGGGCAAGATCTACGACTTCGAGGTCGAGGTCGTCGACCTGTACGTGACCGGCGCCGCGGGCGGCGGCGAGCCCTTCTCCTCGACCCTGACCCGGCGCCTGGTCGCCGAGGGCGACGTCGAGGGCGCCCGCGAGATCCTGGGCCGCCCGCACCGCGTGGAGGGCGTGGTCGTCCGCGGCGCCCAGCGCGGCCGCGAACTGGGCTTCCCCACGGCCAACGTGGAGACGCTCGCGCACACCGCGATCCCGGCCGACGGCGTGTACGCCGGTTATCTGCACGCGCAGGGCGAGGTGATGCCGGCCGCGATCTCCGTCGGCACGAACCCGCAGTTCGACGGCACCGAGCGCACGGTGGAGGCGTACGCCATCGACCGCGTCGGCCTCGACCTGTACGGGCTGCACGTCGCCGTCGACTTCCTGGCGTACGTGCGCGGGCAGGCGAAGTTCGAGTCGCTTCAGGCCCTGTTGGAGCAGATGGCCGAGGACGTGAAGCGCTGCCGGGAGCTGGTCGAGGCGGATCGGTAGGCCTGGCGGTAGTCGAAGGGCGGCCGGTGCGAGAACGCACCGGCCGCCCTTATTTGTGCCGTCCTACTGCTGGGGCGGAGCCTGCGGAGGCTGCGGAGGCTGCGCCTGCGGGGGCCGGCCCTGGTCCTGGCCGGGCTGCGGGTAACCGGGCTGCGGCGGGTACGGCTGGGCGGGCTGGCCCTGGGCCGGCGGGTAGGGCTGGCCGGGGGCCGGGGCCTGGGGGTACGGCTGACCCTGGGCCGGCGGGTACGGCTGGGCGGGCGGCTGGCCCTGCTGGGGATAGGGCTGACCCGGGGCGTACGGCTGCTGCCCGGGCGCCGGGTACTGCTGCCCGGGCATGGGCTGGCCCGGCATGGGCTGGCCGGGGAAGGGCTGACCCGGCATCGGAGGGGCGGCCACCGGCGGCGGGTTGCCGTCGTTCGTCCACAGCCCGTGCGCCTGCTGGTGCCGTACGAAGTCCTCCGCGACCATCGCCGCGAGGTTGAAGTACGCCTCCCGCACCTTCGGCCGCATCATGTCGAGGTCGACTTCGGCACCGGCGGCGAGATGCTCGTCGAACGGCACGACCACGACACCCCGGCACCGCGTCTCGAAGTGGCTGACGATGTCCTCCACCTTGATCATCTTGCCGGTCTCGCGCACCCCGGAGATGACGGTGATGGACCGCGAGACGAGGTCGGCGTACCCGTGCGCGGACAGCCAGTCCAGCGTCGTACTGGCGCTGCTCGCACCGTCCACCGACGGAGTGGAGATGATGATGAGCTGGTCGGCGAGGTCGAGCACACCGCGCATCGCGCTGTACAGCAGACCCGTGCCCGAGTCGGTGAGGATGACCGGGTACTGCCTGCCCAGCACGTCGATCGCGCGCCGGTAGTCCTCGTCGTTGAAGGTCGTGGAGACGGCCGGGTCGACGTCGTTGGCGATGATCTCCAGGCCGGACGGCGCCTGGGACGTGAACCGCCGGATGTCCATGTACGAGTTGAGGTACGGGATCGCCTGGACGAGGTCCCGGATGGTCGCCCCTGTCTCACGGCGCACACGGCGGCCGAGCGTACCGGCGTCCGGGTTCGCGTCGATGGCGAGGATCTTGTCCTGCCGCTCGGAGGCCAGGGTGGAGCCCAGCGCGGTCGTCGTGGTGGTCTTGCCCACGCCGCCCTTGAGGCTGATGACGGCGATCCGGTAGCAGGACAGCACCGGCGTCCGGATCAGCTCCAGCTTCCGCTGCCGCTCCGCCTCCTCCTTCTTCCCGCCCAGCTTGAACCGCGACGAGACCGCCGCGGGCCGCCCGCTCTTCGCCTTCTGCTTCTTGTTGTTGAGCAGCCGGTCCGACGACAGCTCCACGGCCGCGGTGTAACCCAGCGGTGCGGCACCGGGGTTGGTCATCTGCCGCTGGTCATGCTGTATGGGCTGCGGCCAGGCGGCCCCGGCACGGGGATCGACGGGGGCCTGAGGAGGCTGAGGAGGCTGCTGCTGCTCCTGACCCGGCTGGTTGGGCGGCTGGGGGAAGCCGTAGCCGCCTTGGCCGGCGGGGGAGTCGGGGGTGCCTGTGGGGCCCGCGGGGTGAGGGAAGCCGTAGCTGGGGGCGGGGGGTCGGGCGTCCGGTGCGGGTGCCTGGGGCGCCTGCGGGGGCTGGGCCTGCTGGTTGGGGGGCGGGGGGAAGCCATAGCCGGCGGTCTGGTGCGGGGCCGGGGGCACGGGCGCGCCGCCCGGCTGCTGCACCGGGGCGGCGGGAGCCGCTGTGCCGGGCTGCGGGAAGCCGTAGCCGGGGGCGGGGGGTCGGGCGTCCGGTGCGGGTGCCTGGGGCTGTGCGGCTTGGGGTGCGGCTTGGGGTGCCTGCGGGGGCTGCGGCTGGTTGTGGGCCTGCTGGTTGGGGGGCGGGGGGAAGCCGTAGCCCTGGCCCGGCTGGGCGGGCGGTGGGCCGGCGGGACCGGTGGGCTGGGGGAAGCCGTATCCCGTCTGCGGGTTGGGAGTGGGGGCGGCGGCGTGGGGCGGCTGTGGTGCCGCCGCGGTCGGGGTGCCCGGCTGCGGGAAGCCGTATCCCGTCTGCGGGTTGGGCGCGGGGGCGGGGGCGTACGGCTGGCCCGGCTGGGGTGCGGCCGGCGGGGCCGGGGGCTGGTTCCAGGCGGCGGGCGCGGGCTGAGGCGCCTGGGGCTGGAACGGGGGCTGCTGCGGCGGCACGGCCGCCGGGCCCTGCGCGGCGGCGGGCTGCGGTCCCGGCACCGGTTCGGGCTGCTGAGGCTGCGGCTGGGCAGGCCACTGGTCCGCCGGTGTCGGGGCGGCGGGCTGGTACGACGGCGGCAGCGGAGGCACTCCGGCCTGCGGCGCCGGCGGGGGAGTCCAGGCGGGTGGGGCGTCCTGCGGAACGCTGTCCTGCGGAACGGCGTCGGCGACAGCGGGCTCCGCCTCGGGGGCGTCATCCTGAGCCCGCGGAGCCTTGGCGGGCTCGGCATCGGCGGAGTCGGCGTCCTGAACCTCGGCCTCCGCTCCCATGGCGTCCTCGACCTCGGCCACGACCTCGGCCACGACCTCGGCCTCCGAGGACTCCGCGTCAGCGGCGGGGGAGACGGCAGGCTCGGCGTCCGTCTCAGCCGCCTCGCTGTCCTCGGCAGAGGCGTCCGCGGACTCCTCCTCCACCTCCTCCTCCACCGGGATGTCGGCCTGCGGCGCGGCCTCTTCGGCGGGAGCCTCCGCCGCCACGGGCTCGGCGTCCTCGCCGGAGTCGGCGACCGCTTCGCCGGCCTCCACGGACGCCTCGGAGGCGCCCTCGGGCGCGCTCCGGAGCTCGATCACGTCGGCCCCATCGGTCTCGCCCGTGCCCTGCGCCTCCGCCTCGGCCACGTCCTTCGACGCGCCCGGCTCACCCGGCTCACCCGAACCGTCATCGTCGGAGACATCGGCGCGCTCCGCGATCGCGGCCATCTCGCGCTTCAGCGCGACGGCCGAGAAACGCATGGTGGCGCCACTCTCCAGATCACCATTATCAGCTTCGGCCGGCGCGGCCGGCGCGGGCGGCGCAGGCGGCGCAGGCGGCGCGGGCGGCGTCCACGACTGAGCCTGCCCCTCCGTCTGCGAAGCCTGCTGCGGCTGCTGCGAGGCCTGCGGCTCGAACCCGCTCCCCATCGGCAGCCTCGGCACCGCACCCGGCCCCCCGGTAGGCGGCGCGGGCGGCGTGAACGGCGCCCCCGGCGCAGGAGCCGGGGGAGCCGGGGGAGGCGGCATGAAGGGCGCGCCGGGAGCCACGGAACCGGCCGCCCGAGTCGCGTGCGGCGGCGGGGCCAGCCCCGGAATCGGAGCGCCCCCGGCATCCGCGTACGGCGAAGCGGGCGGCCCACCGGCCGCACCAGCCGCACCGGGCCCGGATGCGGGACCGGAGGCCCCACCGGCCCTCGAGCCCTGCCCGGAGCCCTCCGCCGCCCCGCCCGCCTGCGACGCGTTCTGCGTGTACCAGGCAGGCGGCGCGTAGTCGATGGTGAACTCGCCCGTCGCCTCGACGGCGGACTCCGCGTCGGGCTGGTCATCGCCGGGTGTGGCCCAGCCCCCGCGGATCCCGTCCCGATCGCTGCTCACAGTTCCTCCTGGTGTGGTCGAGCACCCTCATGCCGTGCCGGGGCGACCATGTCGTGTCGTTCTCAGTCGTCCGTAGTCGTTCGAGGTAGTCCGATCCACCGGCTCTCCCCCTGGGCCGTCGATGCCCGGTCCACGGGTTCTGGCATCGCACCCGGTACCAGCCTAATCACCACGAGCCGCACCCGGGCAGGCCCGTCCGCCCCTCAGCACCGACCCACCAGGTCACACCCCGCCCGGAAGTGGCCCACTGCGCCGCCGCATTGGCGCACCATCAACGAACAATACGGGCAAGAACTATCAAGTCGGGTCAGTGTGCACCCCGTTGGTCAGTCCATCCGCCGTGGCGTACCCAACAATCCGACCTCGGCATCGGTCGGCTGCGTCATCACATACTGCCGATCACGGTCGGCACACCAGAGGGTGACGCCGTCGGCGAGCGTCGGCAGGGCCTCCACCTCGACCCGGTTCAGCCCCATGGCGCGCCCCAGTTCCCCGGCCTCGTCCGGCGAGACCCGCTGGATGCCCGCCAGTCGCGCCTGCCGAAGAAGCCGGGGCGCGACCGGACTGAGATACGGCAGCAGCGTCAGCACCGACTGCCACGGACCGGAAGTCACCCGCCCGCGAGGCGGCCGCATGCCGCAGTCCCGCACCACCAGGACCGGCGTACCGGCCGACGCGCCCTGCGGCGGCACACGGCCCACGTCGTACACCGCAAGGCCGTTCTGGCCGCCACCCATGGCGTGCACCATCTGTGTCCAGGCCTGCGGCCGACCGGTCTCGACGGCGACCCGCGCCCCCGTCGCCGCGGCCCGCAGCGCGAGCACCTGCGCGGTCCACAGCCCACCGATCAGCACGACGTCGTACGCAGTGGGCCGGTTGAGCCCCAGCACGGCCGGCTGCCCCTCGGAGTCCACACCGGCCACGACCCCGTCGTCCCCGATGGGCAGCGCGAGCGAGTCCAGCAGTTCCGCGGGCAGCGCATGCCGCCCATGCCGGGGACCGAGCAGGCCGAAGCCGTTGCGCAGCCGGGCGGTCACCCGCTGGCCGGCCGATGGCTCGGCGCCCTCCGGTCCGACCGCCGTGCCGGCGGTCCGCCGTGTCGTCGGGGTCGTCACCGCACACCTCCGAGGGGCAACGTGGCGAGCATCCCGGGCAACTGCTCCCGGTCGAGCCGGGCGAGCCCCGCACCCGCCTCCCGGGCGGCCCCCTCCAGTGCCCGCCGGGCGGAGACCAGTTCGTCGTCGCTGCGGCCGGTAACCCGCAGATGCCCGCACAGGGACACCTCCTGCCGCTCCCCGCGCGCGAGGGTGAGGCTGAAGGTGGTGGCCAGCGCGGGTATGGCGGTGATCTCGGCGATCAGTTGCGGCAGGGACGCCCCTCGGTCGCCACCCAGCTGGGGCCATCGGCGGATCCAGTACGTGGTGTGCCGACGGTTGTCGCAGCGCCAACTGCGGCCGGACTCCTGGGTCCGCCGCTCCCGCGCCTCGGTCCGCCCGGCGTCGGCCGTCACCAGAGGATTGGCGCAGGCCGAGGTGGCGAGGGCGGCGATGAGCTCCTCCTCGTCGAGCACGGTCGCCCGGAACCCGGCCCCCGTCAGCCGGCTCGCCAGATGGTCGGCCGTACGGACGACACACTTCTGCGCGCCGAGCAGGCCACCCCCGCGCGCGGCCACGGCCTCCGCGCACAGCTCGGGATCCAGCTTCAGCGCGATCCAGGTGATGCGGACGGCCGGAGCGCCGGTCTGCTCCTGCAGGGGCAGGTAGTTGGCCACGGCCACGGACTGCTGGGGCAGGTGCAGCGCGGGCGCCGGCTGCGTGTGCAGCACGATCTGCGCCGACTCCAGCCGTATACCGTCCACTTCGAGGGCGTCCCGCACCAGCCCGAGCGGCAACGGCTGACGACTCCGCTCGGCCCGCACCGCGGTGGCATCGGCCTCCACCTGAAGAACGGCGGTGACGAAGGTCCCGTCACCGACGATGCCGACGGGACGCCGGTCGCGGGAACCATAGGAGTAGGTGCGCAGGGCGGGCTCGCACTCCACCGCGGGCACCAATGCGGGTTCGGTGCCCGGCGGAACCGCGGTGTTCGCCGCCCGGCGCTGACGGGCCCGCAACGCCCTTGCTGTCAGCAGCCATTCGGGCAGTGAACGGCCCCGACGGCTGACCACCGCGAGCAGCACGAGCGCGACGGCGACCAGAGCCGCCGGCACGAGCGCCGCGGGGCCCGTCGCCCAGCCGGTGACCAGCACGGCCACCGCGAGCTCCAGCAGCACGAGCCGTTGCAGCCGGAACGAGCCGCCCTGCCCCGGGCGTGCCCTGAGGTGCGGCGTGCCCGATGCCTGCTGCCGCGGCTGAACGGCCGACGGCCGCGGAGCGGTCTCGGGACCGGGCGCTGCGGCACCCCGGCCCCGCGACCGCTCGCGCGACCGCGTCCGAGTACCGGAAGCCATCACTCCATCCCCCCGTATTTTTCACAACTCGCTGGTGCCGGCTCCCCACTTGGGCGCCGGAAGGCCCAGGTACCCTACCCACCCCTCCGACCACTGCCGACAC
The DNA here is from genome assembly GCF_044387825.1 of Streptomyces sp. NPDC020299. Lineage (NCBI taxonomy): Bacteria > Bacillati > Actinomycetota > Actinomycetes > Kitasatosporales > Streptomycetaceae > Streptomyces > Streptomyces sp. NPDC020299. The sequence continues at coordinate 219,897 of NZ_JBIRWL010000015.1, forward strand.
CAGGCATAGTAGGGGGCCGGTCTGACATCGGAGGGCGGCCAGTCACGCCTCCGGATGTGACAACGGGGAGAAACAGTCACTCATGGCATCACGGCGGGACGAACTCAACGCCTACACGTTCGCGAAGAGGCGCACCCTCGCGGCCTTCCTCCAGCCGTCACCGTCCGGATCGGAGGAAGGCGCGCCCAAGCCGCTGCGCGCGGTCGTGCCCAGCCTCGTCGCGGGCGCGCTGACTTTGGCGGTCTTCGGCGCCTGGGGGATGTTCCAGCCCACCGCGCCCGCCGGCTGGGACAAGCCCGGCACCCGGGTCATCGTGGGCAAGCAGTCCACGACCCGCTACGTCGTCCTCAAGACCGGCAAGGTCAACCGCTTGCACCCGGTGCTCAACCTCGCCTCCGCGCGCCTGCTGATGAACGGCGCCGACTACCAGGTCATCCAGGTCAGCGACGACGTCCTTGATTCGGGCAAGCTGCCGCGCGGTCCGATCCTGGGCATCCCGTACGCGCCGGACCGCCTCCCGTCCGCCGACGAGGCCGGGAAGGCCAAGCGCTGGGCCGTCTGCGAGCAGCCCGGCGGCAAGGGCGAGACCGTCCAGGAGGCGACCTTCGTCCTCGCCCAGCGGGACGCGGCGAAAGCCGACGGTTCGCGCCGCCTCGCCGGTGGCGACGTGCTGTACGTGAAGACCCGTACCGGCCGGCGCTACCTGGTCGACTCGCGCGGCACGTCGTACGCCGTCACCGGTGTCGAGTCCGACGCGCTGACCACCGCGCTCGTCGGCTCCCGCAAGCCGCAACTCGTCACCAAGGGGTGGCTCGGCACCCTGCACCAGGGCGCGCCCATACGCTTCCCCCAACTGCCCTCCGGTGTCGGCTCGCCCGCGAACGTCCCGGGCCAGCTCTCCGCGGAGGAGAACAAGGTCGGCATGGTCCTGCGGACCGAGACCGGGGAGGGAACCAAGTACTACGTCGTCCTGCCGGGCAAGGTGCAGCCGATCAGCGACTTCACCGCCTGGTTGCTGATCTCCTCGCCGCAGACGGCACCGCTGAACATGAACGGAGAGGCCCGCACCGTAGGTCTGCAGGACTTCACCGCCGACAGCGAGCCCTTCGCCGGACAACCCGCCGACTGGCCCCGTGAGCGGGCCCGCCAGGTCAACTCCGCCTCGTCCGCCTCGGGCCGCGACACCGTGTGCAGCGTGCTGCGCGATGTCGATGACGACAACTCGACGACCCTGAGTACCTGGGCGGGCACCGACTACCCGGCCGAGATCACCGCAGACGGCACCAGTACCTACGTCACCCCCGGAACGGGCCTGCTCTACACCCAGTTCCAGGGCACCGAGACGGGTGCCGGCGCACTCTTCCTCGTCACCGACACCGGTCTGCGGTACGCCGTCCAGGCCAACGGGGACAGCGACAGCCAGAAGTCGGACATCGGGGCCGGCAAGAAGACCTCTGACGGCACCCCTGAGCCCAGCGAGGCCCAGGTCAAGCTCGGTTACCAGAACGTCAGGCCCGCCAAGGTGCCCACGGTCTGGTCGGAGTTCCTGGCGAAGGGCCCGCGCCTGGCCACCAACGGCGCCCGGCAGCCGCAGGGCTCGTAGCCCGCCTCTGTTTACGGACATGATCAATAGGAGCGCCGTACGAGTGCTGCCGACGAAGGCAACCCTGCTGACCGCCGCCGTACTGCTGACCACCCTGGGCGCGGCCCCGCCCGCCCCCTCCCTCCGTCTGGACGGCAGCGGGGAGTGCACGTTCCCCGCCAAGCCGATCAAGGGAACGCCCTGGTCCTTGCAGCGCGTCCTGCTCGACGAGCTCTGGCAGGGCACGAACAAGGGCAGGGGCGTACGCGTGGCCGTCATCGACACCGGCGTCGACGACAAGAACCCGCAGCTCAGGGCAGTGGTGGACAAGGCGGACGGCCGTGACTTCCTCACCAAGGGCAAGGGCGGCGACCCGACCGACGACCAGGTCGGGCACGGCACCAAAGTCGCGGGCATCATCGCCGCCCGTCCCCGCTCGGGCACAGGCTTCGTCGGCCTCGCCCCGAACGCCACCATCATCCCCATCCGCCAGAACGACGCCGACCAGAGCGGCGACTCGGACACGATGGCCGCTGCCATCAACTACGCCGTGACGCAACGTGCCGACGTCATCAACATCTCCCAGGACACGACGAAGCCCCTGTCGGCCACCTCCGCCCTCGCGCAGGCGGTCCGCAAGGCGATCGGCGCGGGGGTCGTCGTGGTCGCCTCCGCAGGCAACGACGGCCTGGACGGCAAGGTCAAGAACACCTACCCGGCGGCCTTCGACGGCGTCCTGGCCGTGGCCTCCTCCGACCGCAACAACGAACGTGCCACGTTCTCCCAGGCCGGCACCTTCGTGGGCGTGGCGGCCCCCGGCGTGGACATCGTCTCCACCGTTCCCGGCGGCGGCCAGTGCACCGACAACGGCACCAGCTTCTCGGCCCCCTTCGTCGCGGGCGTGGCGGCCCTGCTCAAGGAGAAGTACCCGCACTGGACCCCCGCCCAGATCATCACCCGGATCGAGCAGACGGCGGAACGCTCCGTCAACGGCCACGACGACTACGTCGGCTGGGGCGTCGTCGACCCGGTCCGGGCCATCCAGGAATCCGACACCGAGGACCCGCCGTCCTCGCCCACCCCCGACCCCGGCCTCAGCAAGGCCCCGGCCCCCGACGTGGCACGGTTCTCCCTCGCGGAGACCGCTGAGGAGCGCAACCAGCGGTACGCCACCTACGCCCTCGGCATCACCGTCGTGCTGGTGGCGGTCATCGCCGGCGCGGCCGTCGTCACGCGCGACCTGCGCCGCCGTCACCGAAAGGAACCCTCAGCGTGAGCTTCGGCCCACCCCCGTCGATGTACACGGAGTCCGCACTGGCAGCGGACAAGACACGCCAGAAGCGCCGTAGACGGGTCCTGAGGACGGCAGCGGCGTCGACGGCCGCCGCCCTCTGCCTCGGCGCGGGCCTGCTGTGGTACCAGGCCGGTGACAAAGGGACCGGCAAGGCGACACCGGTGGCCGCGCACCAGGCGCTCGACGAGGTCCGGGAAACCGTCGAGAAAGCCCCCGTCTCGCCCGAGGGCCAGATCGTGACCCAGCACAACGAGGAGAAGCTCTCCAAGAACACCGACATCAACCCACGCTACGCCCCCGGCACCTGGGCCACGGGGAAGATCGTCGCGAGGGGCGTGGCCAACCGGATCGAGGGCTACAAGATCGAGCCCACCTACGACGAGAAGGCCTGGACCCTCAAGCTGGCCGGCCACATCTGTGCCACCAGCAGGGACGTCACCGCCGACGGCCGTACCGCGGTGGTCATCCAGCCGCCCAAGGCCAAGGGCGCCAAGACCGGGGGCATCTGCGACCAGGTGCTCCTCCTCGACCTCGACACGGGCAAGAAGCTGTGGCAGAAGAAGATGCCCGCGGCCGACTTCGCCTACGTCACCAACACCAACCTCACCCTCACCAAAGGGGTCGTCGCCGTGGCGTGGGGCCATGGCTCGGTGGCGTACGACATGAAGACCGGCAAGCGGCTCTGGAACACCACCACGGTCTCCCAGTGCCACGACACGGGCTTCGCCGGCGGCCGCGCGCTCCTGGCACTGGTCACCTGCGGTGACGGGCCCGACGCCACCTACCGCGTGGAGAAACTGAACCCGCGCACCGGCAGGACCCGGTGGACGTACAAACTCGCCGACGGCGTCCAGGACGTCTTCCTGCCCTCCTCCGACCCGCCCGTCCTGGCCGTGGCGGCGGGCGACAGCGAGGTCACCGACCTGATCACACTCGATGCCGGCCACGGCAAACGCCTGGCCACCATCTCTATGGGCGGCTACGACCCCAAATGCGGCAAGCGGTACTCCTTCTCGCCGTACTTCGGCACGGTGGACAACTGTGACGGCCTGGTCGTGGGCCGCAGCAGGCTCTACGTCATGAGCAAGGAGCAGACCGACATCAAGCAGCCCTCCGACTGGATCGTGGCCTTCGACGTCGACAAGGGCACCTCCGTCGGCAAGTTCGAGGGCCGTCCCTTCCAGATGGTCGTGCCCCTCCGTATGAGCGGTGACGACCTGCTGATCTACCGAAGGAGCATCGACGACGTCCAGCCCGCAGCCGTGGTCAGCTGGAACTCTCGCACCGACAAGGAGACCCCGTACCTCCTCTTCCAGCTCCCGGAGGACGACGAGTACGAACTCAGCGACCCGGAGAAGACGGAGATCACCTACGAGCAGGGCCACATCTTCTTCGCACCGCGTGAACTGGCCCGGGACGACGACCACCCGACGTATCCGGTGCTGTCGGTCCTCGGGGTCGGCACGGCGGGCCTCAAGCACTGAGGTGACACGGGCCGCCGGAGGGCGGCACACGCGCGTGTGCCGCCCTCCGCGCCTGCCTCCGGCGGTGTCTCGCTCTCCGCGCTACTCGGTCGGCAGTCCGCCGTTGTGCGGAGCAGGTTCCAGGTCGAACTCCCCGTCACGCGCACCGAGTACAAAAGCCCGCCACTCGGCCTCCGTGTACCGCAGCACGGTCTCCGGGTCGAGTGAGGACCGCATGGCCACGGCCCCGCCGGGAAGATTGGCGATCTCGACCCGCTCCTCGTGCTCCTCCGTACCGGGCGCGCACTGCCACTCGACGCCTGAGATGTCGAGGGCGTACAGCTCGTCCCGCTCGCGCTCCTTGCGCGCCTTGATCTCCTCAGCCGTCTCGGTCATCCCGCAGCGACCCCTTTTCCCGACGTACGAACGCTGTGGCGGTCACACTACTGGCCCTCAGAACTTCCCTGTGTCTCCTTTGCAGTTGGAAGCACCACGTCAAGTGACTAGAGTGGCTGCGGGTGCCACACATGTGGTACCGCACGGGGGCGGTGCGACGCTGCGACCGCGCGTCGCGCGAGAGCGCAGCAGGTCTTGCCCGCCAGGAGGGCCCGGACAGCCGTCCGGGTGGACCCGTCGCGGTGGTGAAGGTCACCGCCGCTTCAACAGGAGGGCAAGAACGTATGGCTTCGAGCGTTGACCTCAGCGCACACGCGCTCACAGGTCTGGCGAACGACATCCGCGACTTCCACCACCAGGTGAGTGAGCGGGTCACCTCGCTCAACCGAGTCGTGGACATGATCCAGGCCGGCTGGAAGGGCGCGGCGGGCAAGGAGTTCGACACCGTTCAGCAGGGTGTGAACAAGAACCTCAAGAAGCTCCAGGACGATCTCGTCGACCTCGAAGAGGCAATGAGGGCGAGCGTCGGCGGCTTCAACGACCAGGAACAGGAGCGCATCTCCGACATTCGGAAGGTGGACAACTCCTACGAGGTCAAGAGCCGCATCACGGACCTCGCCTGAGCCCGACGCCGCAACCACGAGGGAGATACGTTTCATGAGCTACGACGCCGACCGTACCGCCGTAAATTACGACACCGTCACGCAGGCCGCCAGCGACGTCCGCAACACCGCCAAGAACCTTGCGGAGCAACTCGAGACCCTCATGCGCAGGGTCAAGGCCGTGGCCGAGACCTGGGAGGGTGAGGCCAAGACGGCCTACACCGAAATCCAGCGGGACAGCAGCGACCAGATGGACCAGATGGCCCAGAAGCTGGCCCGCATCGCCCAGCTCCTGGACGACTCGGTCGTCGGCTACCAGGACACGGACAAGGGCAACGCGGCACGTTTCCGCATGCTGATGGGCTGATCGGGCCCACCCGAAAGGGGAGGCGGCACCAAGCCGCCTCCCTTTGTCTTTTCCGCTGCGAGCCCAGCCACCACGACGATGCGGGTTGATGGATGTCTCCGACACTGCTCACGACGACCGCGAGCCGGTACCACCACCACTACGGCACCCATTCGGGCGGAGGTGGTCCCGTAGCGTGGTGGGAGTGGCTCATCCTGATCGGGAGCGTGATCCTGCTGATCTGGCTGCTGGTCAGGTACCGGGCGCGGGAGTAGCGGTAGCGGGCGGCAGGACGGGCGAGGAGCAGTGGTGGCGTGCGGCGGAACGCCTGGCGAACTGCCGCAGGTCCTGCCACTCCCGCGGCGTGAGCGGCTGGGAGTCGAAGCGGCGGCCGGAGCCCTCCGGCGGAGACACCGTATAGAGCCCCATGCCCTGCGCTCCCGTGCACGTCGCCGTCCCCCAAGCCGTCCCACCCCGGAGCCCCGAGGGCTTGTCGAAGCCGCCGTAGGCGCCGTCGTGACGGGTCTCGGCGGTGTTGGTGAACGGACCGTACGAGGCCATCAGCCGCAGTTCGTCCCCCAGCACGCAGAACTCGACCGGGGCCGTCCGCGCTGCCGTTTCCCGCACCCGCGATTGCGAGCGGGTGCCCGCGCATGTGCCTTCGGCCCGGTCGGCGTTCTTGCGGGCGGTCGTCGACCGGGAATCGACCTTGGAGACCGTGCTTCCCGGCTCGGCTGTACAGCCGAGCTTCCCGGCCGCCTTCCGCGCCGTTTCCGTAGCGATACGAGCAAGCCGGGCCCTGGCCGAAGGACTGGCACTGTCGGTGTCGGCATCGGCGGTGACCAGGATTCCGCTGCCCCGGCTGGGCTTCCAGTTCGTGCAGTCCAACACAACCGACACACCGACGCTGCCCTCCGGCTCAGCGACGAGAAAGCCCGACCAGCCGTTGCCGAGCGGTATCGGCAGCACATCGTCGCCTTGCTGGAAGGTGTAGACGCCGAACGGACTGATACTGCCGGCGGACGGCTCGATGTGCACCTCGACACCATTGACCTGGCAGGCCACCGACAGGCCCGCCGGCTCACTCACGTCGGACGACGGTTCGTAGTGCCAGGTTGCCAGCTTCAGCCCGGCCTGCCCACCCAGGCGAGCGTGCTTCCCGCTCATCGCCAGCGTGTCGTCGACCGGCAGCATCCCGTCACACGCCCTGCCGACCCGGGCGGACGGCGCGAAGTTCCAGTACCAGGCGTAGCCACCGGCCAGCAGGGCCAGGGCGGTCACCACGGCGACGACGTGGGTGCGTCGTATCCTCACCGGTTCTCAGCCCTCGAGTACACCCCGGACGTCGCTTTCGGCGTCCCCTCCGCCAGATCGGCTCCGGCACAGCCGAGTTCGTCGGTCACCTGGCGCGCAGCGGCATTCATCACCAGCATCTGCTTGTCGGTCGTCTCCTTGCGGGGAACGCCGACCTTGTTCTCCCGCTCCAGGGTGCCGTTGACGATGATGCTCTTGCGTGGGTTTGACATACGGCAGTGGAAGTAGATTGAAGCGAGCCGATCCGTCGCCATGGCGGATGCACCTGTGTCGTAGAGCGTGAAGGTCTTCTCCTTCTCCGAGTCCGCCTTGCTGACGGTTGAAGCCTCCCGGAGGTAGATGGTGAGAAGCGGATCATCTTCGCCAGCAGGCTTCAGGACGCAGAGCGGTGATCCCTGCAGTTCCTCCGCGCTCGTGACCATTCCGTCGGCAGAGCGAAGTGACGCCAACGTTTCTTCAGGCTTGGAGCCGGAATCGGTGAAGCGGTCCGTGTCGCTGATCCGGGAGAGGGCCGACGCGACATCGCCTTCCGCGGCGAACGAGTCGCAGACCTCTCGGCTTCTCTCACCCGAGGCATGGTCATCCACCCCACATGCTGTCGCGGTCACCGCAACGGCGACAATGGCCATCACAGTTCTCACCGGGCTCTGCATACTTAGCAACGTCCCTCACTCACCCTGACCTTGAGATCGTATGCGGGGACATGACTCCCCGACTGGTCACCGACGCCAGGAACACTGAATCCCCCGTCCTCCGAGAGGGACCGGGAGATGCTCATGCAGAAGGCGGCGTCGGCACCGTCGGCGGTCACGACATAGTTCCCTGCTCTGGACTGGGCATCGGGATCGGAAGCTTCGACACTCACCGCGTAACCGGGCCCCGACCCCTTCCCTGCGTCGACGACCGCGTCCTCTATCATCCCGGAGTAATCCTCGGCTGGCGCGCTGACTTGAGGCTCGTCCTCAAGCGAGGAGGCCGCCCGGGCAACAGCCTGCCGCAACTCCTCCTCACTCCAGGAGGCCTTGTTGGCGGAGTCCATCGCACTGCACCCCTGGAACACAATCACCGCAGCCGCGACGAACAACACCCCACGCTGCCATGCGAAGGCGGCATCCGACGGCTCATTGGCCTCCGGATTCCGGAAACGCCAGGCAGCGAAGCGCCAGTAGAGCTTGCGTTGGTCGGCGAGGCCGAGTGCCGCAAGGGCCGCGGCGAGCAGGAAAAACAGGACAGCCGTTCTGGTCATGTCCAACTCTTAGCTCTTCTTGAGGGGAAGCGGTTGCATTGTTTCCGGCGCAGGAAACTTGATTCCGTTCTCACACTTGAGAAGGCTGACCATCTTCAGCGTGGACCGGAACAGAATTCGGAACCGTATCTCTACAGACAGATCCAGACTGTTGTACAGACTGCCCGTCACGGAAATCGGAGTCTCCTGACCCTTAAGTCGGCATGGGAAGTACAGGTCCGCGCTTCCTGATTCGGTGGTGGCCTGCATGCCTGAGCCGAGCTTGTAGGCCTTGTACGAACTGTAGCTATGATTCTCCTGCTCTGGAAAGAGATTATCCAGGCCGGGGGTGAATTTTATCGACAGGCCGCCGTCACCGGACGCCGGGGCATCGGCAATGGCGATCCGGCACGCGTATGCTGCATGATCGTCGTCAAGCAGTGTTTTCGCCGCGGAAGCATGGGATTCCCCTGAAGCAGAGGCATCGTACAGGCGATCGAAGCTGTCGCTTTTCTGGGCTTCCTTGATCTCCGCAGAGTCCAGGATGCCGCCGCACGCCTTTTTGAGCGCGTCGGCTCCACGCGGCGGTTTGTCATCTCCACACGCCGCGCAGGACAGCAAAAGAAGTGCTGTCGCAAAAGTGGCAACGCGATACCGGTTCACCGGCGACCTCCGATAACCGATTCCATTATGATCATAGCGATTGTTCGTCTCGCCTCGAATCGTAAAGTTCTGCCAAACTCCATCAGACTCGAATTGGCCAGTCCCAGAGTCCCCATTTTGTAGGCGGTGAAAAAAAAGGAGGCCACTTGGCTGCTCTGCGGGACTTCGGTGGCGAACGAGAAGGAGATGCTCACATCGCTCAGGTCCTTCTCCGACCGGTAGATCCAGCAGAGTCCAACCGGCCCACCGTCGGCGACTTTCTTGCTGCGATATTCGGAGACGAGCTCCTGTGCCGCTCCGGAGACGCCCTCGTACGCGGGCGAGGTGATGTAGGAGCCGGATCCCAGCAAGCCGGCCACGCCACTGGCCGCGGGACCGTTCAAGGATCCGCTGCAGTCCGTGTCGGGGTCGGCCTCTCGGTCGCCACCGTTGAGCTGGCACGCACGGCACTGGGAAGGGCAAGCAGAATAAGACCCAGAGGTCTGGCGAGAGTACGGGAGTACATTGCGTCCTCATCAATCCCCGGTCTGTGAGCGCACGTCCTGCTGTTCTCGCGATCGGGGTCGGAGGAGGCCGTCTGGGTACCCGCCTGCTGACTCCTCCCCATTCCAGGAGGCCTTGTCGGCGGAAGTTCATCGCGCTGCCCTCTGGAACACCGTCACAGCGGCCGGCGACGAACGGCATCCCACGCTGCCAGGCGGAGGCGCCGTCCGATGGCTCACTGGGGCCCGGATTCCGGAAACGCCAGGCAGCGAAGCGCCGGTAGAGCTTGCGCTGGTTGGCGAGGCCCCGGAGCATGAGAACGGTGGTGAGACGGAAAAAGATGACGGCGAATTCGGCCACGGGCAGGAACAGGGTCAACCGGTGATGCGCGGTGGTTCGGACGGGGGGTTGAAGTCTTCCTGACACCCTGTCTGCAGTTGGGCCTCGAAGAACATTCGGTTGGCCAGCTGAGCCAGGTCCTGTTTCAGGTTCTGATCCTTGCTTCCGGCAGAGCCGCTGGCCGTGGCAACGATTGACAGATAAGGGTGCTCGAATCCCGCTGTATGGCTTGAACCCTCCGCATGCGACTTGCATTTGACATAGATGGCTGCACGCTTTCCCCAAACTGCAGCCGAAGTTCCCGTTTCAAAATGCGAGACATTTGACGAGTCGCCTGCGCCGGACTCTGCAAGCCAATCCTTCTGATCCCCGTTTCTTATTTCGGCATGCATGTTGACAGCGCCACGGTTTGTGGAATTCATGCAGACGATCTTGAAAGAATCATCAGTGGCAGATCGTGACCAACTTGACTTGAAAGAAGAATCAGGCGTAAGGATTCTTTCCAAGGGTTTCAGATTGTTGGAGAAAACTGCTTCATTGCAAGTCTCCGAAGCCTTGAGCCGCCTCGCGGAGTCATCGGAGGTGATGACCCATATGCCTACGCCAGCTCCGATGATGGCCAACATTCCGGCAACGCCGACAATGACGCCTCGCCGTCGGGTAAATTCCTGCATTTCCTTCTCCGATGATGCTGAGCGATGGCTTGCGCTTACGCCTTTCCTCGCGACTTCCGGTACTCATCAAGGACGTCGTGTGCTCGGCTGTTGCCGTCGAAGTGCCCTTCACGCACCGCAGCCTCCCTATCCGCCTGTGACAGACCGGACGGGTACGCGGCATCTGCCGAGGTGGCAGCCATCTGGGCAGCTTGGAGGGCGGATTCCTTGTGTTTCTCCCAGTCCTTGCCCGACGTGAACAACACTTCATCCGACCGGTCTCGTGGATCAGGGAACAGACCATCGACCATTTGGCCGCTCAGGTCGTTCATCGCGGCCACGGCGAACGCGCCGGCAACAGGAGATGCGGCGGTGCTGACGCCTGCGCCGATACCGATGTTGACAGCAGTGTTCGCCCAGGCCTTCCACTTGTCCATGTTCTTGTTGAACGCGGCATCTCCCTCCGCACTCTTCTGGATGTCCGAATCCTGTCGTGCCAGGCCCAGAATTCCTTGCACCTCTGAATTTCGCGTGGAAATCTCCCTTATGGTATCCTTGGTGGATTCACCGAAGGCTTCCGGATTGGCGAGGTGATAACCCATCAAGTCACTTGTGTACAGCGATTCCCCGATGTTGATGGCCTTGTATCCATCGGGCGTTTGTCCAAGGTCATACATGAAGCGCGTGATGTCCTGCTCGCCAAAATCGGCCACGGTGCCCTTGGTGGGATAGAGGTCAGCCAAGGTATCACCACCCGATTCCCCGCCGGAGAGAGCCCGGTGGATATCGGGCATATACTCCGACGCCATCTGCCCCAGGCTCTCTTCCATGCCGTTGTGGAGTTTGAAATCGTCCTTCGGATCTGAAAGTCCGTGGACGATCTTCGTCATCAAATCTGCCTGAGCCTTTGTATGAGGCGCCATGTCCGGCCCCGGACCGACATCGTATGCGTGGCCTGTCGTTGCTGACTCAAGTGCGTGAGAAAGAGAGCGATAGCCGGCCGAGGCTCCGGTGTCTCCATCACCGGTTCCGTCCGATGGCCAGTCGCGATCCGAGGTCAGGTAGTCGAAATTTTTGTCGTGGGCGAAGAAATCGCTGGACGCCTCAGGGTTGTGCCCCAAGGCTTGCATGAAGCCGGTTATGGGATCCTGGCCACGGTCGTCTTTCGCGCCGAAATTCAGGTCGGACTCATTATTCCGCATCCAGTAATCGGCGGGCGAGTAGGGATCACTCCACCGCTTGTCCTCCTTGAGCAGCTCGTCACCGTAGGCCTTGAGGAAATGAGTGTCGTAGTTCCCCTGGCGCATTAGGTTGCTCATCACCTGGAAGCCGTAAGGGTTGCCGGCATGGGGGCTGTCAATCGGCCGGCCTCCAAGCTCGATAATCTGCTTCTCCCAGGTCTTCATGGCTGCACTGTCGGAATGGGTGGCCGAGGCCAGCGCTCTTCCCAGGTTCCCTTGCAGGGCCTTCAACTGGGCCAGTCGCTCCTTGCTGGGCTCACGCGGCGCGCCCGAGTACGGGTCCTTCTTGGGGTCGGCCATCTCGGCCCAGAACTGCAGGGTCCCCTTGGCTCCCAGCCCGGTCGTGAACTTCTCGTTGAAGAGCGGGTCGCCTTCGTACTTGGCCATCACCTTGTTCATGTGCTGAAGCTGGGCGGTGCTCATGTCGTCGCCGAGTTGGGCGAGTTTCACCATCGCCCGCGCCTGCTTGATCGACTCGGTCCGCTCCGTGGCGGCCTCCTTGATGCTGGTCGCCGTCTCGGTATTGAACCCGCGACTACGGCCGTTGGCATCTCTTGTGAGCGCCCAGTCCAAAGCTGTGTCCGCGTCATCCGCGGCCTTGAGCGCGGCTTCGATTCTGTTGTTGCAGTCGTGGACCGAGTCGAGATAGCCCTTCTGCAGGGCCGCCTGCTGCTCTTGCGGAGCTTTCGAGGTGTCGCAATAGACATGGCCCTCGGCAGTGATCTCCAAGTATTTGTCCTCGTGAACGTACTTCTCGATCGTTTTCAGCTCATCTTTGGCTGCTTGCAAGGAATCAAGCGCGCTCTTGAATAGATCGTGGATGTCCTTCGCCTCATCCGATGCAGCCTTCATTTGTTTCTCGATGAGCGGGAACTTCTCGAAGGCCTCGTCTGCGGCTTCACCTTTCCAGTCCGAATCGCTGAGGCCCTTTGTGACCGTCGTGCCGAAGGATCGTGCGATCGTGTCGAAATGGCCAGGGAGGTTGCGCCACTGGTCTACGGCATCCGACAGCGAGGTCAGATTCGCGGACCGCAGTTGCTCGTAACTGATGCCCATGATCAACTACCTGCCTTGCCGTCGTGAAGCTTCTTGGCTTCTCGCCGCCGCTTTTCCTCTTCAGCCTTGTACTCTGCCGCCGAAACACGAAGGTTGCCGGCCACACCCTTTTCCAACAGCTCGTCCATGTACTGCATCTCGGAGCGCCAGCGCTTCTGGAACGTCGCGACGGCGGCGTCGGACTTGAACCCCTTCAGCTCAATCCGGTCGGTGGCACCCATGGCTTTGTTGTCCGCGTCCTTGAAGTTTGTTCGCACGGTTTCCGCCTTCTTGGCCCGCTCTTCGAGCACACTGGAATCCACGTGCAACTGGTCCTTGGCGCCACCGCCCCCACCGCCGTCCGCTACGAGCTGGTTGAGCTCCATGCTCGAATGCTGTCGCGCCGCGGCATTGCTGCGCGCCTGCCCCCACATTTCATCGAACGACACGTCGGTCCTCCCGGTTGTCACTGGCGACTGATCGGTTGCGTACTCGCTCGCTCACGGGTGTTGTCCCGGGCGCGGCGCTCCGTCGGTTGGTATGCCAGTGACGTGGCCTTGGGGCGGACCGAAGGACGGGTACTGCTGCCGTTGTTGGGGGGCGTACGGCTGGTACGCGGGCGGCATCGGTGGCGCGGCCGCAGCCGGAGTCGACCGGCGGCGGCGTGTGCGGAGTACCGGGATGGTGACGCCGGCCCCCAGGAGTGCGGCGGCCGCGATGCCCAGGCCGATCCACAGGGAGGTGTTTCCGTCCTCGCCCGACTCGGATGCCGTGCCTCCTGGCTTGGCATCGTTCTTTCCGGCGTCTGCCGAGCCGGCGGACTCGGAGGCCTTGGGAGAGGGGGACTTTGAGGCTGCGGCGGCCAGGTCGGGGAGCGGGTACTCGTCCGCCGGCCCCGGGGCGCCGGGGTTCTGCAGTGCGGCACGGGGGCGGACGATGCCGTAGCCGAAGTCGTCGTTCCGGGTCCAGCTCTTCTCGTTGCCCTTCATCGTGTTGATGAGGACACGCAGCACCTGGTTGTTCGTCCATCCGGGGTGCTTGGACCAGATGAGGGCGGCGGAGGCGGAAGCGATGGCGGTGGCGTCGCTGGTGCCCTGGGATTTACATACCTGTGTGCCCCCCGGGCACGCGTGAATCATGTTGTCACCGGGAGCTGTGACGTCGACCTCGGATCCGTGCTGGGAAAACGGGGCGCGCTTGATCTTCTGCGTTATCGCGCCGACTCCTACGACACCGGGCGTGGATGCCGGGTATTCCGGCAAATTGGACGTGTCGCCGCTGTTTCCCACGGCGGCGAAGAGCAGTTTGCCTTTGCCGAGGGCGTACTTCACGGCTGACGCGAGTTCCGGTGTACCGACGTTGTGTCTGCCTGGTGCGTTGGAGCTGCCCAGCGACATGTTGATGATCTGGGCCGGGGAGTCTGCCGCGTACCGAATCGCCTGGCTCAAGATGCGCGAGAATTCGGCCTTGTTGTCGACCTGTCCGTAGTCCTCGGTGGCGTAACGCATGCGAATGGGGAGGACTTTCGCCCCCGGGGCCAGGCCGTAGGAGCCGTCGAGCGAGCCGCGTGCACCGGTGCCGGCGATGAGCGCCGCGATACCTGTGCCATGGCCATCGATATCCGTGTGCTCGTCTCCGCGTTGATCGGAGTAGTCCTTGCCATCCAGGACTCGGCCCTTGAGGTCGGTCAAGGAGTCATCGACCCCTGAGTCGATGACCGCGACAGTGATGCCCCGGCCCGTGCTGGACTTCCACATCTCATCGGCGTGCATCGCGTCGAGATGCCACTGTCGTGCCCTGACGGACTGTGCGTAGGCGGGGGTGCTGTCAATGCCAACGAGCAGAAGGCCGAGCCCGGCCACCGCTGTCGGGAAGGGCCGCAACCTTCGCTTGCTGCTGGTACGCATGTGTCTTCCTGGGTATGGAGTCCGCCCGGGGACTCAGTCGACGACTGGTGGAACGACCCGGCGATCGTTACGCGTCCAGGTCTCTTCGTCCTCCGTGACGTAGTCCGGGCGTTGCTCCTGTCGGTCCTTGCGTGCGCCGGAGGTCGGGCTCGCAGGCACCCCTGCACGGCCGGTCCCCGCGCGTTGTGTCGCGTCCGAAGCCCCCGGACGTACGAGACCGGATCCGCCCGGCGTAAACGGGCGCCCTGTCGAGCGGCCCGGCTGAGTCGAACGGCTGCCGACCACACCACCGGTTTCAGACGCCAGACGGCGACCGGCAGTCGAAGCGCTACCAGAGCCGACGGGGCCTGAAGGCTGACCAGGCGTCATGGCCCTTCCCATCGGTGTACGACCCTGCGTGCCTTCCTTGCCGATGACCGTTCCCCGAGGAAGTGCGTTGGTCGACCGGCCGGACGCGGAAGTGACAGGACGCCCGCCGGAGATACCGGTTTCCCGCGGCATGCGGGGGGCGCTCCGGGTCGGCAGGCCTGTTGGGGGTCGCTGCGGAAGCCGCGAGGATGAGGGAAGGCCGCGAGCTTGGGGAACCGGACTCATTTCGCGGCCGCCGGCGGTGTAGGGCGGCAGCGTGTTCGGCTGTCCGGGGAGGGACACCTCTGGGCGCGGCGCGGTGGTGTGCGGCCCGGCAGAACTCGTGTGCACCGGCATCGACGTCCTGGGGAGCGTGTCAGCGCCGTCGATTCCCAGGGTGACCGGCTGGTCGTGACGCGCCTGAGGATTGTCGAGCACGGGTGTCACAGGACGATCGACGGCACCCGGTTGAGCAAGGCCACCTGAGGCCTGGGCGGTGCTGCCTGCGGAGCCCGAAGGAGCTGTCCGCCCAGTGGAAGAGCCGGTCGAACCGACCGATACATACTGATTGCTGCCCCCGCGCCACTCCTTGGAGTCCATGTGATCGGCCGGCGGCGAAAACGTCGGCGGCGGCACACTGTTCACCTGCTGCGCCGAGTACTCATACGCCTGCGCCAACTTCCGCACTTGCTGCGCCGCTTCGGCTCGGGCCGCGTCGATACGAGCCTGGGCCGAGGTCGCGTCGGTTTTGGCTGTTTGGGCCAGCTTCTGGGCGTCGGGGTCATTGTGGGCGCCCGGCTGCCTGGCTGCCGCGATCGTCGCGTGGGCGTCGGCGAGGTCCGACTTGGCCTGAGTGGTCTCCGAGGTGTCCGGCATGGCCGCCTTCGCCTCGGCGATGGCCTGCGAGACGGTTTCCATCCAGCGAGAGCCCACCTCGGCGTACTGCCCCAGACGAAGCGTGGCGCTCGCCGTCTGACCGCCCCAATCGCGAAACGCATCGCCGGCCTGGCCCTGCCACTCCAAGCTCTTGACGTGCTTCATGAGGTCATCGCCGATCTTCGTGATCGTCGATGCGGCCTTGGAGAGCTTGCCGGCGAGATGGGACGCGCCGCCCGAACTCGCCTCGTCGATCAAAGCCGCGAGCTGCTCGTGCGTCATGGACTCGAAGTCCGTGCGAGCGAGTTTCGGTTCTCCCCGTGTGGGCTGATCACCCATTACAGGCCCTCCTCGCTTGCGGCCGCGGGCGTGGACTCCGGCGACGAGGTGCGCTGGTCTGCGTACGGATCCCGGTCGGACACGTAGTACTTCTCCGCCTCAGCGTTGACCTCCCTCATCCGCGCCCGGATGTCCTCATCCAGATTCGCGTAGCCCACCCGCGACGCGTGCACCGCCAGTCCCATCCCCTCGATCTGCGCGCCGAGCGCCTTGGAGAGGTTCTCCAACTCGTCGTGGACGAGGGTGTACGAGTCGTAGAGGAACTGTGCTTCCTTGAAGTCGGAGGAGCCCAGTTGGGCGCGGGACAGTCGGTCCTGGCCGACCTTGCCCGGGGCTGCCTCCGACTTGTCGAGCTCGATCAGAAGCTCGTCGACGCGTTTCTTGAAGTTCTTCATGGCGGTGTGCTGGATGTCCAGCGCCATCTGCGGGTTCACCCCGGCCAGGCTGTCGAACGACTTGCCCGTGTCCGGTGCGTCGTGGGCACCGCCCGATCCGCCGCCCCCGTTCGAACTCACCTCAGCTGCCTCCCCGTTCTCCCCGTTCGCTTCGTTCGCTTGTGTATCCGAACGAAGTAAAGACTCGATCAGTCACTCTAATGGCGTTGCGGAAGCAACCCCACCTGAATCAGCGACGCACCGCGCTTGCGTGACACGAACACGCCACGGCCGGGCGGCATCGGACGGGCCCGGACGTTGCCCAGGATGTCGCCCTCGCTCGGGTCGCCGGACAGGACGAGGCCCTGCGCGCCGAGCTCCTTCACGCGCTGCATGAAGGACTCGTACATCGCGCGCGAGGCACCGGCCTGGCTACGGGCGATGATGAACTTGACGCCGACATCGCGCGCGAAGGGCAGGTGCTCCACCAACGAGGCGAGTGGATTACCCGAGTTGGTGGCGACCAGTTCGTAGTCGTCGACGATGACGAACAGCTGCGGGCCGTTCCACCAGCTGCGGTCGCGAAGCTGCTGCGGCGTGATGTCCGGCTTCGGCGCACGCATCTCCATGAACTGGCGGATCGCGTCCATGTGGACCTGCATCGCCGACGCCATCGGGGCGTACTCCAGCAGATGTTCCTCCGACACGGCCTCCAGCATCGTGCGCCGGTAGTCCCCGACGACGATCCGGGCCTCGGCGGGTGTGTAGCGTTCCGCGATCTGCTTGGCGATCAGGCGCAGCAGGTTCGTCTTGCCGGACTCGCTCTCGCCGAAGACGAGGAAGAACGGGTCGGTGTCGAGGTTGACGAACACCGGCTCCAGGTTCGCCTCGTCGATACCGATCGCGATGCCGTGTTGCGGGAACTCGAAACCCTTCGGGAGCTGGTCGGCAGGCAGCTTGCGCGGCAGAAGGCGGACAGTAGGGGCCGACGGACCCTGCCAGTTGGCCTTCGCCGCCTGGACGAGCTGGGTCGTCGCCTCGGCCAGATCGTGCGCTGAGGGCGAGGAGTCGATGCGCGGCAGAGCCGTCATGTAGTGCAGCTTCTCCGGCACCTGGCCACGGCCGGGGACGCCCGACGGCACGTTCACCGCCACCTTGCGGTCGAACTCGGAGTCCATCGGGTCACCCAGACGCAGCTCCAGTCGGCCCAGGATCTGGTCCTTGAGAGCCGCCCGCACCTCCATGTACCGGGAGGCGGAGACGACGACGTGGATGCCGTAGCCCAGACCGCGGCCCGCGATGTCGTTGACGACACCCTCCAGGCCCTCGAAGTCCGTCTTGAAGTTGCCCCAACCGTCGATGACCAGGAAGACGTCACCCCAGGCCTCGCCGGGCAGTTCACCCGCCGCGCGGCGCCTGCGGTACGTCGCGACGGAGTCGATGCCGTTGGCGCGGAAGAACTGCTCGCGGCGGTTGAGGATGCCCGCCACCTCCGCGACCGCACGGCGGACCCGCTCGGGGTCCAGCCGGGACGCGGCCCCGCCCACGTGCGGCAGGTCCGCCAGGGATGCCAGACCGCCGCCACCGAAGTCCAGGCAGTAGAACTGCACCTCGTGCGGTGTGTGCGTGAGGGCGAAGGACGCGATCAACGTGCGCAGCAGCGTCGACTTCCCGGACTGTGGTCCACCCACGACCATCATGTGGCCCGCCGCGCCGGAGAAGTCCCGGTACAGCACCTCACGCTTCTGCTCGAACGGCTTGTCGATCAGACCGATCGGCACCGTCAGGCCGCCCAGACGTGTGTACTCGGGCGCCTGAAGGCCGCGTTCCGGGGACACGGAGAGCGTCGGCAGCAGCTGGTCCAGCGTGGGCGCCTGGTCCAGCGGGGGAAGCCACACCTGGTGTGCGGGCACCCCCTGGCCCTCCAGCCGCTGCACGATGACGTCCAGCACCGTGTCCGCCAGCGCGTCGTCCTCCGGACGGGCGGCCGGTGCTTGCGCCGGGTCTGGAGCCACGTAGGCCACCGGCACGGGAGGCGCGGTGAAGAGCGCCGGCCGGCGCTCGATGGGCAGGCTGCCCTGCGCGACCTCGGGGCCACCCGCGCGGTAGGTCCCCGACACATACGCCGCCTTGAAGCGCACCATCTCGTCCGTGCCGAACTTCAGATACCCGGAGCCGGGGACGGAGGGGAGGTGATAGGCGTCGGGCACGCCCAGGGCCGCCCGGGACTCGGCCACGGAGAAGGTCCGCAGACCGATCCGGTACGACAGGTAGGTGTCCAGCCCCCGAAGGCGGCCCTCCTCCAGACGCTGCGAGGCGAGCAGCAGGTGCACACCCAGGGAGCGGCCGATGCGGCCGATCTGGATGAACATGTCGATGAAGTCCGGCTTGGCCGTGAGGAGTTCGCTGAACTCGTCGATGACGAGGACGAGGGACGCCAGCGGCTCCAGGGGGGCACCGGCAGCGCGGGCCTTTTCGTAGTCGTGGATGTTGGCGTAGTTTCCGGCCGAGCGCAGCAGCTCCTGGCGCCGCTGCAACTCGCCCCGGATCGCGTCGCCCATGCGGTCGACCAGCGTCAGATCGTCGGCCAGGTTGGTGATCACAGCTGCGACATGCGGCATCTGTGACATGCCGGCGAAGGTCGCGCCGCCCTTGAAGTCGGCGAGGACGAAGTTGAGCGTCTCGGAGGAGTGGGTGACCGCCAGGCCCAGCACGAGGGTGCGCAGCAGCTCCGACTTGCCGGAGCCCGTGGCGCCCACGCACAGGCCGTGCGGGCCCATGCCGTCCTGGGCCGCCTCCTTGAGGTCCAGCATCACGGGCTGGCCGTCCTCGCCGACGCCGATGGGTACGCGCAGCCGCTCCGGGACGGAACGCGGCCGCCATGTGCGGGTGACGTCCACGGAGGCGGCGTCGCCCAGGCCCAGAAGGTCGGTGAAGTCCAGGTTGGCGAGCAGTGGTTCGTCGTCGTCCCCGCCGCCCATGCGCAGCGGCGCGAGCTGCCGGGCCAGCGCCTCGGCGGCAGGCAGGGACAACCCGTCGGGCACCCCCTCGAAGGCGACACCGCCGCCGGAGTCCAGCCACAGCCGGTCCGGGCGAACGACGATCGACAGGTCGCCGCGAGGCTGGTCGAGCTCCCCGGGGACGACCTCCACGATCGTCACCCCCTGAAGTCCCTCCGCCGCGGCGAACGCCGACGTGGGGGGGACCATGCCGCCGTCCAGGACCACCAGGACGTGCGGCTGGTCCAGCACGGGCTGGCCGTCGCGGCTGAACCGGGGGCGGCCGTCCAGGCGGCCCGCGAGCAGCTGCTCCAGTTCGCCCATGTCGTCACCGAAGAGACGGCGCGTGCCCGCCCCGTCGAACTGGCCCGCCAACTGGCAGTGCGGCAGCCACTTCGTCCAGTCCCAGCGGGCCACGGAGCCCGGCGAGGCCACCACGGCCACGACCAGGTCGTCGGGGGAGTGCAGGGTGGTCGCCTGCGCCACCAGCGCACGTGCCGCCGACTGGGTGCACTCCGCGTCGCCGGACAGTGTCACGTGGTAGAAGGCACGCAGCGAGACCGCCACCGGCAGGCCGTCCAACTGGCCGTGCACCGACAGGAACCGCTGCATGGCGCCGGCGCACAACGGCTCCAGCTCGTCCACCGGCGCGGTGTGCGGTGCCACCAAAGGAGTGGACAGCTGCTGTGGTCCCAGTCCTATGCGCACCTGCCCGAAGTCGAGGTCCCCGACGCGCCGTTCCCACACCCGGCTGCCCTCGGCGACCACCGACCAGAGCTGCTCCGGTGAGGGATGCAGGTACAGCTGCGCGTCACGCTGCCGCAGCGCGGTCTTGCGGACCGAACGCCGGGTCTGCGCGAGGTAGCGGAGGTAGTCGCGGCGCACATCGGCCATTTGCCCCTGCGTACCCCGGCGATAGCGGACGATCTGCGAGACCACCATCGCGGCCGTCGACATGAGCATCACCACGCCCATGATCCTCATGAACGGGTGGGCGTTCGGCGAAGCGAAGTAGAACACCACCGACGAGCCCATGCCGAGAGTCGGGAGGACCTGCATCAGCATGCCCTCCTGCTGCCCGCGCGGCAGCTCGGGAGGAGCTTCCAATTGCAGCTCATCCACGGGCACTTCGGGCGGTAGGGTGCGCGGCGGGCGCTTGATGACGATCTGGCTCACCGGAGCATCAATCCCCTGTACGGACGATCGGTTGATCACCGGCACCCCCGTGGCGACGGTCGTCCTCCGTGTGCAGGCGATCCTACTTGTCAGCACTGACACCACCTGCCGGTAGGGTGACGCCCGCAGCGTACGCATCCGCGAACAGGGGGCCAGTGAAGGTGAGTACGACCGCGACGACGGGATTCTGCAGGGTCACGGTGGTGGCACCCGACAGCCGGATCGACGTGGCGCTGCCGGTGGACATCGCCGTCGCCGACGTCTACCCGGAGATCCTCCGCCTCACGGGCCAGACCCAGCCGGCCGGGACCCCGACCGGCTACCACCTGGTCCGCCGCGACGGCAGCGTCCTCGACGGTGCCCGAACCCTCACGGACGAACGAGTGCTCGACGGTGAGGTGCTCAGCCTGCGTCCCTTCGCCGAGTCGCTTCCGCCCGCGGTCTACGACGACGTTTCGGACGCCGTCGCCTCCGCCGTAGTACGTGACCGGCACCTGTGGAGCGACGACCTGCTGCGCGTGGCGGGCCTGACCGGCGGTGCGCTGTTGCTGCTGCTGTGCGGCTTCGTGCTCTGGTACGCCGATCCAGCGCGCCACGACATGCACGGGCTGCCCGGCGTCATCGCCGGAGGTCTCGGCCTGTTGCTGACCGCTTTCGCGGGCGTACGCGCGCGTGTGTACGCCGACCGGACCGCGGCCGTCGCCGTGGGCCTGGGCGCGCTGCCCCTGCTGATGATCGCGGGGGCCGGGATCGTCGCGGCGCCCCACGGGCAGGGTCCGGGCAAGCTGCAGTTCATGCTGGGCTGCGTGACCGTCCTGGTGGTCTCGGTCGCTCTGGTGGCACTCACCCCCGGAGGCGACGCGCCCTTCGTGGCCGCATCCTTCCTGGCGACGGTGGGCACTCTGGCCACTTTCGCGGCCATCCTCACCGAGGCGTCCGCCACCGCCACCGCCTCGGTGTGCGCCCCCGCCGCCGTCGGACTGGTGGCCTTCCTCCCCGGTCTTTCGGCCCGCTTCGCCCGCCTCCCCATCGGTTACGCCTCGCCGCGCTCCGCCGCGCACGACGACTTCGACCCCGACCCCGCCCAGGGCCCGGACGCCGACCCGCTCGACGCCGAGCACATCGCCGCCCAGGCCCGCCGCGGCCACGAGATGCTGCTCGGTCTGGTGGGCGGCACGTCGGCCGTGGTGGTGGCCGCCGCGGCCGTCCTGGGCTTCTCGGACAACGTCTGGGGCCGGCTGCTCGCCCTCACCACCGGGCTGGCCATGCTGATCCGTGCCCGGCTCTTCCGGTACACCTCCCAGGTGGCCTGCGTCCTGGTCGCCGGCCTGGCCGCCGTCGCGCTCCTGCTGCTCGGCCTCGCCCTGCACCCGCCGGCCGACGCCGTCGCGGACCTCGTCCTGCACGCCGACAGCGGAGCGCTCGACCTGCGCGCCGCCTGGCTGACGGCGGCCGTCGCGGCCGGGGCCGCACTGATCACCGCGATCGGCCTCGTCATCCCGCGCAAGGGACTCTCACCCTTCTGGGGCCGGTTCCTCGATCTTTCCGAGGGGGCCGTCCTGCTCACCCTGGCCCCGCTCTGTCTTGCCGTGCTGGGTGTCCTCACCGAGGTGCGTTCCCTGGTGGGGTAGGGCGGCGCAGTGCCGCACGCGGGCACTGGTACCCTGAGTGACGGCCGTTTGTGTACGCACCCCCGGAGCCATGCAGGCACCCCTGCAGGCCCTGGAGGCCGCGCCCAGCGGACCCCCGCCTCCGAGTAACGGAAGCCTCCCCGAGATGAAGACCGGGGGCACTCGGTGGCCACTCGCAGACTATGAGGAGTACGCGTGTCGCTCGACGCCGCTACGAAGAAGCAGATCATCACCGAGTTCGGTACCAAGGAGGGCGACACCGGCTCCCCCGAGGTCCAGGTCGCCATGCTCTCGCGCCGGATCTCCGACCTGACCGAGCACCTCAAGACCCACAAGCACGACCACCACTCCCGCCGTGGTCTGCTGATCCTGGTCGGTCAGCGCCGCCGCCTGCTGCAGTACCTGGCGAAGAAGGACATCCAGCGCTTCCGTGCGCTGGTCGACCGCCTCGGCATCCGCCGTGGTGCGGCGGGCGCCAAGTAGGACGCTGTGAAGGGAGCGGTTCCCGGAGGGTTCGGGGGCCGCTCCCTTTGCCGTATGTGCTTGCCGCACGTGCTGTCGTACGTGCTGCCGTACGTCGGAAACGTGCGGAGTGTCACCCACGCTTTGTAGTGTGGTAGCAGAACGCAATACGCACGGCACAGCACGACAAGGACACGGCACAGCACGACAAGAAGAGGAGAAGCGCGCCTCGCCGCCGCCGGTCCTCGGTAGTGGCCCCCGGGGGAAGTGAGCCCCGGGTGCTTCGATCGAAGACCGGCCCGCACCAGACGGAGCGCTTCTCCGCCACCGTCCCCCCGCCACACGGGTGAGGAGGGACGAAAGACGACAAGTAACGGAGAAAACGCTAGTGGAGAACGAGACCCACTACGCCGAGGCCGTCATCGACAACGGCGCCTTCGGCACCCGTACCATCCGCTTCGAGACGGGCCGCCTGGCCAAGCAGGCCGCCGGCTCCGCCGTGGCGTACCTGGACGACGACACCATGGTGCTGTCGGCCACCACCGCCTCCAAGAACCCCAAGGACCAGCTCGACTTCTTCCCACTGACGGTGGACGTCGAGGAGCGCATGTACGCGGCCGGGAAGATCCCCGGTTCCTTCTTCCGCCGTGAGGGACGGCCGAGCGAGGACGCGATCCTCACCTGCCGTCTGATCGACCGCCCGCTGCGCCCGTCCTTCAAGAAGGGCCTGCGCAACGAGATCCAGGTCGTCGCCACGATCATGGCGCTCAACCCCGACCACCTGTACGACGTCGTCGCGATCAACGCGGCGTCCGCGTCCACGCAGCTGGCCGGACTTCCCTTCTCCGGCCCGATCGGCGGCGTCCGCGTCGCGCTGATCCGCGGCCAGTGGGTCGCCTTCCCGACGCACACCGAGCTCGAGGACGCCGTCTTCGACATGGTGGTCGCCGGTCGCGTCCTGGAGGACGGCGACGTCGCGATCATGATGGTCGAGGCCGAGGCCACCGACAAGACCATCAAGCTGGTCGAGGGCGGCGTCGAGGCGCCCACCGAGGAGGTCGTCGCCGCCGGTCTGGACGCCGCGAAGCCTTTCATCAAGGTGCTGTGCCGGGCCCAGGCCGACCTCGCGTCGAAGGCCGCCAAGCCGACCGCCGAGTTCCCGATCTTCCTGGACTACCAGGACGACGTCATCGAGGCCCTGACGGCCGCCGTCCGCCCCGAGCTCGCCCAGGCGCTCACCATCGCCGGCAAGCAGGAGCGCGAGTCCGAGCTGGACCGCGTCAAGCAGCTCGCCGCCGAGAAGCTCCTGCCGGAGTTCGAGGGCCGCGAGAAGGAGATCTCCGCCGCGTACCGCTCCCTGACCAAGACCCTGGTCCGTGAGCGCGTCATCAAGGAGAAGAAGCGCATCGACGGCCGCGGTGTCACCGACATCCGCACGCTGGCCGCCGAGGTCGAGGCCATCCCGCGGGTGCACGGTTCGGCCGTGTTCGAGCGTGGCGAGACCCAGATCCTGGGCGTCACCACCCTCAACATGCTCCGCATGGAGCAGCAGCTGGACACCCTCTCCCCGGTGACCCGCAAGCGCTACATGCACAACTACAACTTCCCGCCCTACTCCACCGGTGAGACCGGCCGCGTCGGTTCCCCGAAGCGCCGCGAGATCGGCCACGGCGCCCTCGCCGAGCGCGCCCTCGTGCCGGTGCTCCCCTCGCGCGAGGAGTTCCCCTACGCGATCCGCCAGGTCTCCGAGGCGCTCAGCTCCAACGGCTCGACGTCCATGGGCTCGGTCTGCGCCTCCACCATGTCGCTGCTGAACGCCGGTGTGCCGCTGAAGGCCCCGGTCGCCGGTATCGCCATGGGCCTGATCTCCCAGGAGGTCGAGGGCGAGACGCACTACGTCACCCTCACCGACATCCTCGGTGCCGAGGACGCCTTCGGCGACATGGACTTCAAGGTCGCCGGCACCAAGGAGTTCGTGACCGCCCTCCAGCTCGACACCAAGCTGGACGGCATCCCGGCCTCCGTCCTCGCCGCGGCCCTCAAGCAGGCCCGCGACGCCCGCCTGCACATCCTCGACGTGATGATGGAGGCCATCGACCGGCCCGACGAGATGAGCCCGCACGCCCCGCGGATCATCACCGTCAAGATCCCGGTCGACAAGATCGGTGAGGTCATCGGCCCCAAGGGCAAGATGATCAACCAGATCCAGGAGGACACGGGCGCCGAGATCACCATCGAGGACGACGGCACGATCTACATCGGTGCCGCCGACGGCCCCTCCGCCGAGGCCGCCCGCGCCACGATCAACGGCATCGCCAACCCGACGATGCCCGAGGTCGGCGAGCGCTACCTCGGTACGGTCGTGAAGACGACCACCTTCGGTGCGTTCGTCTCCCTGCTGCCCGGCAAGGACGGTCTGCTGCACATCTCGCAGATCCGCAAGCTCGCCGGCGGCAAGCGCGTGGAGAACGTCGAGGACGTGCTCGGCGTGGGCCAGAAGGTCCAGGTCGAGATCGCCGAGATCGACTCCCGCGGCAAGCTCTCCCTCATTCCGGTGATCGAGGGCGAGGACGCTGACGAGACGAAGAAGGACGACGCCGAGCAGTGACGTCCCGTAGCTCCAAGGCGACGGCCCGCACCTCTTCGGAGGCGCGGGCCGTCGCCCGTACCCAAACCCTCATCAAAGGCACGAACGGCATCGGCACGGTCCGCAAGACCACCCTCCCGGGCGGCCTGCGCATCGTCACCGAAACCCTGCCCTCGGTGCGCTCCGCGACCTTCGGTATCTGGGCGCACGTCGGCTCCCGCGACGAGACCCCGTCCCTGAACGGCGCCACGCACTACCTGGAGCACCTGCTCTTCAAGGGCACGCGGCGCCGCTCCGCCCTGGACATCTCCGCCGCCCTCGACGCCGTCGGCGGCGAGATGAACGCGTTCACGGCGAAGGAGTACACGTGCTACTACGCACGCGTGCTCGACACCGACCTGCCGCTCGCAATAGACGTGGTCTGCGACATGCTGACCGGCTCCCTCATCCTCGAAGAAGACGTCAACGTCGAGCGCGGCGCGATCCTCGAAGAGATCGCCATGACCGAGGACGACCCGGGCGACTGCGTGCACGACCTGTTCGCGCACACGATGTTCGGCGACAACCCGCTCGGCCGCCCGGTCCTCGGCACGGTCGACACGGTCAACGCCCTCACCGCCGACCGCATCCGCCGCTTCTACAAGAAGCACTACGACCCCACCCATCTGGTGGTGGCATGCGCCGGCAACGTCGACCACAACAAGGTCGTACGACAGGTCCGCGCCGCCTTCGAGAAGGCGGGCGCCTTCAAGAACGACGACTCGGCGCCGCTCGCCGCACGGGGCGGACGGCGCGGCATCCGCACCGCCGGCCGCCTCGAACTGCTGGCCCGCAAGACCGAGCAGGCGCACGTCGTGCTCGGCATGCCCGGCCTGGCCCGCACCGACGACCGCCGCTGGGCCATGGGCGTGCTCAACACGGCCCTCGGCGGCGGCATGTCGTCCCGCCTGTTCCAGGAGGTCCGGGAGAAGCGCGGCCTGGCCTACAGCGTGTACTCGTACACCTCGGGCTTCGCCGACTGCGGCCTGTTCGGCGTGTACGCGGGCTGCCGCCCGAGCCAGGTGCACGACGTGCTCAGGATCTGCCGCGACGAGCTCGACCACGTGGCCGAGCACGGCCTGTCCGACGACGAGATCGGCCGCGCCATCGGCCAGCTCCAGGGCTCCACGGTCCTTGGCCTCGAGGACACCGGCGCGCTGATGAACCGTATCGGCAAGAGTGAGCTGTGCTGGGGCGAGCAGATGTCCGTGGACGACATGCTGGCCCAGATAGCCGCCGTCACGCCGGACGAGGTGCGCGCGGTGGCGCGCGACATCCTGGGACAGCGCCCGTCGCTGTCGGTCATCGGTCCGCTGAAGGACAAGCAGGCCGCACGGCTGCACGACGCCGTGGCCTGATCCCCTCGCCATCCCCTCGCTAAGGAAGCAACAGACATGAGCAAGCTGCGCGTGGCGGTCCTCGGGGCCAAGGGACGCATCGGTGCCGAGGCGGTACGGGCCGTCGAGGCCGCCGAGGACATGGAGCTGGTCGCCGCCCTGAGCCGGGGCGACAAGCTGGAGACCCTGGCCGAGACCGGTGCCCAGGTCGCGGTCGAGCTGACCACCCCTGCCTCGGTCATGGGCAACCTCGACTTCTGCGTGCGCCACGGCATCCACGCGGTGGTCGGGACGACGGGCTGGACCGACGACCGCCTCGCACAGCTGGGGGGCTGGCTGGCACAGTCCCCGCAGACCGGTGTGCTCATCGCCCCGAACTTCTCCATCGGGGCCGTACTGACCATGAAGTTCGCGCAGATCGCCGCGCCGTACTTCGAGTCCGTCGAGGTCGTCGAACTGCACCACCCGAACAAGGTGGACGCCCCCAGCGGCACCGCCACGCGCACCGCCCAGCTCATCGCAGAAGCCCGGCGGCAGGCGGGCGCGGCCCCGGCTCCGGACGCCACGGTCACCGCCCTGGACGGCGCGCGGGGCGCCAGCGTCGACGGTGTCCCCGTGCACGCCGTCCGCCTGCGCGGCCTGCTGGCCCACCAGGAGGTACTGCTGGGCGGCGAGGGCGAGACCCTCACCATCCGCCACGACTCCCTCCACCACAGCAGCTTCATGCCGGGCATCCTGCTCGGCGCGCGCCGCGTCGTGACCACTCCGGGCCTGACCTTCGGCCTGGAGCACTTCCTGGACCTGGGCTGATCCGGGGCCTCCTGACATGCGCGCGAAGATTTCCTATGCCGTCACGGCCGCCGTCCTGGTCTTCTACTTCGTCCTGGTCGGCAGCCGTGGCGTCATGCTCATCCAGTCCGGCACGGTCCTCACCGTCACCTTCGGGATCGCGGTCCTGATCCTGCCGGTGATCGGCCTGTGGTTCCTGTGGAAGAACACCCAGTTGGTCCGCAAGGCCAACCAGCTCGCCGCGGAACTCGACGCAGAGGGCGGCCTGCCCGTGGACGAGCTGAAACGCACCCCCGGCGGCCGCATCGACCGTGATTCGGCCGACGAGGTCTTCGCCAAGCGCAAGGCCGAGACGGAGGCGGCCCCCGACGACTGGCGCAGCTGGTTCCGCCTCGCCGTCGCCTACCACGACGCCCGTGACACCCCGCGCGCCCGCAAGGCGATGCAACGGGCGATCGCCCTGCACGACGGCAGGCCCGTCCAGGCCTGAGCACCGCACCGACGCGAAAGGGGCCGGTCCGCACCACCGCGGACCGGCCCCTTTTTGTGTTGCTCCCGGGGCAGCCGATCAGCCCCGCTGGTTCTCCGCCGCCCACGCCTCCAGCGCGTCGGCCGCCCGGTCGAAGGCGGCGGCCCGGCCCAGGAAGTCCATGTTGTGCGTGGTCAGCAGCGGCGGCAGGTCCTGCGCGCCGCGATCCCGGCGTACGAGGGTCAGCGCCTGGCCCTGCACCGTGCGGGGCAGCCCCAGCCAGCGCACCGGCTGCTGCAGCGTGCGCACCGCGACGATCCGCTCCCAGGGCGTGGTGCGGGTGAGGAGGAAGCCCACCTGGCGCACTCCGCGCCCGCTCACCCAGACGCCCATGCGCAGCAGCCGCAGCGAGCCGAGCATGAGCACCACTGCGGCGCCGAGGACCGCGCCGGCCGAGGACGGCGAGCCGGTCAGAGCGATGAGAACCGCGGCGAACAGCACGAACGAGGCGATCATCAGGCACAACGCCGCCACGGCCACGCGCCACGGGCCGGGCCGGTAGGGCCGGCGCCAGCGGTCGCGGTCGTCGTACGGCAGCGCGCTGTCGGGTGTCGCCTCGAAGGTGCGGTCGGCCGCCAGGAAGGGCAGGGGCACGGCGGTTCCTCACTCGATCCATGCGTGGGCTGTGCCCGGTGAGGCTATCCGCCGGTGTTCCCGCTCACCACCCGAGGGGGTCCGGAAGAGTCAGTGGCCCTGTGAGGCCTGTGATTGCTGTGTCTGCGCAGCGGTCGGGGTCGACAGCGCCGGCGTGCCGATGACCAGGGAGCCCACCAGCCCGGCGACGAGGGTCAGCCCGAGCAGCCAGCGCCCGGCCATCTGGCCGACGGAGGCCCGCTCACGGGCCGGGGGAGTGACATTGCTGCGGAACTTGTCGGCTTCGGCGACGAAGGCGAAGGGTACGGGCTCGCGCCGACGGAACATCGGTAACGCGTCTCCTCTCGGGGTCGAACTGTTGTGTCTCACCAACACAGACGCACGAGTCCCCCAAAAGGTGCCCCCTTGACCCGAATTCACAGAACTTCACCGAAGATGTCGCGTCCCGGCACCGAACGGCCCGATGTCAGAGCCGGGCCGTAGAGTGGGCGCCGCCCGAGAGAAGCAGTGGGAAGGACCCTCCGAGCCGTGACCGACACACCCGCCGGCGACCTCAAGCCCGGTTTCCGCAGCGACGTCACCGTCGAGCTGGTCAAGCACACCGCGTCCGACGCCGACGTGCTGTTCGCCGCGCGCGTCTCCACCGTCGGCGAGCAGTCCCTGGACGAGCTGGACAAAGACCCGGAGCGCTCCAAGGGCCTGATCAACTACCTCATGCGCGACCGGCACGGCAGCCCCTTCGAACACAACTCGATGACGTTCTTCATCAGCGCCCCGATCTTCGTCTTCCGCGAGTTCATGCGGCACCGCGTGGGCTGGTCGTACAACGAGGAGAGCGGGCGCTACCGGGAGCTGCAGCCGGTCTTCTACGTCCCCGACGAGGCCCGCAAGCTCGTCCAGGAAGGCCGCCCCGGCAAGTACGTCTTCGTCGAGGGCACCCAGGCGCAGCAGGAACTGGTCGGCCGCGTCATGGAGGACTCCTACCGGCAGGCGTACGAGGCCTACCAGGAGATGCTCGCCGCCGGCGTCGCCCGGGAGGTGGCCCGCGCGGTCCTCCCCGTCGGCCTGTTCTCCTCGATGTACGCGACCTGCAACGCCCGCTCGCTGATGCACTTCCTGGGCCTGCGCACCCAGCACGAGCTGGCCAAGGTGCCGTCGTTCCCGCAGCGGGAGATCGAGATGGTCGGGGAGAGGATGGAGGCGGAGTGGGCCAGGCTCATGCCGCTCACGTACGCCGCCTTCAACGCCAACGGCCGTGTCGCGCCGTAGCGCGGCACACATGTGCGGTCAGCCTCCCGAAGTGTCCGTATTGCGGCATTTGGAGAAGTTCATCTAGCCTGATCGAACGGACCCGGCACTGCTTGAACCCCCGAGCAGGCAGTGCCGGGTTCCGCATTTGTCCAGACTTTCCCGGCACCCCGCGGGCAGACCACTCATTGCGCAGCGAGTAGCGTGTTACCCATGGCTCCGACCTCGACTCCGCAGACCCCCTTCGGGCGGGTCCTCACCGCCATGGTCACGCCCTTCACGGCGGACGGCGCACTCGACCTCGACGGCGCGCAGCGACTCGCCACGCACCTGGTGGACGCAGGCAACGACGGCCTGATCATCAACGGCACCACCGGCGAGTCCCCCACCACCAGCGACGCGGAGAAAGCGGACCTCGTACGAGCCGTCCTGGAGGCGGTCGGCGACCGCGCCCACGTCGTGGCCGGAGTCGGCACCAACGACACCCACCACAGCATCGAGCTGGCCCGCGCCGCCGAGCAGGTGGGCGCACACGGCCTGCTGGTCGTCACCCCGTACTACAACAAGCCCCCCCAGGAGGGCCTGTACCGGCACTTCACGGCCATCGCCGACGCCGCCGAGCTCCCGGTCATGCTCTACGACATCCCTGGCCGCAGCGGCGTCCCCATCAACACCGAGACGCTCGTCCGTCTCGCCGAGCATCCGAGAATCGTCGCCAACAAGGACGCCAAGGGCGACCTCGGCCGCGCCAGCTGGGCCATCGCCCAGTCCGGCCTCGCCTGGTACTCCGGCGACGACATGCTCAACCTGCCCCTGCTCTCCGTGGGCGCGGTCGGCTTCGTCTCGGTCGTCGGCCACGTCGTCACCCCCGATCTGCGGGCCCTCGTGGAGGCCTTCGTCTCCGGCGACGTCCAGAAGGCGACCGAGATCCACCAGAAGCTGCTCCCGGTCTACACCGGCATGTTCCGCACCCAGGGCGTCATGACCACCAAGGCCGCGCTGGCGCTCCATGGCCTGCCCGGCGGACCGCTGCGCCCGCCCATGGTCGAGCTCGCGCCCGAGGAGATTGCCCAGCTCAAGATCGATCTTGCTGCCGGCGGGGTACAGCTCTAACACCAGACTTCGCGCGGTCCCGCCGCGCGCCAAGGCTCAACAACTGAAAACCAACCGAATCAGCGGGCCACCGGTGCCCGTACCCCACAACGACAACTGCTTCTGCACGAACGTCACGCGCGCCACGTGCCCAACCGGTACGTGGCGTGTGTGGTGAGGAGAGTCTTTTGAGTCATCCGCATCCTGAACTGGGCCCGCCCTCGCCGCTCCCCGAGGGCGGCCTGCGGGTCACCCCGCTCGGCGGCCTCGGCGAGATCGGCCGGAACATGACGGTCTTCGAATACGGCGGCCGTCTCCTGATCGTCGACTGCGGAGTGCTCTTCCCCGAGGAGGAGCAGCCCGGAATCGACCTGATCCTGCCGGACTTCTCGTCCGTCAGAGACCGCCTCGACGACATCGAGGGCATCGTCCTCACCCACGGCCACGAGGACCACATCGGCGGCGTCCCCTTCCTGCTCCGCGAGAAGCCGGACATCCCGCTGATCGGCTCCAAGCTGACCCTCGCCCTCATCGAGGCCAAGCTCCAGGAGCACCGCATCCGCCCCTACACGCTCGAGGTCGCCGAGGGGCACCGGGAGCGCATCGGACCCTTCGACTGCGAGTTCGTAGCGGTCAACCACTCCATCCCCGACGCCCTGGCCGTGGCCATCCGGACGCCCGCCGGCATGGCGGTCCACACGGGCGACTTCAAGATGGACCAGCTCCCGCTGGACAACCGCCTGACCGACCTGCACGCGTTCGCGCGGCTGAGCGAGGAGGGCATCGACCTCCTCCTCGCCGACTCGACGAATGCCGAGGTCCCGGGGTTCGTGCCGCCCGAGCGGGACATCTCCAACGTGCTGCGCCAGGTCTTCGGGGGTGCCCGCAAGCGGATCATCGTGGCGAGCTTCGCCAGCCATGTGCACCGCATCCAGCAGATTCTGGACGCGGCGCACGAGTACGGCCGGCGGGTCGCCTTCGTCGGCCGCTCGATGGTCCGCAACATGGGCATCGCCCGCGACCTGGGCTACCTGAAGGTCCCGCCGGGTCTGGTGGTCGACGTCAAGACGCTCGACGACCTCCCGGACCACGAGGTGGTCCTGGTCTGCACGGGCTCCCAGGGCGAGCCGATGGCCGCGCTGTCGCGCATGGCCAACCGCGACCACCAGATCAGGATCGTCCAGGGCGACACCGTCATCCTGGCGTCGTCGCTGATCCCCGGGAACGAGAACGCGGTGTACCGCGTGATCAACGGTCTGACCCGCTGGGGCGCGAACGTCGTCCACAAGGGCAACGCCAAGGTGCATGTTTCCGGCCACGCGTCCGCGGGCGAGTTGCTGTACTTCTACAACATCTGCCGCCCGAAGAACCTGATGCCGGTGCACGGCGAATGGCGCCACCTCCGGGCCAACGCCGAGCTGGGCGCCCTGACCGGCGTCCCGCACGACCGGATCGTGATCGCCGAGGACGGCGTGGTCGTGGACCTCGTCGAGGGCAAGGCGAAGATCTCCGGCAAGGTCCAGGCCGGTTACGTGTACGTCGACGGGCTCTCCGTCGGTGACGTGGGCGAGCCGGCGCTGAAGGACCGGAAGATCCTCGGCGACGAGGGCATCATCTCGGTCTTCGTGGTCATGGACTCGTCCACCGGCAAGATCACTGGGGGCCCGCACGTCCAGGCCCGTGGTTCCGGCATCGAGGACTCCGCCTTCACGGACGTCATCCCGAGGATCACGGAAGTACTGGAGCGGTCCGCCCAGGACGGGGTCGTGGAGCCCCACCAGCTCCAGCAGCTCATCCGCCGGACCCTCGGCAAGTGGGTCTCGGACACGTATCGCCGCAGGCCGATGATCCTCCCGGTGGTGGTGGAGGTCTGACCTGCGTACGACCCCTCGTACGCGTGAACCTGGAGCGGGGCACCTCGATTTGCATCGGGGCGCCCCGCTCCAGTAGGTTTACGGCTCCGCTCGATCGGGAACCCAAGTGCTTCATGCGCTGGATGTTGGTCTCCCGGGCCGGGTGGAAAATCCGACTCAGAACCTCTGATAAAGTCGGAACCGCCGGAAAGGGAAACGCGAGAGCGGGAACCTGGAAAGCACCGAGGAAATCGGATCGAGAAAAGATCTGATAGAGTCG
>NZ_JBIRWL010000016.1:0-246759 GCF_044387825.1 Streptomyces sp. NPDC020299
ACCCTGGCCTTCGTCCACTCCGAGAAACGCCGGTGGGCTGTCGCTCCCGATGGTCCGAACGACGCAGACGGCAACTGCTGCCACGTGCAGCCCGAGGTGGTCACGAACACGATCGCGGCCAGCACCTCCCGGTCACCGTGCCGACGCCGGCCACCACCTTGAGGCCGCGAAGGAGCCTCCGGCACCACTCGCTGGAACAGCTCCCACAACTCGTCTGGCACCAGCCGCTCAACAATCCCCACCACGGCCCACAGCATAACGACTCGGCCAAATGAGATGACCTCTAAGGCTGGCCAGATCGCCAGCGGCGGCTGCGGCCTCCTCGAGGGCCCTGCTGGTGGCGCTCGACTTCGCCGCCGCGTTCGGGTCAGTTACGCGCGGAGCTTCGTCACTGGCCGATTCACCTTCTGCCCCGGGCCCGCAGTCACCGAGGAACGCTCCGCAAGCGGTGACAACGGCTGTCGTACCGCCCTCGAAGCACGCCGGACCGAAAATCCCTCCGGACTCCACAGTGCAGGCAGTCGCGGCAGAGTAGACAGTGACTGCCACCGCGGCAGTGGCCACGTACGGCGCTGCCTTGTCGATGGCGTGCCCCAGGCAGCCGAAGAAGCCGTGGCAGCCACCCCCACCACCGCCACCACCGGAGTGAGGCGAGGGCGGCGGCCCGGGCGAAGGGCTCGGGCTAGGCGAGGGGCTCGAAGTCGGGGCCGGAGAGGGGTGGGTGTGGGTATGGGTTTCGGCGCAGCCGCTCGACTCGCCGGCGTATTCACACAGCCCGCTCGGGTCGGAGCCGCTGGCCGGGTTGTCGCCGGCGTAGGCGTAGCCGCCCATCTGGTTGGGGTCGCCGGCCTCGAAGACCGGGTCGACGGTGAGGAAGCGGCCCAGAGTCGGGTCGTAGTTGCGGGCGCCCAGGAGGTTCAGGCCCGTCGTGGTGTCGTCCGGCTTGCCGAGGAAGCCGTGGTTCTCGTCGGGTGCCACCCAGGTGGACGGAGTGGTGCCCCTCGGGTTGCCGTACGGGTCGTAGTAGCGGCGTGTGGCCGCCAGGGTCGAGGCGTCCACCGCCGTCGTGGCCGTGCCCTGCCCGTTCGCCACCTGGTAGGTGACGCTGCCGGAGCTGGAACGGGTGATCGTCGTGCCGTCCGGGCTCGCGTAGTACCGCAGGCCCGTGCAGGTCTTCGCCGCGACGTCCAACGTCAACTGCTCGGCGCCGCCGAAGAGGTACAGGATGCGGGTCTTGTCCGTGCTGCCGACCGAAGCGGTCTGCTCCAGCAGGTTGCCGTCGGCGTCGTACAGGTACTTGCTGGTGCGGTCGGTGGTGCCGGACGGGGTCGAGACGGTCGCGGTGCGGCCCTCGGCGTCGTAAGTGAAGGTCTGCGTCTGGCCGGCGGCGAGTGCGCCCTTCTTGATCGTCGACCAGGTCTGGCCCTTGCCGCCGCATGTCGTCAGGGTCAGCTGGGTGCCCTTGGTGGCGCTCGCGCTGGGGTCGGTCAGGCACAGGGTGCTCTTGGCCGCGTTGACGAGGGTGCCAGTCGCTGTCAGGCGCCATTTCTGGGTGGCGTCGGCGGAACAGGTGTCAGCGACGACACCCGTGCCGGAAGTGGTGGCGTTGCCCGCGGTGTCCAGGCAGAAGCCGCCCGCCTTCACCGTGCCGTCGGTCGCGACCGTCCACTTCTGAGCCGCGGCCGACGAACAGGTGTTGACGTCGACCTTTGCGCCGGATCCCGTTTCCTCCACGCACAGCTTGCCGCCGCCGGTGAGGGTGAAGCCGGTGGTGATCGGTCCTGTCGTCTTCGTCGCACGGCTGACCGTGTTGCCGGCGTTCTTGCCGTTCGACTCCGTGTACGAAGGGGTCTGGGTGGCCGTCCCGCTGGCGGGGTTGCTGGTGGTGGTCGGGCCAGCCTGGTTGGGGTGGGTGGCGGACGTCGTGGCGTCCGTGCCCGGGTAGGTCGTGGCCTGCGTGGTGTCGGCCAGTGCGTTACCGGAGGTGTCGTGGTCGACCATGCCGGTGCGGTCGCCCAGCAGGTCGTAGGTATACGTCTGCCAGTACGGTGCCGGGCCGCCGACCGTCTTCGTCTTGACCGGTGCCGCGCTCGTCTGTACTGACGACGTCGTGCAGCCGCCGACCGCGCCCACCGGAGCACTGCTGGAGTCGCTGATGCCGGCCGTGTCCGTCCAGGCGGCGGTGAGGCGCTGGAAGGCGTCGTAGCTGAAGCACTGGGTGTCGTGGGTGGTGTTGTTCTGCAGGTCGTCGGTGGCGGTGAGTTCGCCTGCCTGGTTGTAGCGGTAGTTGACGACGTCCAGGGCGGTGGTGGAGGTCTGCACCATGCTGCTGGTCTGCGTGGTGCGGCCGGTGGTGGCGTCGTACTGGGCGAAGGTCACCAGTTCCTTGCCGACCGGGCCGTAGTTGGCCCGCAGGACCCGCCCGAAGGGGTCGTGGACCGTGCCGTCCAGGTAGTCGGGGGTGTCGGCGACGTTGATGGCACCGCCGAACCCGTCCAGCACGCCCTGCAGGGTGTAGCCGTAGCCGACGCGCTCGGCGGGCAGTCCGCCGTCCGCCTTGTAGTCGATGGTCGCCAGCAGGCCCGTGGTCGGGGTGTAGGAGGAGGCCAGACTGTAGGTGACCGTGCCGCTGTCCTTGCCCGCGGTACCCGGGAAGCCGTCGGCGGACGGGATCGTGAGCGTCGAACCCAGCGGCTGGTACGCGGTGTTGTAGCCAGTGACCGCCTCGGTGTACGCCTTGCCGCTCGCGCCGCCCACGTACCGGGTCGAGGATGTCGGGTAGCCCTTGGCGAGCGTGTCGTAGAGCCGGGAGGTGAGCTGCTTCGCCGGGTCGGGGGTGGCCGACCACGGCGCGGCGTACTCGGCGGTGAGGCGGTTGTCCCAGTCGTAGCTGTACGACAGCACCTGACCGCGCGGGTCGGTGGTCTGCTGAAGGTTGCCCAGGACATCGTACTTGTCGAAGGTCGTCGTGCCCGCGTCGGGGTCGGACTGGGAGGTCTTCTCGCCGAGCAGGTCGTACTTGTAGGACCACGTGTTGCCGGCGCTGT
Source organism: Streptomyces sp. NPDC020299 (assembly GCF_044387825.1). Taxonomy (NCBI): domain Bacteria; kingdom Bacillati; phylum Actinomycetota; class Actinomycetes; order Kitasatosporales; family Streptomycetaceae; genus Streptomyces; species Streptomyces sp. NPDC020299. The sequence continues at coordinate 3,048 of NZ_JBIRWL010000016.1, forward strand.
CGCCGATCGTCTCCACGTGGCCGGCGGGCGTGTAGGTGTAACGGGTGGTGGCGTCGGCAGCCGGGACCGCGCCTGCCGTGCCCTGCTTCCACGGCATCGCGCTGCCGTCGCTGCCGACGATCGCGATGGTGGAGTCGGCTCGGATCTGGAGGGTCGCGCCGGTGGTCGCGGCCAGGCCGGTGGACCACTTGGAGGTGCCGGACGCGGTGTAGACGGCGAGGTTTCCGTCCGTGCCGAACTGGGCGTAGGCGCCGGCGTTACCGCTCGTGCACGTGCGCGAGAGGGCCGGTGCCTGTTCAGGCGCCGGCCCTCTCGTGCGAGGCCTCGGTCAGGCGACCAACTCCGGCTCCTGCGCCGGGGATTCGGCCGACTGCTGCGGCTTGGTGTCGCGCATCATCAGGGTGGCCAGGACGGCCGCCGCGAGGACGCCGGCCGCGCTGAGGGTGAAGGTGGTGGACATCGCGGAGGTGAAGGCCTCGCGAGCCGAGTGCAGGAGGGCCGGGTCGGTGGTGGTGAAGGCGCCGGCGATGGACTGGCGGGCCGCGGTGGGGGCGTTGGAGGGCATGCGGTGCGTGTAGCCGCTCGAGAGGAGGGAGCCGAGGATCGCGATGCCGAGGGCGGTGCCGGCCTGCTGGATGGTGTCGTTCAGGGCCGAGCCGACGCCCGCCTTGTCCGCCGGGATGGTACCCATCAGCGCGCCGACCGCGGCCGGCATCGCCATGCCCGCGCCGAGGCCGAGGAGGCCGAGGGCGATCGCCGGGACGGTGAAGCCGGAGCCGGCGTCGACCGTGGTCAGCAGGGCGAAGCAGGCGACCATCACCAGCATGCCGGTGAGGATCACGAAGCGGTTGCCGATCTTGGCGGCGAGCTTGACGCCTCCCGTGTTGCCGATCAGCGCGGTCACCGCCAGCGGCAGGAAGGCCAGGCCCGCCTTGATGGGCGAGTAGCCGAGGACGAACTGGAGGTACTGGGTCAGGACCAGCAGCAGACCGCCGTTGCCGATCTGGACCAGGGCCAGGGAGAGCGAACCACCGCTGAAGTTGCGGTGCTTGAAGAGGGACAGCGGGACCATCGGGGCGGTGGTCACGTTCTGCCAGACGACGAAGCCGGTGAGGGTGGCGACCGCGGTCGCGAGGGTGAGCAGGGAGCGGCCCGCGAACGCGCCGTGCTGCGGGATCTCGGTGATCCACCAGACCAGGGCGGTCATCCCGGTGGCGGAGAGCACCGCGCCCAGCGGATCGGCCTTCTGCCAGGGCGCCTTGGACTCCGGCATGAGGAGCAGGCCCGCGGCTACGGCCAGGGCGACGACCGGCACGTTGAGGAAGAAGATCGAGTGCCAGGAGAAGTGGTCGATCAGCACGCCGCCGAGGATCGGGCTGCCCACCAGGCCGAGCATCGACACCGAACCCCACGCGGCCATCGCCTTGCCGCGTTCCTCCTCGTCGAAGACGGTGATGAGGATCGACAGGGTGGAGGGCATGATCAGCGCGCCGCCGACGCCCATCGCGACCCGCGCCGCGATCACTTCACCGGGGTTGGCGCAGAAGACCGCGGCCAGTGACGCCGCCCCGAACAGCAGCAGGCCGATCAGCATCACCTTCCGGCGGCCGAAGCGGTCACCGAGGCTGCCCGAGGTGAGCAGCAGGCCGGCGAAGACCAGGATGTAGGAGTCGAGGATCCACTGGGTCTGCTGGGCGCTCGCCCCGAGGTCCTCGGTCATCGAGGGCACCGCGACGGTCAGGGCCATGCTGTCGATCACCAGGACCAGCGTGCTCAGGCACAGCACGACGAGGATCCACCAGCGGCGGGGGTCGCGCGGCTGCCTCGAGTTCTCCTTCAGGGCTTCCATCGGTCTTCCTCCCGGTTGACGCATACGCGCACCTGCACACTGTGCGCACCGTGCGCACACTGTTCCCGTCTTGCGAACACCGTTCCGTCGGCGTCTGCGAACACTGTACGCACGGCGGAACAGTGTGCGCAACCCCGATCGCTGTACGCTGGACGCGCACGATGTACGCAGACGGGCCCGTCGGGGATGGGCGCGAGAGCCGTAGAGGAGCCTCATGGCCGCCAAGGCGAAGACGACGCAACCGGACCCGGTCCCCTCCGTCTGGGCCCGCCGGCGCCGCGAACCCGACCAGCCCGGCCTCAGCCGGGAGGCGATCGTCCGCGAGGCGATCGTCATGCTGGACGCCGAGGGAGTGGACGCGCTGAGCATGCGCAAGCTCGGCGCCCGACTGAACGCCGGCGCGACCTCCCTCTACCGGCACGTGGCCACCAAGGACGAGCTGATGGAGCTGGCCGTGGACGAGGTCGCCGCCGAGACCCACGTACCGCCCGCGGACAGCCCCGACTGGCGGGCCGCCGTCAGCGAGGCCGCGAACTCCTTCCGGGCGACGGCGCTCAAACACCCCTGGCTGTCCTCGGTCATCGGCCAGGCCGGCCTCACCTACCTCGGCCCCAACCTGATGACCTACTTCGAGCGACTGGCCGCGCTGTTCACGACGATCGGCTTCCCCGAGCCGCGGGGCGCGATCGACGCGGTGCTGTCCTACACGCTCGGCATGAGCACCACGGAGGCCGCCTGGCTCACCACGGTCGCCCGCTCCGGGCACGGCGAGGACGAGTTCGTCGCCCGGCTGCTTCCCGACGTCCAGCAGGCCGCGGCCGGCCGCGACCACCTCGCCGAGTCCTACGCCGAGGCCTCCGCGGCGGCGGAGGACCCCGTGCGGGTGCGCGACGCCAAGTTCGCCTACGGCCTGGACGTCGTCCTGGACGGGCTGGCGCTGAGGCTGCCGCAGGGTTAGGGGGCCCGGCGCCCAGACGTTCACCCCGGGGCGCCCGGCCGTTCGGGTGCTCTTGTTCGGGGGCTGTCGTACGCCCGTGACCTGCCGGAACGCCGCTCGGCGGGCCGGGCGGTGACACCCGTTCATCCCATCCCCCGGCCTTCGCTCGACAAGCGCGCGCGGCCATGTGCCACTTACCTCGGAAGAGCACGTCAAGGAGTCGGACGAGCTCGAGGGAGCACCATGCGTCGCACCGCCCGTCTGCTGACCGGTACCGCGCTCGCCGCCGCCAGCGCCGGGCTGGCCACCACGCCCGCGTACGCCGGGAACACCACCGGGCTCGACGTGTACCCGTCCACCGTGGCACCCGGCGACACGGTCACGGTGAACACGGCGGCCTGCGCGGGGCGCGGCGCGGCGGCCGGGGACGCCACCGCGGTGGGTGCCGGAACGTTCATGCTGGCGCCCAGTACGCACGAGGGCGAGGCGATCGGGCAGTTCCGGGTGCCGCCGAGCGCCCAGCAGGGGACGTACGAGATCGTCGCGCGGTGCGCCGAGGGCGGTACGGCCGGCAAGGGCGGCGAGACCGGTGACTCCGGTACGGGCGGCGCGGCCGAGGACGGCAAGCGGGTGACGGGCGACCTGGTGGTGACGCTGGTGACGGCACGCGACCAGCTGCAGCCGCACGGAAGTGTGAAGACGGGGGTCGGGGGCGCACTGGGCTCCGACCCCACGCATACCACGGCGGGTGTGGCGGCTCTGGCCGTCGCCGCCGCGGGCGGTACCTGGCTCCTGCATCGCCGGGCGAGAGGCGACGGGTTCTGACGGACACCCTCCGCTGTCCGTCAGCCGGTACCGCAACCCCCTCCCCCTCCGGGCCCGATGCCCCTCGTGGCCCGGAGGGGGAAGGGGGTCCAGCTCCAGGAAGGGATTCGGGAAGGGGCCCGGGAAACATGCGCAGGATCGGGGACACCGCGATAACAGCGGTCACCGTGGCCGCCCTGGGCTCCGGCGTGTGGCTGCTGGGCAGCGGCTACGGGACCCACGCCCCGCCCCAGCCGTCCGCCGTGGAGGGCCGCCCCGATCCGGCCGAGGAGCGGCTCGCGTCCCCCGCGCTGGCGCCCTCGCCGCCCACCCGTATCCGCATCCCCGCGATCCGGGTGAACGCCCCGCTGATGGGGCTGGGCCTGACGGGTTCGGGCAGCCTGGACGTGCCGCCCGCGGGGAACAAGAACCTCGCCGGCTGGTACGAGGCCGGCACCAGCCCCGGCGAGCGGGGCACCGCGATCGTCGCCGGGCACGTCGACAACACCGAGGGCCCCGCCGTCTTCTACGACCTCGGCGCCCTCAGGCGCGGCGCCGCGATCGAGATCGCCCGGCAGGACGGGAGCGTGGCCGTGTTCACCGTGGACGCGGTGGAGGTGTACTCGGCGCGGAACTTCCCCGACGAGAAGGTGTACGGCGCGGCGAAGCGCCCCGAGCTGCGGGTGATCACCTGCGGTGGCGGCTATTCGAAGACGACCGGGTACCAGGGGAACGTGGTCGTGTTCGCCCACCTGACGGGGAGCCGCTAGCGGGGAGCCGCCAGCACCTCACAGCGGCGCACGACCCGCTCCCAGGCCCCTCACACCCCCACCCCACCCCCGCTGAGGGCAGCGTTCCCCGCGGGAAACAGATGTGATGCGGCCGGGTAACGTCCGCACCGCACGCTCAAGGGCATGACCTCGAATACGCGTGTGGTGGTGATCGGCGCCGGCCTCGCGGGCGTACGGCTCGCCCGGCGGCTCGGTGAGCTCGGCACGCCCGCGCTGCTCGTGGGCGAGGAGGAGCAGCGCCCGTACAACCGGGTGCTGCTCGCCGAGGTGCTGGCCGGCCGTTACGCACCCGAGGTGATCGCCCTCCCGGCGTTCGACGGCCTGCTCCGCACCCGGGTCACCGGAATCGACCGCGCCGCACGTCAGGTGCGCTGCGCGGACGGCTCGGAGATCGCATACGACGCGCTGGTCCTGGCCACCGGCTCCAACCCCGTACTCCCGCCGCTGCGCGGCCTGTTCACCCCGGACCACGAACTCCCCGAGGGCGTGCACGCGTTCCGCACGATGGACGACTGCCTGGGCCTGTCCAAGGCGGTCCGGCCGGGTGTGCGGGCGGTCGTCATCGGCGGCGGGCTGCTCGGGGTGTCCGCGGCCCGGGCGCTCGCGGTGCGCGGCGCGCAGGTCGTACTCGCCCAGCAGGGCGAACGACTGATGGAGCGTCAGCTCGACCCGGCCGCCTCGAAGCTCGTCCGGCGCCATCTGGAGGATTTGGGTGCCGAGGTGCACACCGAGTGCCGGGTGCGGGACGTGCGCTGCGTGGCCGGCGCGGTCCGCTCGGTGGAGATGGCCGACGGCTACGCCCTCGACGCCGACCTCGTGGTCCTGGCCTGCGGGGTGCACCCGCGCACCGGTCTCGCCCAGGACGCCGGGCTCGCTGTCCGCAAGGGCATCCTGGTCGACGACGAACTGCGCACCTCCGACCCGCACATCCACGCGATCGGTGACTGCGCCCAGCACGACGGCACGGTGTACGGCCTCGCCGCCCCGGCCCTCGAACAGGCCGAGGCACTGGCCGAGTTGCTCGCCGGCCGCGCCGGCGCCCGCTACACCGGCACCCGTTCACTGACCCGGCTCACCCTGACCGGGCCGGACTCCCCCTTCGACCTCGCCGCCTTCGGGGAGCCCGAGCCGCGCCCCGGCGACGACGTCGTGCAGCTCACCGACGCCACCCGGGGCACCTACCGCAAGGTCGTCGTCCGCGACGACCGGCTGGTCGGCGGCGTCCTGGTCGGCGAACTCGGCACCGTCGGCGCGCTCGCCCGCGCCTGGGAGGGAGCAGAGCCGCTCCCCACGGACGGCGGCCCCCTGCTCCACCTGCTCACCAACGATGGAGGCTCCTGATGACCGCCACCCTGGGGGCCACCCCCACGATCGTGCTCGTCGGCCACGGCATGGTCGGCCAGCGCTTCCTCGAAGCGCTCGCCGAGCGCGGCCTGACCGCCACGCACCGCGTGGTCGTGCTGTGCGAGGAGCCGCGTCCCGCCTATGACCGCGTGGCGCTCACCTCGTACTTCTCGGGCAGGACGCCCGAGGACCTGTCCATGACCGACATGGAGTTCATCGACACGCACGGCATCGAGCTGTACGTCGGCGACCCGGCGGAGACGATCGACCGCGAGGCGAGGAAGGTCACGGCCAGGTCGGGTCAGGTCTTCGGATACGACACGCTCGTCCTCGCCACCGGCTCGTACCCCTTCGTGCCGCCGGTCCCGAACAAGGACGCCGAGGGCTGTTTCGTCTACCGCACGATCGAGGACCTGTTCGCGATCGAGGAGTACGCGAAGACGGCCCGGGTGGGCGCCGTGGTCGGCGGTGGTCTGCTCGGTCTCGAGGCGGCCGGTGCGCTGAAGGGTCTCGGACTCACCTCGCACATCGTGGAGTTCGCGCCGCGCCTGATGCCGGTGCAGGTCGACGACGGCGGCGGCGCCGCGCTGCTGCGCACCATCGAGGACATGGGCCTGACCGTGCACACCGGCGTGGGCACGCAGGAGGTCGTGGTCGACTCCGCGGGTGCCGTCACCGGTATGAAGCTGTCCGACGGCTCCGAACTCGCCACCGACCTGGTGGTGTTCTCCGCCGGTGTCCGCCCCCGCGACCAGCTCGCCCGCGACTGCGGCCTCACGGTCGGCGAGCGCGGCGGCATCACGGTCGACGAGCAGTGCCGCACGGTCGCCGACCCGCACGTGTTCGCGATCGGCGAGTGCGCGCTGGCGGCGGACGGCCGGGTGTACGGGCTGGTGGCGCCTGGGTACGAGCAGGCGGAGACGGCCGCGGCGACCATCGCGGACGACGAGGCGGCGTTCACCGGCGCCGACCTGTCCACCAAGCTCAAGCTCCTCGGCGTGGACGTGGCCTCCTTCGGCGACGCGCACGGCGCGACCGCGGACTGCCTGGACGTCGTCTACTCCGACTCCCGCGCGGGCCTGTACAAGAAGCTGGTCATCGGCCGGGACGGCACACTGCTCGGCGGCATCCTGGTCGGCGACGCGGACGCGTACGGCACCCTGCGCGCGCTGACCGGCTCGGTGCCCCCGATCTCCCCCGAGTCGCTCGTCCTGCCCGCCGGAGCCGGCGGCGGCGCCCAGCTGGGCCCGTCCGCCCTCCCGGACGAGGCGATCATCTGCTCCTGCCACAACGTCAGCAAGGGCGCCATCCGGGGCGCGGTCACCGAGCACAGCTGCACCACCGTGCCCGAGGTGAAGAAGTGCACCAAGGCCGGTACCGGCTGCGGCAGTTGTGTGAAGGTGCTCGGCCAGCTGGTCACCGCCGAACTGGAGGCGAGCGGCGTCGAGGTCGACAAGGGCCTGTGCGGCTGCTTCTCCCAGACCCGCGAGGAGCTGTACGAGATCGTCCTCGCCCTGCGCGTCACCTCGTACCAGGACCTGCTGGACCGGTACGGCCGCGAGGGCGCCCGGGGCGGTGACGGCTGCGAGGTCTGCAAGCCGGCGGTCGGCTCGATCATCGCCTCCCTCGCCCCGACGATCGGCGCGAGCGGCTACGTCCTGGACGGCGAGCAGGCGGCCCTCCAGGACAGCAACGACCACTTCCTCGCCAACCTCCAGAAGAACGGCTCGTATTCGGTCGTGCCGCGCATCCCCGGCGGCGAGATCGCTCCGGAGAAGCTGATCGTGATCGGCGAGATCGCCCGGGACTTCGGCCTCTACACGAAGATCACCGGCGGTCAGCGGATCGACATGTTCGGCGCCCGCGTGGAGCAACTGCCGCTGATCTGGGCGCGGCTGGTGGACGCCGGCTTCGAGTCCGGGCACGCCTACGGCAAGTCGCTGCGCACGGTGAAGTCCTGCGTGGGCCAGACCTGGTGCCGCTACGGCGTGCAGGACTCCGTGCGGATGGCGATCGACCTGGAGCTGCGCTACCGAGGGCTGCGCTCCCCGCACAAGCTCAAGTCCGCGGTCTCCGGCTGCGCCCGGGAGTGCGCGGAGGCCCAGTCGAAGGACTTCGGCGTGATCGCCACCTCCAACGGCTGGAACCTGTACGTCGGCGGCAACGGCGGCGCGACCCCGCGCCACGCGGACCTGCTGGCCCAGGACCTGTCCGACGCCGAACTGATCCGTCTGATCGACCGGTTCCTGATGTTCTACATCCGCACCGCCGACCGTCTGGAGCGCACCTCCACCTGGCTGGAGCGGATCCCTGGCGGCCTGGACCACGTACGGGACGTGGTGGTGGAGGACTCGCTCGGCATCTGCGAGGAGTTGGAGGCGCTGATGACGGCGCACGTCGGCGGCTACCGCGACGAGTGGGCCGAGACCATCAACGATCCCGAGAAGCTGGCCCGGTTCGTGTCCTTCGTGAACGCCCCGGACACCCCCGACCCGGTCGTCGGGTTCGTCCCCGAACGCGACCAGATGAAGCCCGACCTGCCGCTGCTGTCCATCGGCATGCGCCCCACCGAAGACATTCTGGAAGGAAGCGCCCAGCGATGACCCTGGCACCCGAGACCACCGACCTGAAGATCCAGCTCCGCGTGGACGCCGAGGCCGACGACTGGTTCACGGTCTGCGACCTGGGCGCCCTCACCCCGGGCCGCGGTGTGGCCGCGCTGCTGCCGGACGGCCGCCAGGTCGCCCTGTTCCGCGACCGGAACGGCCAGCTGTACGGCGTCGACAACCGCGATCCGTTCGGCGGCGCGGCGGTCCTCTCCCGCGGCCTGACCGGCACCTACCAGGGCCGGCCGTTCGTCGCCTCCCCGCTGCTGAAGCAGCGCTTCGACCTGGCCAGCGGGGAGTGCCTGGACGACGAGTCGGTGACGATCGCCGCGTACGAGGTACGGGCCTCCTGAGGCTGCTGTCCGGCTGACGCTCAGGTCCGGCCGCCGCGCCGCCCGCGCGCGGCGGCCAGGACCGCTCCCGCCACCAGGATCCCGGCGCCCGCCGACTGGGTGCCCGTGAAGGACTCCCCGAGGAAGACGGCGGCGCACAGCGTGCCGATGGCGGGGACGAGGAACATCATCAGCGAGGCGGACGCGGGCCCCACCGCCTTCACGCCCCGGTAGTACAGCAGGTTGGCGAGGGCCGCCGGGCCGAGGGCCAGGAAGACGACGTTCAGCCATACGCCGGTGCCCGCGCCCGACCAGTCGGTGTGGCCCCAGTCCGGGGCGGAGTACACACCGAGCAGCAGGGCGCCCGCCACGGTCGCGTAGGTGGTCGCCCGCAGCGGCTCGATGCCCGCCAGTACCCGCGGCCCCAGCAGTGTGAACGCCGCCCAGCAGGCCGCGGCGGCGAGGAACAGCAGGTCACCGGCGAGCCGGCCGCCTCCGCCGCCCGCCGCGCCGCCCGCACCGAGGAAGAACACCACCGCGCCCGCCAGGCCGAGCACGAGCCCGGCCACTCGTCCCACGGACGCCGTCTCCCGCCCGGCCAGCAGTACGACGGCCGAGGTCAGCACGGGGCTCAGCACCGGGATGATCAGGCTGCCGTCCATGGCGGGCGCCAGGGACAGGCCCCAGAAGAAGCAGACGTTGTAGACGAAGACGCCGAGCACCCCGGCCATCGCCGCCCGCCCGCGCTCCCGCCACCCCGGCCTCGTCCGCCGGTCGGCGGACAGCCGCAGCGCGACCAGCAGGGCCAGCGCGCCGCCGCCGAAGCGGAGGAACGCGGCGACGGAGTGCGGGACCTGGTCGACGACTTCCTTGGAGGAGGCGAAGGCGCAGCCCCACAGCACCATGGTGACGGTGAGCAGGAGGTGCGCCGGAGGGCCTTCGGAGCCGGGCCGCGCCGCCCCTGAGGACGCAGCTGTCGTGGACCCGGATGCGGACCCGGACTCGTACTCGGACTCGGACTCGGTGCTCATGGGCCGAGCCTGCCGCCCGCGCCGGACGGCGGTCTTGAACGCTCGTGCGGGCCCCGCACACCGCGTCGCACAATGGGCGCATGCACGGCGAGGCCTGGGCCCGGTACTGGCGTGATCCCGAGCGTCCGCTGGAGGCGATGCACGCCCACTTCTACGAGCACGTCTACGCCCCGCACCGCCATGACACGTACTCCTTCGGCTTCACCGAGGAGGGCGCCCAGCGCTTCCACTGCCGGGGCGCCTCGCACGTCAGCGGGGCGGGCATGGTGATGGCGTTCAACCCGGACGAGCCGCACGACGGGCAGTCCTCCTCCGAGCTCGGCTACCAGTACCGGATCGTGCACCTCGGCCCCGACCTGGTCGGCGCGGTCCTCGCGGACGCGGCGGACGGCGCCGGGGGGCCCGCCCCGCTGCCCCTCTTCGCCGCACCGGCCTTCCACGACCCGGTGCTCAGCCGTGCCCTGACCCGGCTGCACGCCGCCCTCACCGGCGGCGCGGAAGACCTCGTACGCGACGAACGGCTGACGGCCGCGGTCACGGCGATGGCCGCCCGGGGCGCGACCCGCCCGGCGCGCACCCGGCTGCTGTCCGCGCCGGGCGAGCAGACCCGGGCGGCGCGCCGGGCCCGGGACATGCTGCGCGACCGCTTCGCCGAGCAGCTGTCCGCGCGGGACCTGGCGGACGCGGCGGGGGTGAGCCGTTTCGCGCTGTACCGGGCGTTCCGCGAGGAGTACGGCATGGCACCCAGCGACTACCAGCGCCACCTGCGCCTCAGCCGGGCCCGGCAGCTGCTCGCGGCCGGCCGGCCGGCGTCCCTCGCGGCGGCGGAGACCGGCTTCGCGGACCAGAGCCACCTGCACCGCTGGTTCGTCCGCAGCTACGGGGTGACGCCGGGGGTGTTCCAGCGGGCGGCCTGGCCGTGATCGACCGGTCGTCGATGCTGTCGACCGGTCATCGATGGTGGGGCGTCATGCCTTCAGCACGTCGTACGTGACTCCCGTCAGCCGCTCGGACTCCTCCCAAAGCCGCTCGCCCATCGCGTCGTTGAGCGTCCACGGCGCCCGCCAGGACGGCGCCGGCGCGCCCCGCCACATGGCGAACGACGGGCCGAAGAACGCGTCGGGCCGTACGTCGGGGGCGGTCGCCGCGTACAGCGTGGGCAGGGCGCCCGCCTCGGCCGGCTGGGCGATGACCCGGTTGCCGAGTTTCATGAGCCGTTCGGCGCCCCGGCGTCCCTCGGCGCGGGGACCGGCGGTCTGGAGGTTGGTGGCCGCGTATCCGGGGTGAGCCGCGGCGGCCACCACGTCCGACCCGTGTGCCGCCAGCCGGCGCGCCAGCTCGTGCGTGAAGAGCAGGTTGGCGGTCTTGGAGCGGGCGTAGGCGACCCAACGCCGGTACCGGCGCGTGCTGTCGAGATCGGCGGGGTCGATGTTGGCCAGCGTGTGCATCATGCTGGACACGGTCACGATCCGGGCGCCGGGCGCGGCGAGCAGCGCGGGCAGCAGCAGGCCGGTGAGGGCGAAGTGGCCCAGGTGGTTGACGCCGAACTGGGTCTCGAAGCCGTCGGCCGTCGTCCCGTACGGCAGCGCCATCACGCCGGCGTTGTTGACGAGCAGGTCGATCCGGTCGTACGGCAGGCCGCTCGCGAACTCCCGTACGGACGCGAGGTCACCGAGGTCCAGCAGACCCAACTCCGCGGACCCCCCTGGTACTTCCCTCGTGACCCGCTCGACGGCCTCCCTCCCCCGCGCCTCACTCCGGCACGCCATCACCACCCGCGCACCCCTGCGCGCCAGCTCCCGTGCGGTGACGTAGCCGAGGCCGCTGTTGGCACCGGTGACGACGACGGTGCGGCCGGTCTGGTCGGGGATGAGGTCGGCATCCCAGGCTGGCATGGGCGGGTCCTTCCGTGAGGGCGGCGGGCCGGAAATCTCTGGCCACAAGGATGTCCCCTCGGGGATCATGCGGTCCATGACCACACTCCGAAAGGCCGATGCCCCGTAACCGTCCGGGCGCCCTGCGCGACGCCCTCGGTCACCCGGGCCTCCGCTCCTGGCAAGAGACCCCACCCGCCCGGATACGCGGCCTGTCGCCCCGCACCAGCCTCGCCGTCCACCGCGCGGAGCGGCTTTCCCCGGGCTTCTGGTACGGACCCGGCGCGACGGACGCCGCCCTGCGCGGCTACCGGTCGTTCCTCCACTCGCCGGGCTCCCGGCCCCGCTACCCCCGCGAATCCTTCTGCGCCGCGTGCCCCGGCTGCGCCCTCGACGACGTACGACAGGCCCGCGACGCCCTGGCGGACATCCTGCCCCGGCTCCCTTCCCGGGCCCGAGCCGAACTGCGACGCGCGATGCAACCACTGGACCACCGCTATCTGCTGCTCACCCTTCCCGACCCGCTGGCCGAGTGGGGAGCGCCCTGGTGGCACCGGCGGCTGGCCGACGGCGTGGAGGGATGGTGACCCCATGTCCCGTCCCGGCGGCGCCTCGCGCGGGGCGGTGTTCCAATGGCAGGTACAACCTTTTCCGCCGGGGCCGCGTCCAATCCAGTGACCTTGCCACCCATTCGCCCGATGATGGAGGCGGATGCGCCATGTCCCTGCATTCCCACCACTTCTCCCGGCGCGGCCTCGCCGCCTCTCTGACCGCCGTCCTCGCGGGGCTGGCGACCGCGGGGGCCACGTGGAGCATGACCACTACAGCCCAGGCGTCGCAGGCGACGAGCAGCCCGCGTACGTGCACCGTGAGCGACCTCTACCTCTCCATGGGCCGCAAGGAGGGCGCGGCGGGCTCGCTCTACTGGCCGATCCAGTTCACCAACACCAGCACCACCGGTTGCGCCCTGCGCGGCTACCCGGGCGTCAGCGCCCTCGACACCGCGCACCGGCAGATCGGACCGGCCGCCACCCGCAGCGGCACGTCCTACTCCACCGTCACCCTGGCCCCCGGCCACTCGGCCTCGGCGGTCGTCCGCACCACCAACGGCCCCGTCGGCGGTCCGTGCCTGCGTACCGGCACCTATCTGAGGGTCTATCCCCCGGCCTCGCACCAGGCGGTCCTCGTCCCGGCCGCCTGGAAGATCTGCTCCGGCCTCTTCCAGGTCGGTCCGGTCAACACCGAAGGCACGATCTGAGCAGGCCGGGGGCCTCTCGCGTGCGATCACCGAAGCAGCCGGGGAAGCCGGGATCGCATTGGGGCCGGTGGCACCCTCCGGTCCCTACGCGCATGCCGCGTACTCGACGGCGACCGCAGACACCGGCAGAGGGGTCGTCTCCGTTCTCCTCGGAAGCCAGAAGAGGAAGTTCTCCGTCTCCATACACGGCGACGCGCATGTATGGGCATCCGGCGGGACGAGCGACCTCGCCTCGGTGGCTCAGGTGATCGCTCTCTGGCGCACCGGCGCGCCATTGAGGCAACTGGCCGAGAAGTGCCCCTTCATGGAATACGACGCCATGGCACAGGCGCACGAGGACGGGGATCCCGTCGAAACCCAGTGGGAGAAGGTGCTGCGCAGCGACGCGTTCCCCGACCTGAACGAGATCCTCAGAAGAGGGCATGCACACCCGGAGGTCCGCCGGCTCTTTCCGTACGTCACCCATGGCGCACTGAGGTTTTCGGCCGACTACCGCGACGTGACAGCCGTCCGGATCCTCGTGGATCCCACGACCGAGGGGTACCGGGTCGAAACCACCGTCGAAGGCGACGCCGGGGAGGACTTCTCCTCGGTTCAGGGAGTCGTCGACAAGCTGGCCGAGCTGGCGGCCCGGCTGACGCCTTGACGGGTGCGGGACACACAGGAGGGGCGGCACCCCCGCACAGGGTGCCGCCCCTTTTTTCGTGCACCGGAGCCGCCGCCGATCGGTTGAGGGTCGGGGACCGACGGCGGCTCCGGGGTCTTGCGGGAGGGGTCAGCGGTGGTCGCTGCCCTCCGACTGGGTGGCCGCGCGGCCGGCCTCGAGGCGGGCGACCGGGATGCGGAAGGGGGAGCAGGAGACGTAGTCGAGACCGGCCTCGTGGAAGAAGTGGACCGACTCCGGGTCGCCGCCGTGCTCGCCGCAGACGCCGAGCTTGAGGTCGGGGCGGGTCTCGCGGCCCGCCTTCGCCGCCGCCTTCACCAGGGAGCCGACGCCGTCCTTGTCGATCGTCTCGAAGGGGGACACCCCGAAGATGCCCTTCTCCAGGTAGGCGGTGAAGAAGCTGGCCTCGACGTCGTCCCGGCTGAAGCCCCACACCGTCTGGGTGAGGTCGTTGGTGCCGAAGGAGAAGAACTCCGCGGCCTCGGCGATCTGACCGGCGGTGAGCGCGGCGCGCGGCAGCTCGATCATCGTGCCGATCGACAGCTTCAGCGACACGCCCGTGGCCGCCTCGACCTCGGCGACGACCTGGTCGGCCTCCTCGCGGACGATCTCCAGCTCCTGGACGGTGCCGACGAGCGGGATCATGATCTCGGCGCGCGGGTCGCCCTTGGCGTTCTTGCGCTCGGCCGCGGCCTCGGCGATGGCCCGGACCTGCATGGTGAACAGGCCGGGGATGACCAGGCCGAGGCGGACGCCGCGCAGGCCCAGCATCGGGTTCTGCTCGTGCAGCCGGTGCACGGCCTGGAGCAGGCGCAGCTCGTTCTCGTGCGGCTCCTGGCGGGACTCGGCGAGGGCCACGCGGACCGAGAGTTCCGTGATGTCGGGGAGGAACTCGTGCAGCGGCGGGTCGAGGAGACGGATCGTCACCGGCAGGCCGTCCATCGCGGAGAACAGCTCCACGAAGTCCTGCTTCTGCATCGGGAGCAGCGCCTTCAGGCTCTCCTGGCGCTCTTCCTCCGTGTCGGCCAGGATGAGGCGCTCGACCAGTTCCCGGCGGTCACCGAGGAACATGTGCTCCGTACGGCACAGGCCGATGCCCTGCGCGCCGAAGCGACGGGCGCGCAGCGCGTCCTCGGCGTTGTCCGCGTTGGCCCGCACCCGCAGCCGGCGCTTGCGGTCGGCGAAGGCCATGATCCGGTGCACGGCCTCGACGAGTTCGTCGGCGTCGTGGGCGCCGGCGTGCATGCGGCCCTCGAAGTACTCCACGACCGGGGAGGGGACCACCGGGACCTCGCCCAGGTAGACCTTGCCGCTGGAGCCGTCGATGGAGATGACGTCGCCCTCCTCGACGACGTGCCCGCCCGGGACCGTCATCCGGCGCCGCTTGGTGTCGACCTCCAGCTCCTCGGCGCCGCAGACACAGGTCTTGCCCATGCCGCGCGCGACGACGGCCGCGTGGGAGGTCTTGCCGCCGCGGGAGGTGAGGATGCCCTCGGCCGCGATCATGCCGTCCAGGTCGTCGGGGTTGGTCTCCCGGCGGACCAGGATGACCTTCTCGCCCGAGCGGGACCACTTGACGGCGGTGTAGGAGTCGAAGACCGCCTTGCCGACCGCCGCGCCCGGCGAGGCGGCGATGCCCCGGCCGACCTGCTCGGCCTTGGCGTGCTCGTCGAAGCGGGGGAACATCAGCTGCGCGAGCTGGGCGCCGTTGACGCGCTGCAGCGCCTCGGTCTCGTCGATCAGGCCCTGGTCCACCAGCTGGGTGGCGATGCGGAAGGCGGCACCGGCGGTGCGCTTGCCGACACGGGTCTGGAGCATCCACAGCTGGCCGCGCTCGATGGTGAACTCGATGTCGCAGAGATCCTTGTAGTGGTTCTCCAGGGTCTCCATGATCTGCATGAGCTGGTCGTACGACTTCTTGTCGATGCTCTCCAGCTCGGCGAGCGGCACGGTGTTGCGGATGCCCGCGACGACGTCCTCGCCCTGGGCGTTCTGGAGGTAGTCGCCGTAGACGCCCTGGTGGCCGGAGGCGGGGTCGCGGGTGAAGGCGACGCCGGTGCCGGAGTCGGGGCCCAGGTTGCCGAAGACCATGGAGCAGACGTTGACGGCGGTGCCGAGGTCGCCCGGGATGCGCTCCTGGCGGCGGTAGAGCTTGGCGCGGTCGGTGTTCCAGGACTCGAAGACCGCCTTGATGGCGAAGTCCATCTGCTCGCGCGGGTCCTGCGGGAAGTCCCGGCCGGCCTCCTTCTTCACGATCTTCTTGAAGGCGGTGACCAGCTTCTTCAGGTCGGCGGCCTCCAGCTCGGTGTCGACCGCGACCTTCTTGGCCTCCTTGGCCTTGTCGAGGGCCTCCTCGAAGAGCTCGCCGTCGACGCCGAGGACGGTCTTGCCGAACATCTGGATGAGGCGGCGGTAGGAGTCCCACGCGAAGCGGTCGTCGCCGGCCTGCTTGGCCAGGCCCTGCACCGACTTGTCGGAGAGGCCGATGTTCAGGACGGTGTCCATCATGCCGGGCATGGAGAACTTGGCGCCGGAGCGGACGGAGACGAGCAGGGGGTCGTCGGCCTGGCCGAGCTTCTTGCCCATCTTCTGCTCGAGGGCGTCGAGGTGCGCACTCACCTCGTCACGCAGTGCCGCGGGCTCCTCGCCGCTGTCGAGGTAGACCTTGCAGGCCTCGGTGGTGATGGTGAAGCCGGGCGGCACCGGGAGACCCAGGTTGGTCATCTCGGCGAGGTTGGCGCCCTTGCCGCCCAGGAGGTCCTTGAGGTCCTTGTTGCCCTCGGTGAAGTCGTAAACGAACTTCGCTACGTGGGGTTCTTTGTTTTCCGACACGGGTCTCGACTCCTTGAGGCCGCGGTGGCTGCCCTGACGGCGAGGAACATACCCAGATCGAAGGTGCCTGGGTACGTCCACTTGCGTGTCATGCGCCCTTAACCAGCCGTCCGCCAGCGGATCCAAAGTCAAAGCTTGGCAAGCGGAAGCGGGCGAATGTTTTCACTTCTTGAACGCACAGGGGTTCACGGATGACTGTTTCCGCTCAGATGAGCGGGATACATGCACGTCTGATTTCGATCGATGAACGATCAAGGGGTGGCACCGAGTGCCACCCCTTGGAGAAGTGCAGCCGTGCGCAATACGCTCATCTGAGCGCAACCCTTATCAAGGGTGGCGAGAATCACGCTGCCACAGCGCGCCGGATTTCACCATGCGGACGTGTGTCCGACGCGGAACGTGGACGAAAGACGGACGTCACACGCCCAGCGCCAGCAGCCGCTCCTCCGCCCGCTCCGGCGCGTACAGATGCTCCACGACCAGGGCTCCTGCCCCCACCAGCCCGGCCCGCTCCCCGAGCCGGGACGTCACCACGTCCAGGTGCGCGGTGGATCGCGGCAGGGCCCGCTGGTAGAGCAGCTCCCGCACGCCGGTGAGGAAGGACGTACCGGCCAGGTCGCCCGCGATCATCAGTACGCCGGGGTTGAGCAGCGTCACCACGGTCGCCAGGACATCCCCGACCCGGCGCCCCGCCTCCCGGGCCAGCGCCGCCGCCTCCGGGTGCCCGGCGGCCAGCAGGTCCCGCACATCCGAGCCGCTGGCGGCCGGCACGCCCGCCTCGGCGAGCCGCCGGGCCACGGCGCCACCGCTGGCGACGGCGGCCAGACAGCCGTACGACCCGCACCGGCACAGCGCCTCGGCGCCCTCCGGCACCCGGATGTGCCCGATGTCCCCGGCGCCGCCGTCGATGCCCCGGTAGATGGAGCCGCCCACCACGACCCCGGCGCCGATCCCGGTCGACACCTTCACCAGCACGAACGCCGAGCAGTCCGGATGTCCGGTGCGCTGCTCCCCGTACGCCATGAGGTTGGCGTCGTTGTCGACGAGCACGGGGACGGGCGGGGCGCCCGTGCGCTCGGCGAGGGCGCGGGCCAGGCGGCCTCTTATGTCGTAGCCGTCCCAGCCGGGCATGATCGGCGGCTGGACGACCCGGCCGGTCTCGCTGTCGACGGGCCCCGGTACGGCCAGCCCGATGCCGCAGACCTCCTCCGCCCGGTGCCCCGCCTTCTCCAGCAGCTCGGCGAACCACCGGCCGAGCTCGCCGAGCACGGTGTCCGGGCCGTCCTCGACGGCCAGCGTGCCGGAGTGCTCGGCGAGCAGCTCGCCGGTCAGCGTGAGGACCGCCGCGCGCGCGTGCCGGGTGTCGAGGTCGGCGGCGAGGACGACGGCGTGGGCGTCGTCGAACTCCAGGGTGATCGAGGGGCGGCCGCCCAGCGGGGAGCCGACCGGGCCGCCGGCGCCCTCGCGCAGCCAGCCGGCCCGGAAGAGACGGTCGAGACGCTGGCCGACGGTGGCCCGGGACAGCCCGGTGACCTGCTGGAGGGCACCGCGCGTGGTGGCACGCCCGGTGCGCACCAGTTCGAGCAGATCACCGGCGCTCGCGCTCGCCTGACTCCGACCGCTCATGCACACCCCCTTGTGTTTCTCAAGTCTGCATTACATATTGGGTTTTGCGTGTTAAATAGACGTAACCCTACGGTGGCCGCGGCCGAACCGCTCGGCCGGACGTCTTTCGGGGAGCCCCGAGTGGATCGCACAGCCCAGCTCACCGCCCACCGCACCGCGCGTGCGATCGCATACGATCCGCCGCCCGCGGCAGGGTCCGCCGGACCGGCCGGGGCGCTGCACGCCGCCGCCGTGCGCGTGCTGGAGGGCAACTGGACGGGCACCTCGACGGTCCCCTCGCGGAGCCTGTACCCGCACCAGTGGTCCTGGGACTCCGCGTTCATCGCGATCGGCCTCAGGCACATCTCGCCGTTACGGGCGCAGACGGAGCTGGAGACACTGCTGGCGGCCCAGTGGGGTGACGGGCGCGTCCCGCACATCGTCTTCAACCCCTCCGTACCGCTCGACGCGTACTTCCCGAGCCCCGACTTCTGGCGCTCCTCGACCGCGGGGCGCGCTGCGGGCGCCCCGCGCACCGTACAGACCTCCGGCATCGTGCAGCCACCGGTGCACGCGCTGGCGGCCTGGCTGGTGCACCTCGCCGACCCGGGGCTGTCCCGGGCCCGGGGCTTCCTGGCCGGGGTGTACCCCCGGCTGGCCGCCTGGCACCGCTATCTGCTGCACCGGCGGGACCTGGGCGGCGGCGGGCTGGCGTCCGTCGTGCACCCCTGGGAGCAGGGCATGGACAACAGCCCCTGCTGGGACGCCCCGCTCGCCCGCGTCACCCCGGCGCCGGACCGCTCCTTCCGCCGTGCCGACCTCGACCACGGCGCCGCGGAGGCCCGGCCGACGGACCTGGACTACGGGCGGTACGTGCGGCTGGCGACGGACTACCGGGACGGCGGATATACCGACGGCGGAGGGGAGTTCGCCGTCGAGGACCCGGCCTTCAACGCCCTGCTCATCGCCTCCGAGCACGCGCTGGCCCGGATCGCCCAGGAGCTGGGCGCGACCGGCACGGCCCGGCACGCGCGCGCGGAACGCCTGACGGGGGCGCTGCTCGAGAGGCTGTGGGATCCGGCGCGGGGCATGTTCTCCTGCCGTGACGTACGGAGCGGCGGCCTGATCCCCGAGCGCGGCGTCTCCGGTCTCGTCCCGCTCCTCCTGCCCGGCCTGCCCCGCGAGACCGCCACCGCGCTGGTCGGCACGCTCACCGGCCCGCACTTCGGCCTGGGCGACACCACCCGTCTGGTGCCCAGCTACGACCTGCTCGGCGAGGCCTTCGACCCGCACCGCTACTGGCGCGGCCCGGCCTGGTTCAACACCGGCTGGCTGGTGGAGCGGGGCCTGCGCGCGCACGGCGAGCGGGACCGGGCCGACGCGCTGCGGGAGGCCCTCGTGCACACCGCCGGCGCGAGCGGGTTCGCCGAGTACGTCGACCCGTACACCGGCGAGGCCCGCGGCGCGCTCGGCTTCGGCTGGACCGCCGCGCTCACGCTCGATCTGCTTCACGAGTCCTCCGGGGACGGCGTGTCCCCCGGGGGCCTCGGCACGTTCGACAGGGGTGACTTCGGCAGGAGTTCCTTCGGCGGGAGTGACTTCGACAGGAGCGACTCCGGCAGGAGCGACTCCGGCAGGAGCGACTCCGGCAAGGACGGCTCCGGCAAGGACGACTCCGGCAGGAGTGACTTCCACGGAAGCGACAAGGGAGGGGACCGGGGATGACGGACCGGCATCATCTGCTCGTGCACGGCGCGACGTTCGCCGCCGTGGGCGACCGGGGCGACATCAGCGGCGTCCGGGGCGGCGGCTCCCCGGACGGGTTGTTCGCCCGCGACGCCCGGCACCTCAGCCGCTGGCAGCTCACCGTGGACGGCGCGGTGCCCGAGGTGCTCACGCCGGTCGCGGACGGCGACGGCGCGCGCTGTGTCCTGGTCCCGCGCGGCGGCCGGCAGGAGCCGCCCGCGCACACCCTGTTCCGTGAACAGGCGGTCGGCGACAGCTCGTTCGTGGAGTCGCTGCGGGTGACCAGCAACCGCCCGGTGCCCACCACGGTCCGCCTGGCGATCACCGCCGACGCCGACTTCACCGACCAGTTCGAGCTGCGCTCCGACCACCGCACCTACACCAAGACCGGCGTCGTGCGCTCCCGCCAGGTCCTGGACGACGGACTGGAGTTCACCTACCGCCGCGGCGAATGGCGGTCCGTCACGACCATCACGGCCGACCCCGCCCCCGACGGTGTGGAGGAGACCGGCACGGGAGCCCGCCGGCTCGTCTGGACCCTCGAACTGGAACCGCACGGCACGGCCGAGCTGGTGCTGCGCGTGATCGCCCGGCCGCACGGCGAGAGGCGGGCGCTGCGGGTGCCGCGCTCCCCCGCCTCGGTGAACGAGCAACTCCTCGCCGTCGAAGGTGAGTTCGTGGAGGGCGTGGCCTTCCCGACCGGCTGGCCGGAGCTGGCGGCGGCCTGTGCCCGGGGCCTGACCGACCTCGCTTCGCTCCAGGTCCCGGCGACCGGACCGGACGGGGAGGAACTGCGCGTACCGGCGGCGGGCGCGCCCTGGTTCCTCACGCTCCTCGGCCGCGACGCCCTGCTGACCTCGCTGTTCACCCTTCCCTACCGGCCTCGTCTGGCCGCCGCGACGCTCCCCGCGCTCGCCGCCACCCAGGCGACCGGGAGCGTCGCGGCCTCGGTCGCCCAGCCCGGCAAGATCGTGCACGAGGTGCGGCACGGCGAGCTGGCGCACTTCGGGCAGGTGCCGTACGGGCGGTACTACGGCTCCGTGGACGCCACCCCGCTGTTCCTCGTGCTGCTCGGCGCGTACGTCGAACAGACCGGGGACGCGGCCCTCGCCCGCCGCCTGGAACCGCATGCCCGCGCGGCGATCGGCTGGATGCTCGACCACGGCGGCCTGACCTCGCGCGGCTACCTGGTGTACCGCGCCGACCGGGGCGGCCTCGCCAACCAGAACTGGAAGGACTCCCCCGGCGCCATCTGCTCGGCCGACGGCACCCGCCCGCACGGGCCGGTGGTGGCGGCCGGGGCCCAGGGCTACGCCTATGACGCGCTGCGCCGCACGGCGTGGGTGGCGCGCACGGTGTGGGGCGACGGGACGTACGCGGCCCTGCTGGAACAGGCCGCCGCCGACCTGCGCGACCGCTTCCAGCGGGACTTCTGGATGCCGGACCGCTCCTTCCCGGCGCTCGCGCTGGACGGGGAGGGCCGCCAGGTCGACGCGCTGGCCTCGGACGCGGGGCACCTGCTGTGGTCGGGGCTGCTGGACAAGGAGTACGGGGAGGTGGTCGGCCGCAGGCTCCTGGAACCGGACTTCTTCTCGGGCTGGGGCGTACGTACGCTGGCGGCCGGGCAGCCGGCGTACCACCCCCTCTCCTACCACCGCGGTTCGGTCTGGCCGCACGACAACGCGCTGCTCACCCTGGGGCTGGCCCGCTACGGCCTGCACGACGAGGCCCGTACGGTCGCCCACGCCCTGGTCGACGCGGCGACGGCCGCCGGGCACCGGTTGCCGGAGGTGCTCGCGGGATACGGCCGTGACACCCACGCCGAGCCCGTGCCCTACCCGCATGCGTGCGTACGCGAATCCCGCTCGGCGGCGGCACCGCTGGCGCTGCTCACGGCGGTCGGGGGCGCCTAGGGTCTGTTGCTCCGGTCCGTCCGAATGGAGTATTGGCGAGCCGTTTGCCGGGTGTTTGCCCAGGGTCCTGAACAGGCATCGGAGGCGAGCCGTACGGGATGGCGGCCGGCCCCTGCCTCCCCGCGTGGCCTGCCGCCTCCGTTCACGGGCCTCGCACGGAAGGACCTCCGGGTTGCCTCAGCACACGAGCATTCGCCAGTCACCGGAAACGGACGGCGCCGCCGCCCGGCCGGAATCCGAGGAACCCGGGGCAGAGATCCAGGGCGGTGCCTCTGCCGAGGCCGGGCCGGGCGCCTCCGGCGAGGCCGCCACCGGGAAGGCCGTCGGGGACGGCCCCTCGCAGGCCGCCGATGCGGGGCCCGCGCCTTCCCCTGCCGGACCGGACACCGCGCTCCCGGCCACCGACCCGACGCCCGCCCCGGAAGCCGCTGCCGACCCGGATTCGCCGGTCCTTTCCGACCCGGAGGCCACCGCTCCAGCGGCCCCGGAGGAGACCTCTGCCCCGGAAGTCACCGCGCCCGAGGTCACACCGAAGGCCGCCACCTCGGAGGCCACGCCCGAGTCCACCACCTCCACGGCCGCCCCGGAGGGCACGCTGGAGGCGGTCGCTTCGGAGGCCGTCGACGAGACACCCGCCCCGGAAGGCGCGCTCGAAGCAGCCGCTCCCTCGACCACCTCCGAAGCCGACACCCCCAAAGCCGCCGACGCGGCGCCCACCTCGGATTCCACCGCCCCCGAGGCCACACCGAAGGCCGACACCCCGGAAACCACGGGCGAGGCCACCACCTCCACGGCCACCACCAAGGACACACCCGAAGCGGTCGCTTCCGAGACCGCCGACGCGGCGCCCACCCCGGATTCCACCGCCCCCGAGGCCACACCGAAGGACAAGCCTGAGGCGGCCGCCTCCCCAGCCACCCCGGTGGACACACCCAAGGCCACCACCCCCGAACCCGCCGGCGGGGCGCCCGCCCCGGAAGCCGTGCTCGATGAGGCCGCTTCCACGGCACCCGAAGCCGTTGGCGAGGCGGCCGCCGCGCAGCGCCCCGTGCGGCGTGGCCGGCCCGGGTGGAGTGGGCGGGCGCGGATGCGGCGGCGGGAGGCGTGGCGGGCGGCGCATCCGGCGGCGGCCGGTGTGCTGTCGGTGACGGTGACCGTGCTGGCCGCCGTGCTGGTGGTGGCCGCCCTGTTGCTGCCGAACACCGTGGTCGGGCTCGGGCCGATGAAGTTCGCGCGCATACCGGCGGAGGCGATCATCGGGGCCGCCGTGACGCTGGCGCTGCCGCGCAGGCCCCGGATCGCGCTGGCCGTCGTCTCCGGGATCGCTCTCGGGGCGATGACCGTGCTGAACTTCCTCGACATGGGCTTCAACCAGTACCTCGGCCGGGGCTTCAACCCCATCCTCGACTGGACCCTGCTCAGCGACGCGCAGTCGTACCTGAACGACTCCCTCGGCAAGACGGTCACCCTGGCCGCCACCGTCGGCGTCATCGTCCTCGTGCTGCTGGTGTTCCTCCTGCTGGCCCTGGCCATGGTCCGGCTGAGCAACCTGCTCGCCCGGAACACCGGCACGGCCACCCGGGGCACGCTGATCGCCGGCGTCGTCTGGATCACCTGTTCCTCCCTCGGTATCCAGATAGCCGGCGTGCCGATCGCCTCCGACCGCACCGCGGCCGGCGTGAAGAGCCAGGCGCACAAGGTCGTGGCCACCCTGCGCGACGAGGCGGAGTTCGAGAAGGTCGCCAAGGTCGACGCCTTCGGCAACACTCCGGGCAGCCAGCTGGTGCCCGACCTGCGCGGCAAGGACATGATCTTCACGTTCATCGAGAGCTACGGCCGCAGCGCCATCGAGGACCCGATCATGGCGCCCGGCGTGGACAAGACGCTGGACGTGCGGACCAAGGCCCTGGCCAAGGCCGGTTTCCACGCCAAGAGCGGCTGGCTGACCTCGGCGACGTACGGCGGCAGCAGCTGGCTCGGCCACTCCACCACCATGTCGGGCCTGTGGATCAGCAACCAGCAGCGCTACCGCACCGTCATGGCCAGCGACCACCTGAGCCTCACCGACGCCTTCAAGAAGACCGGTGACTTCGACACGGTCGGCGTGATGCCGGGCATCCAGAAGGGCTGGCCGGAGCAGAACTGGTACGGCCTGGACAAGGTCTACAACGCCTTCCAACTGGGCTACAAGGGGCCGAAGTTCAGCTGGTCGACCATGCCGGACCAGTACGCGCTCCAGCAGTACCAGGAGCGGGTGCACAGCAAGAAGGTCGCCGGCGGCAAGTCGCGGATGTCGCTGCTCATCCTGACCTCCAGCCACCAGCCCTGGGCGCCGATCCCGAAGATGGTCGACTGGGACCAGCTGGGCAACGGCTCGGTCTTCAAGGGCATCGAGGCGGCGGGCAACAAGCCGTCCGACGTCATCGCCGACACCACCAAGTCCCGCGAGGAGTACGGCAAGTCGGTCCAGTACTCGGTGACCGCCCTGACCGAGTGGCTGGAGCGCTACGGCAGCGACGACACCGTCCTGGTCTTCCTCGGCGACCACCAGCCCATCGCCCGGGTCAGCGGCAACCACGCCAGCCGTGACGTCCCGGTCTCGATCGTCGCCAAGGACCCGAAGGTCCTGGACAAGATCGCCGACTGGAACTGGACGGACGGCCTGCGGCCCGCTCACGACGCGCCGGTGTGGAAGATGAGCTCCTTCCGGGACCGCTTCCTGACGGCGTACGGCTCGACCCCGCACCCGAAGAAGCGCTGACCGCCTTCCCCGCGGCGCGGCGGGGTGTCAGCCCCCGGAGGTGTCCAGTTCCGCGTCCTCGGTGACGCCCGCGCAGTCGTACGGGTCCTTCAGCCAGCCGTCCGGCAGGACCACGCGGTTGTTGCCGGAGGTACGGCCGCGGGGGCCGTCGGCGCCGGTGGGCCAGGGCTGGTCGAGGTCCAGCTCGTCGAGGCCGGAGCGGAGTTGCTCCAGGGAGGAGGTGATGGCGAGTCGCTTGCGCATCTCCGAGCCGACCGCGAAGCCCTTCAGGTACCAGGCGACGTGCTTGCGGAAGTCGATGACCCCGCGGGACTCGTCGCCGATCCACTCGCCGAGGAGGGTGGCGTGGCGGACCATGACGTCGGCGACCTCGTGGAGCGTGGGGCGCGCGACGGCCTCCGTACGGCCCTCGAAGGCGGCCACCAGGTCCGCGAACAGCCAGGGCCGGCCCAGGCAGCCGCGTCCCACGACCACGCCGTCGCAGCCGGTCTCCCGGACCATCCGCAGCGCGTCCTCGGCGGACCAGATGTCTCCGTTGCCGAGCACGGGGATCTCGGGGACGTGCTCCTTCAGGCGGGCGATGGCGTCCCAGTCCGCGGTGCCGCCGTAGTGCTGGGCGGCGGTGCGGCCGTGCAGGGCGATGGCCGTGACGCCCTCCTCGACGGCGATGCGTCCGGCGTCGAGGTAGGTGATGTGGTCGTCGTCGATGCCCTTGCGCATCTTCATCGTGACCGGCAGGTCCCCTGCGCCGGACACCGCCTCGCGCAGGATCGCGCGGAGCAGGTTGCGCTTGTACGGGAGGGCCGAGCCGCCGCCCTTGCGGGTCACCTTCGGCACCGGGCAGCCGAAGTTCAGGTCGATGTGGTCGGCGAGGTCCTCCTCCGCGATCATGCGGACGGCCTTGCCGACGGTCGCCGGGTCGACGCCGTACAGCTGGATCGAGCGCGGCTTCTCGGTCGCGTCGAAGTGGATCAGCTGCATGGTCTTCTCGTTGCGCTCGACCAGCGCCCGGGTCGTGATCATCTCGCTGACGAACAGACCCTTGCCACCACTGAACTCCCTGCACAGGGTGCGGAAGGGCGCGTTGGTGATGCCCGCCATGGGGGCGAGGACAACGGGCGGCTGGACGGTGTGGGGGCCGATCGGCAGGGGCGTCGTGGGCGTGGGCATTGCCCCATTGTCACCCATCGGCGATGACCCCCGTAGAGATTATTAGTTAGACGCACTATTGAAACCGGCGTACGATGGAACGCATGCCCGAGCTCAGTCATCGCCGACGTTTCCTCGTGCTCGCGATCTGCTGCATGAGCCTGCTGATCGTCAGCCTCGACGTCACCGCCCTGAACGTGGCCCTGCCGTCGATGCAGCGCGACCTGCAGGCCACCACGTCCGGCCTGCAGTGGACGATCGACGCCTACACGCTGGTGCTGGCCTCGCTGCTGATGCTCGCGGGCTCCACGGCCGACCGGGTCGGCCGCAAGAAGGTCTTCATGACCGGCCTGATCGTGTTCGTGACCGGCTCGCTGCTGTGCTCCCTCGCGCCCAGCCTCGAGGCGCTGGTCGTGTTCCGCATGGTCCAGGCGGTCGGCGGCTCGATGCTCAACCCGGTCGCCATGTCGATCATCACCAACACCTTCACCGACCCGCGCGAACGCGCCCGCGCGATCGGTGTGTGGGGTGCGGTCGTCGGCATATCCATGGCCGCCGGGCCGCTGGTCGGCGGCCTGCTGGTGGAGTCGGTCGGCTGGCGGTCCATCTTCTGGGTCAATCTGCCGGTCGGTCTGGCCGCGCTCCTGCTCACCCTGCGCTTCGTCCCCGAGTCCCGCGCACCCAAAGCCCGCCGCCCCGACCCGGTCGGCCAGCTGCTGGTGATCGCCCTGTTCGGCTCCCTCACGTACGCGATCATCGAGGCGCCGGACGCGGGCACCGGCCGGGTGCTCCCGTTCGCGCTGATCGCCTTCGTCGCCCTCGCCGGGCTCGTGTGGTACGAGCCCCGGCGCGCCGAACCCCTCATCGACCTGCGCTTCTTCCGCTCCGCGCCGTTCAGCGGGGCCACGGTGATCGCCATCAGCGCGTTCGCCTCGCTGGGCGGCTTCCTCTTCCTCTCGACGCTGTACCTGCAGAACGTGCGCGGTCTCGACGCCCTCCACGCCGGTCTGTGGATGCTGCCGATGGCCGTGCCGATGTTCCTGTGCGCGCCGCTGTCCGGACGGCTGGTCGGCAGCCGGGGGCCGCGGCTGCCGCTGCTGATCGCCGGGCTCGCCATGACCGTGAGCGGGGTGCTGTTCGCCGGGTTCGAGGCGGAGACGTCGAACGTCACGCTGGTCATCGGGTACGTGCTGTTCGGCA
This sequence comes from Streptomyces sp. NPDC020299, assembly GCF_044387825.1. Classification (NCBI taxonomy): domain Bacteria; kingdom Bacillati; phylum Actinomycetota; class Actinomycetes; order Kitasatosporales; family Streptomycetaceae; genus Streptomyces; species Streptomyces sp. NPDC020299. The sequence goes on from NZ_JBIRWL010000016.1 coordinate 29,744, forward strand.
TCGGGTTCGGCTTCGTGAACGCGCCGATCACCAACACGGCCGTGTCCGGGATGCCGCGGGCGCAGGCCGGGGTCGCCGCGGCCGTCGCCTCCACCAGCAGGCAGCTCGGGCAGACCCTGGGGGTCGCCGTGATCGGCGCGGTGCTCGCGTCCGGGATCGGCTCGTCGCCGTACCGCACCGCGTTCGTGGCGGCGGCCCGCCCGGCCTGGTGGATCCTCGCCGCCTGCGGCCTCGCGGTCCTCGCCGTCGGCGCCCTCACCAACGGCCGCTGGGCCCGCGGCACCGCCGAACACACCGCCCGGCGACTTCAGTCCGCGGAGGTCCGGGAAGCGGCCGGCGTCAGCTGAGCCGTCTCCTGTTCCAGGGCGAACGCGTAGAGCTTCTCCACGCGTTGCCGGCTCTCCTCGTTCGTGGGCACGTATGTGACCATGCGCGCCCCGATCTCCGGGTTCAGCCACAGGTCCGTGTGGTCCAGGGTGAGGAGGCCGACGTACGGGTTGAGGAACTGCTTGATCCTGGTGCGGGTGCCGACCACCTCGTAGCGGTTCCAGTTCTCGCAGAACTCCGGTGACGCGCACTCCAGCCGTTTGATCAGCATCTTCCAGGCGGGCTCACCGAGGTGGCCGGCCATGGAGGCGCGCAGCTTCGCGGCCATCAGGCGCCTGGTCTCCTCCAGGTGCACGATCGCGGCCCGCCAGTCCTCGTTGGTGTGGACGAGGAGGATGCAGTTGCGGTCCTCGGGCGGGACCGCGTCCAGGTCGCCCATCAGACGGGCGTAGGTGCGGTTGTAGGCGAGGATATCGTACCGGCTGTTCTGGATGCAGGCCGGTACCGGCTCCAGCTGGCGCAGCAGTTCGAACTGGGCCGGGGTGACCCCCGAGCAGCTCGAGGCGGGCGTCGGGTCGACGGAGCCGGCCAGCTGGAAGAGGTGGGCGCGTTCGCTCGCGTCCAGCATCAGGGTGCGGGCCAGGGCGTCGAGGACCTGTACGGAGACCTGGATGTCCCGGGCCTGCTCGAGCCAGGTGTACCAGGTGACGCCGACCGCGGAGAGCTGGGCGACCTCCTCGCGGCGCAGCCCGGGCGTGCGGCGGCGGGTGCCGCGGGGCAGCCCCACCTGCTCCGGGGTGATGCGCTCACGGCGGCTGCGCAGGAAGGCGGCCAGCTCGTGGCGCCGGATGTCCGAGCCCCGCTCCGGCCGGGTCGTCGTCTCCTGGCCCGTGGTCGTCATGTACCCAGCCTGCCGTCTCGCGGACCCTGTTGCCAGGTACTCCTTGTACCAGGACAAGAAGACTCTGGTACCAGCCTGGGCGCACGCGCAGGCTCGGGGTCATGACCGAAACCGTCACCACGCCCACCGTCCGCTCACCGGCGGCGCCACCGGCGCTCGGCACCCTCGGACTGTTCACCGTCCTGCTGGCAGCCTCCCTCCCCCTCGTCGACTTCTTCATCGTCAATGTCGCCCTGCCCACCATCGGCGCGGACCTGCACGCGGGCGAGGCCGTCCTCGAACTGGTCGTCGCCGGCTACGGGGTGGCGTACGCCGTGCTCCTCGTCCTCGGCGGGCGGCTCGGCGATCTCTTCGGCCGCCGCCGGCTCTTCCTGGGCGGCATGGCCGCCTTCGGGCTGACCTCGCTGGCCTGCGGCCTCGCACCGGGCGCCTGGAGCCTGGTCGCGGCGCGGGTCGCGCAGGGCGCGTCGGCGGCGGCGATGCTGCCGCAGGTGCTCGCCACCATCCAGGCGACCACCGCCGGCCCGCGCCGGGCCCGCGCCATGAGCCTGTACGGCGCCACCGCCGGTCTGTCCATGGTGGCGGGCCAGATCCTGGGCGGCGTCCTGGTCGCCGCCGACATAGCGGGCACCGGCTGGCGCTCCGTATTCCTGGTGAACGTGCCCGTCGTACTCGCCGGCCTGGTGCTGGCCGCCCGCGCCGTCCCGGAGACCCGCTCCCAGCGGCCCGAGCCGCTCGACGGCCCCGGCACGGTGCTGCTCGCGCTCTCCCTGCTGACGCTGCTCGCCCCGCTCACCGAGGGCCGGGCGGCGGGCTGGCCGGTGTGGACGTGGCTGTCGCTGGCAGCGTTCCCGGGGGTCGCCTCGGCCTTCTACGCGGTGGAGCGGCGGGCGGACCGGCTGGGCCGTACGCCTCTGGTGCCGCCGAGCCTGTTCGCGCTGACGTCGCTGCGCCGGGGGCTGGTGCTGATGGTGCCGTTCTCCATCGGCTTCAGCGGGTTCATGTTCGTCATCGCGGTGGCGTTGCAGCGCGGCGCGGGCCTCGGGCCGGTTCCGGCGGGCCTGGCGCTGGCCCCGATGGCGGTGGCGTTCCTGATCGTCTCGCTCGCCGGGCCGCGCCTGGTGGCCCGTTTCGGCACGCGGGTCGTCACCGCCGGGGCGCTGGTCCAGGGCGTCGGCGTGGCGCTGATCGCGCTGGCCGCCTGGCGGGACTGGCCGGACGTGGGCTTCGCCGCGCTGCTGCCCGGCGCGGCGGTCGCCGGTGCGGGCCAGGCGCTGCAATTGCCCGTCGTCATGCGGATCGTGCTCTCCGAGGTGCCGGCCGCCCGGGCCGGTGTCGGCAGCGGTGTGATGGTCACCACCCAGCAGTCGGCCCTCGCCCTGGGTGTGGCCACCCTGGGCACCCTCTTCCTGTCCCTCGTCCCCGGCCACGGCATGCGGGACGCCCTGGTGACGACGCTGCTGGTGCAGCTGGCCGGGGTGGTGCTGACGGGGCTGCTCAGCCTGCGGCTGCCGCGGACGATCCGGTGACGAGCGGGTGACGAGCGGGTGAGGCAGAACACAGCCCGGTGAAGTCGCCGTCCGGGGCACCCTGTTGGCGTGGAACATCGGGGCACGGGAGGGTGCATGACGCAGGACGGCGCGAGTGAGATCAGCCGCTGGGACCAGCACGGCCGGCGGCACGTCGTCAGAGTGCGGCGTGCGGGCGTGCGGCGCACGATCAGATGTGACACCTGCGGCTGGCGGAAGGGGGCGCCGTTCCTGTCCTGGGCGCGGGCCGCGGAACACCTGGCCGAGGCGCACCAGGCGACGGTGGACCCGACCGCGGCGGCGTGAGCGGTCCGGCGGACGGGCGGCCTGAGCGGTCCGGCGGTCCGATGACTTTCCGCCGCGGGAGGAGTCGTACGTACGACCGCGACCGCGAGCGAGGGAAGGCCTGGGACCGATGAGCGAACGACAGGATCTGCACGAGCTGCTTGGGCGGTACGTCGACGACGGGACGGTCCCCGGAGCGGTGGGCCTGCTCGCCCGCGGCGACGACGTCGAGGCGGTGGCCGTCGGCTCCATGGACGCCGGCGGCTCCGCCCCGATGGCCCGGGACTCGATCTTCCGGATCGCCTCGATCACCAAGCCGGTCACCGCGGCGGCGCTGATGATGCTGGTGGAGGAGGGCCGGATCGCGCTGGACGACCCGGTGGACACCTGGCTGCCGGAGCTGGCCGAGCCGGTGGTGGTACGGACCCCGTCGAGCCCCGTCGACGACGTCGTCCCGGCGGCCCGCCCGGTCACCGTCGAGGACCTGCTCGGCTCCCGGGCGGGCTGGGGCTTCCCTGCCGACTTCTCGCTCCCGGCGGTCCAGGCGCTGTTCGGGGTGCAGAAGGACGGCCGCGCCATGCGGGAGTGGCCGGACCCCGACACCTGGGTGGCCTCGCTCGCCGCCGTGCCGCTGCTGTACCAGCCGGGCGAGGCATGGCTGTACGGCACCTGTTCCGACCTCCAGGGCGTGCTGATCGCCCGGGTCTCCGGCAGCAGCCTGCCGGACTTCATGGCCGAGCGGATCTTCGAGCCGCTCGGCATGACGGACACCGGGTTCGAGGTGCCCGCGGGTGAGCGGGGGCGGTTCACGACGTCCTACCGGCCCGGCGCCGACGGCACCCTGGAGGTGGCGGACACTCCGGACGGCGACTTCAGCAGTGTCCCCGAGTTCCCCTCGGGCGGTGGCGGGCTCGTCTCCACGGCCGACGACTGGCTGGCCTTCGCCCGGATGCTGCTCGGCGGCGGCGAGTGGCGGGGCCGCCCGCTGCTGACCCCCACCTCGGTCAGCCGGATGACGGCCAACCATCTCTCGGCGGCCCAGCGGGAGATCGGCGCCCTCTTCCTGGAGGGCCAGGGCTGGGGCTACGGCGCCCAGGTCGACGTCACCCCTGCCGACCCCTGGAACGTCCCCGGCCGCTACGGCTGGGTCGGCGGCACCGGCACCACGGCCCACCTCGTGCCCACCACCGGCACGGTCGCGATCCTGCTGACCCAGGTGTCCATGACGAGCCCGACGCCGACCCCGCTGATGCGGGACTTCTGGCGGTGCGCGGCGGGCGTCTGACCGCGACCCAGAACAGGCCCAGCTTGGTCCAGACCTATTGACGAAAGGTCTGGACCACGAGCACTGTCATGCCTACGACACCTCACCGCGCCCCCACCGGGAGGCTCCGCATGATCCGCCGCACGTTGCGCCTGCTCACCGCCGCGCTGACCGGGGCCGTCCTCGCCCCGCTCGCCCTCGCCACCGCGCCCACCGCCTCCGCCGCCGACACCTGCGCCGTGAAGTCCCGCCCGGCCGGCAAGGTCCTCCAGGGCTACTGGGAGAACTGGGACGGCGCCGCCAACGGCGTCCACCCGCCCTTCGGCTGGACCCCGATCACCGACTCCCGCATCGCCGCGCACGGCTACAACGTGATCAACGCGGCCTTCCCGGTCATCCGCTCCGACGGAACGGCCCTCTGGGAGGACGGCATGGACACCGGCGTGAAGGTCGCGACGCCCGCGGAGATGTGCGCGGCGAAGGCGTCCGGGCAGACGATCCTGCTGTCGATCGGCGGGGCGGCGGCCGGCATCGACCTCTCCTCCAGCACCGTCGCCGACCGGTTCGTCGCGACGGTCGTGCCGATCCTGAAGAAGTACAACTTCGACGGCATCGACATCGACATCGAGACCGGCCTGGTCGGCGGCGGCAGCATCACCCAGCTCTCCACGTCCCAGGCCAACCTGGTCCGCATCATCGACGGGGTGCTGGCGAGGATGCCGTCGGGCTTCGGCCTGACGATGGCCCCGGAGACGGCCTACGTCACCGGCGGCGGCATCACCTACGGCTCCATCTGGGGCGCGTACCTGCCGGTCATCAAGAAGTACGCCGACAACGGCCGCCTGTGGTGGCTGAACATGCAGTACTACAACGGCAGCATGTACGGCTGCTCCGGCGACTCCTACCCGGCGGGCACGGTCACGGGCTTCACGGCCCAGACGGACTGTCTCGCCAAGGGGCTGGTCGTGCAGGGTACGACCGTGAAGGTGCCCTACGACAAGCAGGTGCCGGGCCTGCCCGCGCAATCCGGCGCGGGCGGCGGCTACATGGCGCCCTCACTGGTCTCCCAGGCCTGGAAGCACTACGGCACCTCGGTCAAGGGCCTGATGACCTGGTCGGTCAACTGGGACGGTTCGAAGAACTGGACCTTCGGCGACAACGTCAGGTCGCTGCAGGGCCGTTGACCCTCACCGGGCGGTCAGCGCCAGCTTCGCGCCCAGGGCCACGAACGACCCCGCGAAGCTCCGTCGCAGCCAGGTCATCACACGCGGCCGTGAGGTGACGTGGCCGCGCACGGAGGCGGCGAGGACGCCGTACGCGGCGAAGACGACGAACGTCGCCAGCATGAAGATCCCGCTCAGCCCCAGCATCCGGACGACCGCGTGCGGCTCGTCGGGGCTCACGAACTGCGGCAGGAACGCGAAGAAGAAGATGGTGAGCTTCGGGTTGAGCAGATTGACCAGCACCGCCCGGCCGATCACCCGCGCCGCCGAGCGCGGGGCGGTCTTCTCGTCCACGGCGATCGCCTCCTTGTCCCGCGCCGTCGCCCAGGCCATGTACAGGAGGTAGGCGACACCGGCGTACTTCAGGACCTGGAACGCCGTCGCGCTCGCGTTCAGCAGCGCGGCGACTCCGGTGACGGTGGCGAGCACGTGCGGCACGATCCCGAGCGTGCAGCCGAACGCGGCGACGACGCTCGCGCGGCGCCCCTGGGAGAGCCCGGCGGCGAGGGTGTAGACGACGCCGGTGCCCGGGGTGGCGACGATGACGAGGGTGGTCAGCAGGAAGGCGAGGCTCATGGGGGCCACCCTGGCGGCACCCGTGGCCGGGCGACAGGGCCAATCGCGGGCCGCGCTGCCGGACCAATCGACGCGTGAGAGCCGCGAACGCACCGGTGCCGGGCCCCCGGGGAAGGGAGCCCGGCACCGGGTGGAAACCGAAGGTCAGCTGCCGATCAGACGGCCCGCGAGGTAGCCCTCGATCTGGTCCAGCGACACGCGCTCCTGCTTCATGGAGTCACGCTCACGGACGGTGACCGCGTTGTCCTCGAGCGTGTCGAAGTCGACGGTGACGCAGTACGGCGTGCCGATCTCGTCCTGGCGGCGGTAGCGGCGGCCGATGGCGCCGGCGTCGTCGAACTCGATGTTCCAGTTCTGGCGCAGCGCCTGGGCGAGGCCCTTGGCCTTCGGGGACAGCTCCGCGTTGCGCGACAGCGGGAGCACCGCGACCTTCACCGGGGCCAGGCGGTGGTCCAGGCGCAGGACCGTGCGCTTCTCCATCTTGCCCTTGGCGTTGGGCGCCTCGTCCTCGACGTAGGCGTCGAGGAGGAAGGCCAGCATGGTGCGGCCGACACCGGCCGCGGGCTCGATGACGTACGGAGTCCAGCGCTCGCCAGCCTCCTGGTCGAAGTAGGAGAGATCCTGGCCGGAGGCCTTGGCGTGGGCGCCGAGGTCGTAGTCGGTGCGGTTGGCGACGCCCTCGAGCTCGCCCCACTCGCTGCCGCCGAACTGGAAGCGGTACTCGATGTCAGCGGTGCGCTTGGAGTAGTGGGAGAGCTTCTCCTTCGGGTGCTCGAACCACCGCATGTTCTCGGTGCGCAGGCCCAGGCCGGTGTACCAGTTCCAGCGCTGCTCCATCCAGTACTCCTGCCACGTCTCGTCCTCGCCCGGCTTGACGAAGAACTCCATCTCCATCTGCTCGAACTCGCGGGTGCGGAAGATGAAGTTGCCGGGCGTGATCTCGTTGCGGAAGGACTTGCCCATCTGGGCGATGCCGAACGGCGGCTTCTTGCGCGAAGCGACCTGCACCTGGGCGAAGTTGGTGAAGATGCCCTGGGCGGTCTCGGGGCGCAGGTAGGCGACGGAGCCGGAGTCCTGGGTCGGGCCGAGGTGGGTGGAGAGCAGACCCGAGAACTGCTTGGGCTCGGTGAACTGGCCCTTGTTGCCGCAGTTCGGGCAGTTGATGTCGGCCAGGCCGTTGGCCGGGGCGTGGCCCTTCTTCTCCTCGTACGCCTCTTCAAGGTGGTCGGCGCGGAACCGCTTGTGACACGAGACGCACTCGGTCAGCGGGTCCGTGAAGGTGGCGACGTGACCGGAGGCGACCCAGACCTCGGGGGCCAGGATGACGGACGAGTCGAGACCGACCACGTCCTCGCGCGACGTCACCATGTAGCGCCACCACTGGCGCTTGATGTTCTCCTTGAGCTCGACACCCAGGGGTCCGTAGTCCCAGGCGGCACGCTGTCCGCCGTAGATCTCACTGCAGGGGAATACGAAGCCACGGCGCTTGCTCAGGTTGACGATGGTGTCGATCTTGTCGGCGGCCACGGTGCTCTCTTCATTACGACGACGGGCGACGAAGCGAGTTGCTTCCAGTGAATGCTTCAGGGTACCGGCGTGGCCTCCCCCTCAACCAAATCGGTAGGCCCTTCAACCGTTGTTGACAACGGTTTCCATGTTTGTTGAAAATGACTGTCATGAACGTACGACGACGCCTCATACCCGCGGTGGCGACGACCGCGGTCACCGCCCTCGGTCTCGCCGGCCTCTCCGCCTGCTCCGCCACGACCGCGGCGGGCAGCACGGACAAGTTCGACGTCGTCGCGTCGTTCTACCCGATGGCCTTCCTCGCCGAGCGGATCGGCGGGAGCCACGTCCACGTCACCAGTCTCACCCAGCCCGGCCAGGAACCGCACGACCTGGAGATCAGCGCCCGGCAGACCGCGCAGCTCCAGGAGTCCGACGCGGTGCTCTACCTCAAGAACCTCCAGCCCTCCGTCGATGACGCGGTCGCCCAGTCCGAGGTGAAGACCAAGATCGACGCCGCCTCCCTCACCTCCCTGGAGAAGCACGGCAACGAGGTCGGCGGCCACGCGGCCGAGCACGACACCTCCAAGAACGAGGAACTGGCCGGCCTCGACCCCCACATCTGGCTCGACCCGGTGCGCTACGCCCAGGTCGCCGAGGGCGTCGGCAAGGCCTTCGAGAAGGCCGACCCCGACCACGCCGCCGACTACAAGAAGAACACCGCCGCCCTGGTGAAGCGGCTGGACGACCTGAACACACAGTTCAAGAACGGCCTCGCGGACACGAGGACCAAGGTCTTCATCACCACCCACGCCGCCTTCGGCTACCTCGCCGAGCGCTACGGCCTGACCGAGGAGGCCATCAACGGCCTCGACCCCGAGTCCGAGCCCAGCGCCGCCCGCGTCAGGAACCTGGAGACGATGGCGAAGGCCGACGGCGTCACGACCGTGTTCTACGAAACGCTCGTCAGCGACAAGACCGCGAAGACCGTCGCCGCCGACGCCGGGCTGCGGACGGACGTCCTCGACCCCATCGAGGGCATCACCTCCAAGTCCCGCGGCACGGACTACTTCTCGGTCCAGGAGTCCAACCTCAGGGCCCTGCGCAAGGCCCTGGGGACCAAGTGACAGCCCCACCGACACCCGCGGAGGACGACGCCATGACCGAGCCGCCCGTCATACGTCTGCGCGGCGTACGCGCCGAGCTGGGCTCCCGCCCCGTGCTGCGCGGCATCGACCTCACCGTGCGCCCCGGCGAGGTCGTCGCGCTGCTCGGCGCCAACGGATCCGGCAAGTCGACCGCGATCCGCACCATCATCGGCCAGGTGCCGGTGAGCGCGGGCGACATCGAGCTGTTCGGCACCCCGCGCCGCGGCTTCAGGGACTGGGCGCGGGTGGGCTACGTACCGCAGCGCACCACGGCCGCGGGCGGAGTCCCGGCCACCGTGACCGAGATCGTCTCCTCGGGCCGCCTCTCCCGCACCCGCTTCGGCCTCTTCCGCAGGACCGACCGCGAGGCCGTACGCCGGGCCCTGGAGCTGGTCGGCATGGCCGACCGGGCCCAGGACTCCGTCACCGCCCTCTCCGGCGGCCAGCACCAGCGGGTCCTGATCGCCCGCGCCCTGGTCGCCGAACCCGAGCTGCTCATCATGGACGAGCCGATGGCGGGCGTCGACCTGGCCAGCCAGGAGGTGCTCGCGCGGACCCTGCGGGAGCAGGTCGAGGCCGGTACGACGGTCCTCCTCGTCCTGCACGAACTGGGCCCCCTGGAGCCCCTCATCGACCGGGCGGTCGTCCTGCGCGACGGCTGCGTCACCCACGACGGCCCACCCCCGCGCGCGGTGGGCCAGCATGCCCTCCCCGGCCACGACCACGCCCACCCGTCACCCGCCACCGCCCTTGGTGGAGGTGCTTCGCACCACTGCCTCGATCCGCACGACCCCGCGGGCGCCCACCCCCTGCGCACAGGACTGCTGAGCTGATGGAACTCCTCGACTACGCCTTCATGCAGCGGGCGCTCCTCGCCGCCGTCCTCGTCGGCGTCACCGCCCCCGCGATCGGCATCTACCTCGTGCAGCGCCGCCAGCCCCTCATGGGCGACGGCATCGGGCACGTGGCGATGACCGGCGTCGGCCTCGGCTTCCTCCTGAACACCTCGCCGGTGTGGATGGCGACCGCCGCCTCCGCGCTCGGCTCGGTGCTGATGGAGCTGATCCGCTGGTACGGGAAGACCCGCGGCGACATCGCCCTCGCCATGCTGTTCTACGGCGGCATGGCCGGCGGCGTGATGTTCGTCAACCTCGCGCCCGGCGGCTCCAACGCCAATCTGAACTCCTACCTCTTCGGCTCGCTGTCGACGGTCTCCCCGTCGGACGTGACCGCCATCTCGCTGCTCGCCGGGTTCGTGGTCCTGGTGACCCTGGGGCTGCGCCGCCAGCTGTTCGCGGTCAGCCAGGACGAGGAGTTCGCCCGGGTCACGGGGCTTCCCGTCCGCGCCCTGAACCTGCTCACGGCGGTCACCGCGGCCGTCACGGTCACCGTCGCCATGCGGGTGGTCGGCCTGATCCTGGTCTCCGCGCTGATGGTGGTCCCGGTCGCCGCCGCGCAGCAGCTCACCCGGAGCTTCGCCGCCACCTTCGCGATCGCCGTCGCGCTCGGCGTGACCGTGGCCATCGGCGGCACGGTCACCTCGTACTACCAGGACGTCCCGCCCGGCGCGACGATCGTGCTGCTGACCATCGCGGCGTTCATCGTCCTGACCGCCCTGGCCACTCCGCTGGCCCGCCGCCGCGCCCGGGCGGCCGCCGCCGCGCGGCCCTCGGAGGACCCGGCGGAGTGCTCGATTCCGGCCACCCGGGCGGCCGCCGACGAGATCGGCGTCTGACCGCGCACAGGCCGGGCTGGCACAATGGCCCGGGTCGGTGCGAGACGTGAGGTGAGGAGGCAACCGGTGACGACCGCTGGACCGCCTGTGAAGGGCCGTGCCACCCGGCAGCGTGCCGCCGTGGCGGCAGCCCTCGACGAGGTCGACGAGTTCCGCAGCGCGCAGGATCTCCACGACATGCTCAAGCACAAGGGCGACTCGGTCGGCCTGACCACGGTCTACCGCACCCTCCAGTCCCTCGCCGACGCCGGCGAGGTCGACGTCCTGCGCACCTCCGACGGCGAGTCCGTCTACCGCCGCTGCTCCACCGGCGAACACCACCACCACCTCGTCTGCCGCGTCTGCGGCAAGGCCGTCGAGGTCGAGGGCCCCGCGGTCGAGAAGTGGGCGGACGCCATCGCGGCAGAGCACGGATTCGTCAACGTGGCCCACACGGTGGAGATCTTCGGCACCTGCGCGGAGTGCGCCGCCAAGTAGGCCTGCTCTCAGACCCCGGACCGGCTGGGCATCGGCCTGCGGACGGTGCTGAACAGCCGGGCCAGGACGGCCGAGCGGCCCTGGTCGGCGGTGTTCGGCGCGATGGCGGCCACCCCCGCCCGAAGCCACTCGTCCCACTCCGGCCGGTCGGCCGGATCCAGCCGCCCGTGGGCCTCGGCCAGGTCCAGGATCCTGGTGCCTATCTCGGCCGCCATCGAGCCCCCGTGGAAGCGGTAGCGGCTGCCGATGACACCGAGGTGACACACGTTCACCTGCCCGCCGGACAGGGCGACGGAGATGTTGAGGAAGGTCTCGACACCGAAGTCCGGCGGCAGCGGGGCGGCACGCAGCAGACGGGTGCGGACGGCACGGTAGCCCGTGAGGGCGTTCGCCCCGTGGAAGCCGACCTCCGGGAAGAACCGGCCGGTGAGCGGCTCGTAGATGGTGAACGTGGACGCCAGGATGGTGCCCGGGTGGTCGTACTCGTAGTCACCGACCACATGGTCCGCCGTGCCGCCGGCCGCGGCCTCGCGGAGCAGCGCGGGGACATTCCGTTCCGCCGTGACGAGGTCGGCGTCGAGGAAGCAGGTCCACTCGCTGTCCACCGCCGACACGGCCAGCTGCATGGCCGCGCCCTTGCCGAGCGGCCCGCCGAGCACCTCCGCACCGGCCTCGCGGGCCCGTCGGGCCGTGGCGTCGGTCGAGCCGCTGTCCACGACCAGCACCCGGTCGCCGGGCCGCGCGGCCGCGAGGGCCTGGCCGACGATCGTGGCCACCGTGGCCTCTTCGTTGTGCGCGGGAATCACGAAAGCGAACAAGCGGAACCAACCCCCGGTGAGATCGAGCAGTCGCTCATGATCTTAAATCGCACACGGGAGCGGCTTATTCCGGGCGGACGGGCTCCACAGGTTCAGACGCGGGTGGCGTTGCGGTCGAGGATCGTGCGCAGCCGGTCGGCGTCCTCCGGGGTCCGCAGCCCCCGCTTGGGCAGCATGGTGAACCCGGTCGCGTTCCGGTCGGTGCTGAAGAGCACGAACACCCGGCTGTTCTCCCGGTAACGAGGCTGAGCGGTCCAATTGACCGAGGCCGTCGTGTTGTCGGTCGTGAGCGAGACGCCCGCGTCCGTCACGGTCGCCCGGAACTCGCCCTGCCGCTGGGCGAGACGGTGGAACTGGCGGGCCTGCAGCCAGGGGGACAGCCAGAGGATGCCGCAGGAGAACGCCAGCGCTCCCACGAACCCCGGCGACTTGTCGTGATCTCCAGCTGCCAGCAGTGTCACTTCCATGAGGAGGAAGACCGTCAGCACGCCGATCATCCAGAACTGCCGCCGCCCCGCCCGGCTCACCCGCAGCCGGGCCCGCAACGCCGACGCGAAGTCCTCGACCGCCGGCCGGTACGACAACTCCACCACGTCCTGCTCGGCGTCCCGCCCCATGTCCATGACCATAAGGCGGGATCGTACAGCCGGTGCGGTGACTACGAGGCGTCCGGGCGGCCCCTCATGTCCCGTTCCATGGCGAGGAGTTGCTCGTTCGGCACGGCCCCGCCGAACCGCCGGTCGCGGGAGGCGAACTCGACGCACGCGCGCCACAGGTCACGGCGGTCGAAGTCCGGCCACAGCACGTCCTGGAAGACCATCTCGGCGTACGCGCTCTGCCAGAGCAGGTAGTTGGAGGTGCGCTGCTCACCGCTGGGGCGCAGGAACAGGTCCACGTCCGGCATGTCCGGGTAGTAGAGGTACTTCTGGATCGTCTTCTCGGTGACCTTGGCAGGGTCGAGGCGCCCCGCCCGCACGTCCTCCGCCATCGCCTTCGCCGCGTCCGCGAGTTCGGCCCGGCCGCCGTAGTTCATGCAGAAGTACAGGGTGAGCCGGTCGTTGCCCTTGGTCTGCTCCTGGGCGACCTGGAGTTCCTTGGCGACCGACTTCCACAGCTTGGGCATCCGTCCCACCCAGCGCACCCGGATGCCGAGTGCGTCGAGCTGGTCGCGGGTCTTGCGGATGAAGTCGCGGTTGAAGTTCATCAGGAAGCGGACCTCGTCGGGCGAGCGCTTCCAGTTCTCGGTGGAGAAGGCGTACAGGGAGATGCTCCCGACGCCGACCTCGATGGCGCCCTGGAGCACGTCCAGTACGCGCTCGGCCCCGACCTTGTGCCCTTCCGTCCTCGGCAACCCGCGCTCCTTGGCCCAGCGGCCGTTGCCGTCCATGACGATCGCCACATGGTTCGGGACGAGCTCACCGGGGAGCTTGGGCGCGCGGGCGCCGGACGGGTGCGGCTCCGGCGTGCTGTACTCGCGGCGCTGGCGCCCCAGGATTCCGCGTACCACCATGTGCTTCTCGTCTCCCTATTTCTCTACGCCGGTCTATTTCTCGACGTACCTGAGCGAGCGCAGCCCGCGCTCCAGATGCCAGTGCAGGTAGGCGGACACCAGTCCGCTGCCCTCCCGGACGTGCCGCGGCTCGCACGCGTCCGCGGTCTCCCAGTCTCCCGTAAGCAGCGCGCCGAGCAGTTCGAGGGTCGCCGGCGACGGTACGACGCTGCCGGGCACCCGGCAGTCCACGCACAGGGAACCGCCCGAGGCCACCGAGAAGAACCGGTTCGGACCGGGCATCCCGCACTTCGCGCAGTCGCCGAAGCTCGGGGCGTATCCGTTGACGGCGAGCGAGCGCAGCAGGAAGGCGTCGAGCACGAGGTGTGGCGCGTGCTCGCCGCGGGCCAGCGTCCGCAGGGCGCCGACGAGCAGCAGATACTGCTGCACGGCCGGCTCGCCCTCGTGGTCGGTGAACCGCTCGGCGGTCTCCAGCATGGCCGTCCCGGCGGTGTAGCGGGCGTAGTCGCTGACGATCCCGCCACCGTACGGGGCGATGGTCTCGCTCTGCGTGCACAGCGGCAGCCCGCGCCCCACCAGCTCGCTCCCCCGCGCGAAGAACTGCACGTCCACATGCGAGAAGGGCTCGAGCCGCGCCCCGAACTTCGACTTGGTCCGCCGCACCCCCCGAGCCACCGCCCGCACCCGGCCGTGCCCTCGCGTGAGCAGCGTGATGATGCGGTCGGCTTCGCCGAGCTTCTGGGTGCGCAGGACGATTCCGTCGTCCCGGAACAGACTCACAGCCCACCCCCACCGGGAGACGGCAGCATGATGCGGTCCGCTTCGCCCAGCTTCTGGGTGCGCAGCACGATGCCGTCGTCGCGGAACAGACTCATGGGGTCCATTCTCCCCTACGGCGCCGGCGGCCGTGTGCGCACCGGCGTCATCGTCGGCGACCACACAGGGTCACCGCCCGCCTTCTCCATGGCTCCGTTCGAACCCGGTCACGTGGACCGGGCAACCGAATGCGCCCCGTCGGTGGTCGGGGGGAGCGAGGAGGGTGGTTGATGCAGGCCGAACAAGAGGCCCAGTACGAGGAATTCGTCAGGGCGCGGTGGTCACGTCTGGTGCGCACGGCGTATCTGCTCACGGGTGACGCGCACCACGCCGAGGATCTGACGCAGACCGCGCTGGCCAAGGCGTACCGGTCGTGGCGGCGTGTCTCGCGCAGCGACAACCCGGAGGCGTATGTCCGCCGGATGCTGGTCACGTGCAACAGCGACCGCTTCCGCAAGCGGCGCGTGGCCGAGGCGCTGACCGCGGCGCCGCCGGATACGACGCGGCGGGACGAGGCCGTCTCCCGGGTCGACGAGCGCGGGGCGCTGGTCGGTGCGCTGGCCCAACTGCCGCCGAGGCAGCGGGCGGTGGTGGTCCTGCGCTACTGGGAGGACCTGTCCGAGGCGGAGGTGGCTCAGACGCTCGGCTGCTCGCCGGGCACGGTCAAGAGCCAGGCGTCCAAGGCGCTGGCCAAGCTGCGCAGGCATCCGGGCCTCCTCCCGGCCGCGCAGGCCGAGCAGGTCGAGAGGGCGACCGCGCACAGCGGTGCCGCGTACGAGCAGGGAGGCGAGAGGTGAGCGGGGAAACGCAACGGCAGGACATCGACGGGGAGTTCGAGGAGCGGCTGCGCGGGATGCTCGGCGAGACCGCGTTCGCGATGGGGCCGCCCCCCGTGCCGTACGGGACGATCCGGCGGCGGGGCGTGGTGGAGCGGCGCCGGCGGGTGGCGGCGGTGGGGGCCGTGCTGGTGACTCTGGCCGCGCTGCCGGCGGGCGCGTACGCGCTGGGCGACGGGCGGCACGGCAGGACGGGCACGGCGGCGCCGGCGGCATCGCGCCCGGTGCCGAGCGCATCGCCCAGCACGTCGCCGAGTGCGTCGCCCTCCGGGCCGGAACAGCCCGCCACGAATGGGCAGTTGCTGGACGGGGTCACGTTCGGCCAGGCGGTGGACGGGCTGGAGAAGTGCCTCGCGTTCAACGCGACGAGCGTCCACCGCGTGGGTCGCGTAGACCTGGGTGAGGCCGCGGACTACCGGATCCTCCTGGCCATGCACAGCACGGGCGACTCCAACGCGCCCGGGGACGGCATCCACGTGGTCGCGGTGAAGAAGGACCCGGCGCCGAAGCCGGTCCGGCTGATCTGCACGGTCAAGGACGGCGAGGCCCAGGGGCTCAACACCGCGGTGGGCGACGACGCTCCCCCGGACGCCGGTGCGGTGTACCCCGACGCCAACAGCGGCAAGCTCTACCAGCAGTCGTTCCTCGGCAAGGGCGATTGGAAGCTGCCGTTCCGCTGGGGGATCATCGGCACGGTGAAGCCGTCGGTGGCCAGGCTGACCGTTTCCTACGGGGGTGGGAACGGCGTGGCGGTCGTGGACCACGGCTGGTTCGTGGCGTACGGCACGCTGCACCGGCAGGTGACCATGGCGCCGCACATCAAGGGCTACGACGCGGCGGGCAAGCTCGTCTACGACTCCGACCGGGACACTGTGTACGACAAGACGCTGCCGTAGCGGCACGGGAGTGCCCGCCATTGGTCCGACCTCTGGCGGATACCGCCGTTCGTGTGCCATCCCTTGACCGCCCCCACGGGTCCTCCTAAGGTCACGCTGACCGACCGGACGTAGGACGTCGTATCTCCCCCGCTGGAGGACCCGTGCGCGACGTGACCCACGACGTGCCGGCGGTGCACCGCCGGTCGTTCCTGAAGCACACCGGCGCGCTGGGCGCCGCCGCCGCTCTCACCTCGTCGTTGCCGGCGCTGACCTCGTGCTCCTCGGGCCCGGAGTCGACGAACGACACCGGGGGCGGGGGCGGCGGGGACCGCACGCTGACCGCGGTGATCGGCTACGGCAACGACGGCAGCTGGGATCCGACGCAGACGGCGTCCGCGTTCGCCATGGCCGCCAACAACCACGTCTACGAGGGGCTCCTCGACACCGACCCGATCTCGCGCGAGCCGTACGCGGCGCTCGCCACCGAGGTCCCCAAGGATCCGAACGGCACGTCCTGGAGGTTCACGCTGCGGGCCGGGGCGACCTTCCACGACGGGAAGCCGGTCACCGCCGACGACGTCGTCTTCGTCTTCGACCGGATCCTCGATCCGAAGACCCAGACCCTCGCCAAGGGCTTCTTCGCGAGCTGGCTGAAGGAGGTCCGCAAGGTCGACGCGCGGACCGTGGAGCTGGTGCTCAGGTTCCCCTTCCCGGACGGCGTCTCCCGGCTCACCCTGGCCAAGGTCATGCCGAAGCACGTGTTCTCCCGGCCCGGCGCCTGGGACGACGCGATCAAGGGCAAGGCGATCGGCTCGGGACCGTACCGGCAGACCGCGCACCACCCGAAGTCCAACACCGTCTTCGAGGCGTTCGACGGCTACAACGGGCCGCGCAGGGCCGCCTTCAAGAAGATGAACTGGCTGACGATCGTGGACGCGGCACCGCGCGTGGCCAGGATCTCCGGGGCCGGCGCGGGCGCGCAGATCGCCGACAACATCCCGTACGCCAACATCGCACGCCTGAAGCAGGGCGGGCTCACGGTCGCGGGCGGCGCCGGGATGAACAACCTGTTCCTGATGTTCGACACGAAGCACAAGCCCTTCGACGACGTACGGGTACGGCAGGCGCTGCGCTACGCCATCGACACCGAGAAGATGGTGCGGGTGGCGCTGAAGGGGCACGGGAAGCCGTCCTCGTCCTTCCTCAACGAGGGCAACCCCGCCCACCGGCGGGCGAAGACCGTCTACGACCACGACCCCGACAAGGCGAAGGCACTGCTGAAGGCCGCCGGGGTGACCGGTCTGAAGGTGGAGATCCTGGCCGTCAACGTGAGCTGGATCGTCGACTGCCTGCCGACCGTCAAGGCCTCCTGGGACGCGATCGGCGTCGAGACGACCCTCTCCCCGCAGGAGACCACGGCCGTCTTCACCAAGATGGACCAGAAGCAGGACTACCAGGTGGTCGCCGCCGCCTCGAACCCGAACCAGTTCGGCCTCGACGCGGACCTGATCATGCACTACAACTACGGCCCCGAGAACCTCTGGATGCGCTACACCCGGTGGGCCGACGATCCGGTGGCCAAGCAGCTGTTCAAGGACATGGACCGGGCGACCCGGGAGCCGGACCCGGACCGGAAAAGGGCGATGATCCAGGACTACATCGACGTCGTCGCCGAACAGGCCGTGCTCTACCCGGTCGTCCACAACGAGCTGATGACCGCCTGGGACCCGAAGAAGCTCACCGGGATAAGGCCCCAGCCGTACCCCGGCATCAACCTCCTCCAGGCCAAGTGGACCTGACGGCATGACAGCCGTCGTACGGATCCTGCTCCGCCGTGTCGTCCTGCTCGTGCCGCTGATGCTCGGCATCGTGCTGTTCGTGTTCCTGGTGATGCGGTTCTCGGACGTCGACCCGGCGTCCGCGTTCTTCCAGGGCGCCAACCCGACGCCCCGGCAGCTGCACGACTTCCGGGAGCGCAACGGCCTGCTCGACCCGCTGCCCGTCCGCTACGTCCGTTTCGTCGGCGACCTGCTCCACGGCGACCTGGGCACCAGCGCGCTGACCCGGGCGCCGGTCGTCGACCAGGTCACCACCGCGCTGCCGCTCACCCTCCAGCTGACCTTCCTCGGGCTCGGTATCGCGGTGGTGCTGGCACTGGCCGGCGGTGTCACGGCCGCCGTCCACCGGGACCGGCTGCCGGACCAGGTGATCCGGGTCGTCTCCCTCGTCGGAGTCGCCGCGCCCGGCTTCTGGCTGGCGCTGCTGATGATCCAGTACCTGGCGGTGGACCGGGGCTGGTTCCCCGCCGGCGGCTACGTCAATCCGGCCGACTCCTTCACCGGCTGGCTGAGGACGATGGCCCTGCCCGCGTTCGCGCTGTCCCTGCCGGTGGCCGCCCAGCTGACCCGGATCGTGCGGACGTCGGTGGTGGAGGAGCTGGACAAGGACTACGTGCGCACCGCGATCGGCGGCGGGCTGCCGCCCCGGGTGGTGGTCGGCCGGAACGTCCTCAGGAACGCCCTGGTCAATCCGCTCACCGTGCTCGGCCTGCGCGTCGGCTATCTGCTCGGCGGTGCCGTCGTCATCGAGACGATCTTCTCGCTGCCCGGTATGGGGAAGCTGATGATCGACGCCGTGCAGAACGGCGATCCGGCGGTGGTCCAGGGGGTCGTGCTGACCACGGCGACCGGGTTCGTCGTCGTCAACCTGGTCATCGACATCCTCTACCTGCTCGTCAACCCGCGTCTGAGGGCGGCCTGATGGTCACGCGTGCCGAGCTCACCGAGCGGCTCTCCCGGCCCGGCGTGCGGCTGCGCGGCCGGCACCGGCTGCCCCTGCCGTCGAAGGCCGCCGTCTGCTTCCTGGCGCTGGTCGTCCTGGTCGCCGTCCTCGCGCCGGTGCTCGCCCCGCACGATCCGCTCGACCAGCAGGACCCGGTCGACGGCACCGGACATCCGTCGCCGGCGCACTGGACGGGCCAGGACAGTCTCGGCCGGGACCTCCTCAGCCGGCTGATGTACGGGGCCCGCTGGTCGCTGGCGATCGGTCTCGGCGCGACCGGTCTCGCGCTGGTCGCCGGGGCGCTGCTCGGGGCGCTCGCGGCCACCTCCCGCAAGGCCGTGGACGAGACGCTGATGCGCTGCCTGGACGTGGTGATGGCGTTCCCGGGCATCGCGCTGGCGGCCGTGCTGGTCGCGGTCTTCGGCGGCGGGATCGGCGTACTGATCTGCGCGATCGCCTTCCTGTTCACCCCGCCGGTCGCGCGGGTGGTGCGGGCCAACGTCCTCGACCAGTACGGCGAGGACTATGTGACGGCGGAACGCGTGATCGGCGCCCGCACCCCGCACATCGTGCTGCGGCACGTGGCCGTCAACTGTGCCGCCCCGGTGCTGGTGTTCTGCACGGTCCAGGTCGCCGAGGCCATCGTCTTCGAGGCGTCGCTGTCCTTCATCGGCGCGGGGGTGCGGCCCCCGGACCCGTCCTGGGGCAGTGTCATCGCCGACGGCAAGAACATGGTGCTGACCGGCGGCTGGTGGGCGACCGTCTTCCCCGGGCTGCTGATCCTGCTCACCGTGCTGTGCCTGAACATTCTCTCCGAGGGCGTCTTGGACGCCTGGGCGGCCCCGGCACCCCGGGAGGTGACGGCGCCCGAGGACCACCTGGAGGCACCGGAACCCGGCACCGGCGAGGTGCTCCCGCTTCCCGGCCTCGCCGACGCGGCCCGGCGGCTGCGCGCACGGGCCCGGCCCCGGCCCGTGCCCGACGGCCCGCCGGTGCTCGCGGTGGAGAACCTCGCCATCGGCTTCCCGGACCGGCACCGGGGCGTGGACATCGTGGCCGGCGTCGGCTTCGAGGTGCGGCCGGGCGAGGTGCTGGGGCTGGTGGGCGAGTCGGGCTGCGGCAAGTCGCTGACCGCGCTCACCGTCATGGGGCTCCAGCCCGCGGGCGCCCGGGTCCGCGGCCGGGTGCGCTTTGGGCAGCGGGACCTGCTCGCCGAGCCGATGCGGGTAAGGCGGCGGCTGCTCGGCCACGAGATGGCGATGGTCTACCAGGACGCCCTGTCCTCGCTGAACCCGGCGATGACCGTCCGCGCCCAGCTGAAGCAGCTCGTGCGCCGCGGTGGCCGCCGGAGCCCGCACGAGCTGCTGTCCCTGGTCGGCCTCGACCCCGGCCGCACCCTGCGCAGCTACCCGCACGAACTCTCCGGCGGCCAGCGCCAGCGCGTCCTGATCGCCATGGCCCTCTCCCGCGACCCCGCCCTGATCGTGGCCGACGAGCCGACCACCGCCCTGGACGTCACCGTGCAGGCCCAGGTCATGGAGCTGCTGCTGCGGCTCCGCGAGGAACTGGGCTTCGCGCTGATCCTGGTCTCGCACGACCTGGCCCTGGTCGCCGACGTCACCGACCGGGTGGCGGTGATGTACGGCGGGCAGATCGTGGAGACGGGCGTGACCGCCGACCTGGTTCAGGCACCGGCCCACCACTACACGCGCGGGCTGCTCGGCAGCGTGCTCTCACTGGAGTCGGCCGAGCAGCGGATGACGCAGATCAGGGGGGTCGTACCGGCCCCCGCCGACTTCCCCGCGGGCTGCCGCTTCGCCGGCCGCTGCCCGCTGGCCACCGAGGTCTGCCACACCACCGCGCCCGTCCTCGCGGGCACCCCCACGCACACGGCCGCCTGCCACCACCCGGCGGTGGAGCCGGCCTCGGCGCAGAGCGAGGAGGCCCTCCCATGACCGCTGTCGTGGAAGTCCGGGGCGCCCATGTCGTCCACAGGGCCCGCGGCGGCGGCCTGTTCACCCGCGACCGGGTGTACGCCCTGACCGGCGCCGATCTCACCGTGGCGCCCGGCGAGACGGTCGGGGTGGTCGGCGAGTCGGGGTGCGGGAAGACGACGCTGGCGAAGGTGCTCGTGGGCATCCAGCGGCCGGCCTCGGGGACGGTGTCGTACCGGGGGCGCGACCTGTGGTCGATGCCGCCCGCCGAACGCCGGTCGGCCGTCGGCGCGGGCACCGGCATGATCTTCCAGGACCCGTCGACGGCCCTGAACCGCCGGCTGACGGTACGCCGGGTCCTGCGCGACCCGCTGGACGTCCACGGGCGCGGGACCCGGGCCGAACGGGAGGACCGGGTCAAGGAACTGATGGCCCTGGTGGGTCTCCCCCGGGCCCTCGCCGACGCGCTGCCCGGGCAGCTCTCCGGCGGACAGCGCCAGCGCGTCGCCATCGCCCGCGCGCTCGCCCTGGACCCCGGCCTGGTGGTGGCGGACGAGCCGACCAGCGCCCTGGACGTCTCGGTGCGCGCGCAGATCCTCAACCTCCTGCTGGACCTGAGGGAACGCCTCGGTCTCGCCCTGGTGTTCGTCTCGCACGACATCCAGACGGTACGGCGGATGAGCGACCGAGTGATCACCATGTACCTGGGCCGGATCGTCGAGGAGACCCCGGCCGGCCGGGTCACGGACCGCTCCCGCCACCCGTACACCCGCGCCCTGTTCTCCGCGACCCCCGGCCTGCTGGACCCGGTCGACCCGATCCCGCTGAGCGGGCCGGTGCCGTCGGCGACCCGGCCGCCGAGCGGCTGCCCGTTCCGCACCCGCTGCTGGAAGGCGGACGAGGTGTGCGCGGCCCGGATGCCGGACTTCTCGGCCGCGTCGGACCCCGGGCACCGCTACCGCTGCCACCATCCTGTGGAGGAGGACCGTCCGACCGGGGACCTCGTGCCCCAGAGCCACCCCAGGGAGCCCTGATGACCCTGCCCGCCCCGCTCTCCGGTGTCGTACCGCCCGTCTGCACGCCCCTGACACCGGACGGCGAGGTGGACGTCCGCTCGCTCCTCAGGCTGGTCGACCACCTGGTGGCGGCCGGGGTGCACGGCCTGTTCGTGCTCGGCTCGACCTCCGAGGCGGCGTTCCTCACGGACCTGCAGCGCAGGCTGGTGGTGGAGGCGGTCGTGGGGCACGTCGGCGGCTCGCTGCCGGTGCTGGCCGGGGCGATCGACATGACCACGCCCCGGGTGCTGGACAACGTCCGTGAGGCCACCGCGGCGGGTGCCGGGGCGGTCGTCGTCACCGCCCCCTTCTACACCCGCACCCATCCGGCGGAGATCGCCCGCCATTACCGCCGGGTCGCCGCCGCCTGCCCGGTGCCGGTGTTCGCGTACGACATCCCGGTGGCCGTGCACACCAAGCTGCCGGCCGGGCTGGTCCTGGAGCTGGCCGCCGAGGGCGTCCTGGCCGGGCTGAAGGACTCCAGCGGCGACCTGGGCGGCTTCCGGGAGGTCCTGACCGGCGCCCGCGGCCGTGCGGACATCACCGGCTTCAGTGTGCTCACCGGGTCCGAGCTCGTCGTCGACGCCGCCCTCGCGCTGGGCGCCGACGGGGCCGTGCCCGGCCTCGCCAACGTCGACCCGCACGGCTACGTCCGCCTCGACGGGCTGTGCCGGGCGGGCGACCGGGACGCGGCCCGGGCCGAACAGGAGCGGCTGTGCGCGCTGTTCGGGATGGTGGGCGTGGGCGATCCCGCCCGCATGGGCCCGAACTCGTCGGCCATCGGCGCCTTCAAGGCGGCCCTGCACCTGCGGGGCGTGATCGACTGCCCGCTGACCGCCGAGCCGCAGATCCCGCTGTCGGCGGAGGAGGTCGAGCAGGTGGGCAAGTTCCTGGCGGCGGCGGGCCTGCTCTAGGACGGGCCTGCTCTAGCCCAGCTCCAGCCGGCGGAACTCGATCGTCTCGTACGGCCCCGCCGTGCCCGTCTCGTACAGGATCCCGACGGTCTCGTGACCGAGCTGCACGACATCGGAGTAGGCGGCCGGCCGCCCGGAAAGGGTCAGCACCCTGCCGAAGGCCGCCCCGTCGTCCGTGCTGCGCCAGAGCGTCATGGAGCGGCGGGCGGTGGGCACGGAGGGCGCCGAGAACAGCAGCGGGGCTCCGGGGCCCCGCATCTGGAGCACGCTGCCCTCGACCACCGGCACGTCGTCCAGGGCCGGCTGGACGGCGTAGGGCCGGTCGAGGGACTCCCCGCCGTCACTGGAGTAGGTGTCGAGGCGGTTGCCGGGGCTGCTGCCGTTCTGGTCGCGGGCGCTGAAGTAGAGGCGTCCGTCGGGGAGTTGGGCGGTGGTGTTCTCGTTCGCGTTGTCCCGGCCGTCGTAGGAGTCGTCCACGAAGCCCAGCCGCCAGCCGTGCCCGCCGTCGTCGCTGTAGAGGGCGTGGGCACCGTAGTACTTCGCCTCCCGGCCGGTGTCGGGGGAACCGGCGGGCGGGGCCGCCGAGTGGTTGGCGGGGACCACCAGCCGTCCCGCGTGCGGGCCGCGGGTGAGCGCCACCGCGTGCCCCGGTCCCGTCGCGTACCAGCGCCAGCCGCGCGGCTTCACCTCGTCCGTGATGTCCCGCGGGCGGGTGAAGTGCCGGCCGTCGTCCCGGCTGCGCTGCACGAACACCCGGCGGCCCTGCTCGGGGGTGACCTCGCCGCGCATGATCTGCGCCTCGGTCACAACACCGCTGTTGTACGAGGTCAGCAGCACGATCGCGCCGGTGCGCGGATCCACCACCGGCGCCGGGTTCCCCCGGGTGTCCCCGTCCCCGGCGGCGACCACCCGCAGCGGGCCCCAGGTGCAGCCGCCGTCGGTGGAGTGGCGCAGGACGACATCGATGTCACCGGTGTCGCCCGCCCCGCCGCGCCGTCCCTCGGCGAAGGCCAGCAGGGTGCCCGTCCCTGTGACGACCGCGGCCGGGATGCGGTACGTGTCGTAGCCGCCCGCACCGGAGACGTACGGCACGGAGGACGTGCAGCCGGGTGCGGCGTGCGCGGCGTGCGTGGTGGCGAGCAGGGTGAGGAGCGCGGCGGTGGCGAGGAGAGTGCGGCTCAGCGGGGTCACGGTCCCATGGTCCCCGGAGTCACCGGTCCCGGCTCGTACGTCATGGCGTGTCTAGGACGGTGTCCGGGCCGCCGCCAGCAGTCTGGTCACGTCGTCGGTGTGGATGGTGAGGGCGGCGCCGACGGTGGTCAGGGCGTCGCGTTCGGCCGGGGTGTAGGGGCCGTCGGCGAGGGCGATGCGGGCGGCCTGGAGGAGGATCGCCTCGCGGCCGGCGGCGGCGAGGTGCGGGGCGAGCGGGTCGAGGGACTCGTGCAGCTCTATGGCCAGGCTCGCGCCGCCCGGCTGCTCGAAGACCCGGCCGGTGTCGGCGTGGAGCGCCTCGACGAGCGCGGCGAGCCGCTCCTCGGTGCAGTCCTGGAGGCCGGCGGCGCGTACCCCGACGGCCGCGGTCTCCAGGGACGCGCGGGCGCAGGTGCCGCCCGCCGCCAGTACGGCGAGGGCGACGGTGTGCACGGCGTCGCGGAGCATGGCGGAGAAGCGGGAGGTGGTGGGGTGGTCGAGGACGTCGGTGCCGAAGTGGCGGCGGCAGGACGCGCACTCCACGACCGGTCCGGTCACCCCGCGCGGCAGGACGGGCACGCCCAGGAGGGTGAAGCGGCGGCGGCCGGTGAGGCGCTCGTAGTTGCGGTCGCCTCCGCAGCCCGGGCAGAAGAACTCGCCGTCGCCGACGGGCGTCCACGCGACGCGGGTACCCATAATGCGGACAAGCCTGGTGGCACGGTCGTCTCGTCCCCGTACTGGCAGCACGTCGCACCTCCGTAACGACGCGGCAGCATCGCCGCGCTGGCGTGATGTTAGCCACATTGATGAGGTGGAGTCAGTACCCCGTACGAGACCCGTCCGTGACCTTCACGAACAGATGGCCGATACACGACGGTGCCCTGACCGCCTCGAAAGGCGGTCAGGGCACCGAAAGCGCTGGTCGGAGGGGGTCAGCGGGTCGCACGGTTCACGGCTGACACAACCGCCTTGAGTGACGCACGCGTCGTGTTCGCGTCGATGCCGATTCCCCACAGGACCTTGCCGTCGATCGCGCATTCGATGTAGGAGGCGGCCTGCGCGGAGGCTCCCTCGCTCATCGTGTGCTCCTGGTAGTCCAGCAGGCGTACGTCGACCCCGATGGACTGCAGGGCGTCGAAGAAGGCGGAGATCGGACCGTTGCCGGTACCGGTCAGGACGGTGTCCTCGCCGTCGACCGTGGCCTCGACGGTGAGGGTGTCCACGCCGTCGGTGTCGGTGGTCGACTGGCCGGTGCGGACCTGGATGCGGCCCCACGGGTTCTCCGGGTTGGGCAGGTACTCGTCCTGGAAGACGCCCCAGATGGCGCCGCCGGTGACCTCGCCGCCCTCGGCGTCCGTCTTGGCCTGGATGAGCTTCGAGAACTCGATCTGCATCCGGCGGGGCAGCTCCAGCTTGTGGTCGTTCTTCAGGACGTACGCGATACCGCCCTTGCCGGACTGCGAGTTGACGCGGATGACCGCCTCGTAGGAGCGGCCGACGTCCTTCGGGTCGATCGGCAGGTACGGGACCGCCCACTCGATGTCGTCGACGGTGACGCCCTTCGCGGCCGCGTCGGCCTCCATGGCGTCGAAGCCCTTCTTGATGGCGTCCTGGTGGGAGCCGGAGAACGACGTGTAGACCAGGTCGCCCACGTACGGGTGGCGCGGGTGGACCTCCATCTGGTTGCAGTACTCCCACGTACGACGGATCTCGTCGATGTCGGAGAAGTCGATCTGCGGGTCGACGCCCTGGGAGAACAGGTTCATGCCCAGGGTGACCAGGTCGACGTTGCCGGTGCGCTCGCCCTGCCCGAACAGGCAGCCCTCGACACGGTCGGCGCCGGCCATCAGGGCCAGCTCGGCGGCGGCGACGGCGGTGCCGCGGTCGTTGTGCGGGTGGATCGACAGGCAGACGTGCTCGCGGCGGGACAGGTTGCGGCCCATCCACTCGAAGCGGTCGGCGTGTGTGGAGGGGGTCGAACGCTCCACCGTGGCGGGCAGGTTGAGGATGATCTCGCGGCCCGGGCCGGGCTGCCAGACGTCCATGACCGCCTCGCAGACCTCCAGGGCGAAGTCCAGCTCGGTGTCGGTGAAGATCTCCGGGCTGTACTGGTAGCCGAACTCCGTCTCGGGGCCCAGCAGCTTCTCGGCGTACTCCATCACCAGGCGCGTGCCGTCGACGGCGATCTGCTTGATGTCGTCCTTGGAGCCGCGGAAGACGACCCGGCGGAAGACCGGGGCGGTGGCGTTGTACAGGTGGACGGTGGCCCGCCTGGCGCCCTTCAGGGACTCCACGGTCCGCTCGATCAGGTCCTCGCGGGCCTGGGTCAGGACGGAGATCGTCACGTCCTCGGGGATCGCGCCCTCTTCCTCGATGATCGAGCGCACGAAGTCGAAGTCGGTCTGGCCGGAGGCGGGGAAGCCGACCTCGATCTCCTTGTAGCCCATCTTGACCAGCTGGTCGAACATCCGGCGCTTGCGCTCGGGCGACATGGGGTCGATCAGGGCCTGGTTGCCGTCGCGCAGGTCGGTGGAGAGCCAGCGGGGGGCGACGGTGATGCGCTGGCCGGGCCAGGTGCGGTCCGGGATGTCCACCTGCTCGTACCGGCCGTACTTGTGGATCGGCAGGGAGGTGGGCTGCTGGCGGTTCGCCATGATTGCGTGGGCTCCTCGAGAAGTCCGGTGTGACCGGTGTCCGGAAGGACGGCCGACGACGCAACACCAAGCTCCGCGGGGAGGGAGTCGGCCTTGTCTACAGGCCCTCGCCGCGGCAGCTAAGGAGAAGCAGCCCGAAACGCATGATGCTCCGCAGCCTAGCCGAGGCCCCGCCGGACGCGCGGGACCGTCCCAGTATGCGGGACCGCGAGAACGAAAAAGAGCGAATCAGACAAAAAGTGCGCCATACCACTTCGTGACGCTGCGCGACGCCGGATGTCCGGGTATTTCACCAATCATGGTTGCGAGTAGTGACACCGGAGTCACTCAGTGCAAGGGTGCCCGGCATGAACACCAACGGGGGCTTCCAGCCCGTCTTCTGCACGATCGTGCCGCCGCACGTCCTCGACAAGCTCGCGCAGGCCGAGGACTCCGCGCTCTCCGCGCCCGCCCGCCGCTCCCTGGAGCACGACGCCTACCAGCGCACCAAGCGGCGGCTGACCACGGTCATCGGCGCGCCCACCGTCGCCCCGCCCACCGGGGCCGCCGCCGACCAGCCGCACCGCACCATCTACGACGCCCGGCACACGCAGGACCTGCCCGGCCACAAGGTCCGCAAGGAGGGCTCCCAGCCCGGCAAGGACGCCACCGTCAACCGCGCCTACGCGGGCCTCGGCGCCACCTTCGAGCTGTACCTGAAGGCGTACGGCCGCCACTCCATCGACGGCGACGGGCTGCCGCTGAACGCCACCGTGCACTTCGGCGAGGGCTACGACAACGCCTTCTGGAACGGCGAGCAGATGGTCTTCGGTGACGGGGACAACGAGATCTTCCTCGACTTCACCATCCCGGTCGACGTCATCGGCCACGAGCTGACCCACGGCGTCACGCAGTACACCGCCAACCTGGAGTACCACGACCAGCCGGGCGCGCTGAACGAGTCGCTCTCCGACGTGTTCGGCTCGCTGATCAAGCAGTACAGCCTCGGCCAGACCGCCGCCGAGGCCGACTGGCTGATCGGCGCCGGCCTGCTCGCCCCGCGCGTCACCGGCACCGCGCTGCGCTCGATGAAGGCCCCGGGCACGGCGTACGACGACGACGTCCTCGGCAAGGACCCGCAGCCCGCGACCATGGACGGCTACGTCCGCACCGGCCGCGACAACGGCGGCGTCCACATCAACTCCGGCATCCCCAACCACGCCTTCTACCTGGCCGCCACCGCCCTCGGCGGCCACTCCTGGGAGAAGGCCGGGCAGGTCTGGTACGACGTGCTGACCGGCGGCGAGCTGCGGCAGGACGCCCTGTTCGCGGACTTCGCCACGCTGACCGTGAAGGCCGCGCGCGAGCGGTACGGCGCCGGGGACGAGCTCCAGGCCGTGCAGAAGGCCTGGGAACAGGTCGGGGTCCGGACGCTGTGATCCGGACGCCGTGACACGGACGCTGTGATTCCGGGCGCGTCCGTACTAGACAGGGACCCATGCGGATTCGGGTGAGGCGCACAGGAGGTTTCGCGGGCATCGAGCGGCACGCCGAGGTGGACACCTCGGGGCGGCCCGACGCCCTTGAGTGGCAGGCCCTGGCCGAGCGCGCGCTCACGTCCGGCCGGGGCGGCCCGCAGCCGGTGGTGCCGGACGGCTTCCGGTACGAGATCACGGTGGACGGCACAACGGTGCACGCGGCCGATCCCCGGCTCACCGAGGAGCAGCGGGAACTGATCTCGCGGGTGCTGAAGGAAGGGGCGTAACTCGCACTTCACGCTCAGGCGTTGACTTCCGTTACCGGCGGTAAGGATGATCGCGCCCATGGCGACTGATGCAGGCAACCCGATCCCCCGGTTCCCGGCCGGCTTCCTGTGGGGCGTGTCGACCTCGGCCCACCAGATCGAGGGGGCCGCGGGCGAGCGCGAGCCCTCGGTGTGGGACGCGTTCACGGCCGGGCCGGGGCGGGTGAAGGACGGCTCCACGGCGGACGTGGCCTGCGACCACTACCACCGCTACCGGGAGGACGTGGCGCTCCTGGCCGGCCTGGGCGTGGACGCGTACCGCTTCTCGATCTCCTGGCCCCGGGTGAACTCCCCCGGTGGCCTGGACTTCTACGACCGTCTGGTCGACGAGCTGTGCGCGGCGGGCGTACGGCCCGTCCCCACCCTCTTCCACTGGGACCTGCCGGCCACGCTGGACTGGCTGGAGCGGGACACGGCGTCCCGGTTCGCCGAGTACGTGTCGCTGGTGGCCGAGCGGCTCGGTGACCGCGTGACGAAATGGATCACCCTCAACGAGCCCGCCGAACACACCCTGCTGGGGCATGCGTTGGGCGTCCACGCCCCCGGGAAGCAGCTGCTGTTCGACGCCCTGCCGGTGGCCCACCACCAGCTCCTGGCCCACGGTCTGGCGGTACGGGCCCTGCGCGCGGCCGGCGCGAGCGACATCGGCATCGCCAACTCGCACGGGCCGACCTGGCCGGCGTCGAAGGAGAGCGCCGACGTGGAGGCGGCGGACTTCTACGACGTCCTGCTGAACCGGCTCTTCGCGGAACCGCTGATCCTGGGTGAGTACCCGGCCGGGCTCGGCGAGTTGATGCCCGGCGATGTCGCCGCGGACCTGAAGGTCATCTCGGAGCCGATCGACTGGTACGGCGTCAACTACTACGCCCCGACGAGGGTGGGCGCCCCGCAGGGCACCGAGATCGAGTTCGGCGGCATCACCATGCCCGCCGAACTACCCTTCTCCGTACAGGACATCGAGGGCCGCCCGGTCACGGACTTCGGCTGGCCGGTCGTCCCGGAGGGGCTGACGGAGCTGCTGACGGGCTTCCGCGACCGCTACGGCGACCGTCTCCCGCCGATCGTCATCACCGAGAACGGCTGCTCGTACGAGGGCCTCGACGACCAGGACCGGATCGCCTACCTGGACGGCCATGTACGGGCGCTGCACGAGGCGTTGGAGGCCGGGGTGGACGTGCGCGGCTACTTCGTCTGGTCGCTGCTGGACAACTTCGAGTGGGCGGAAGGGTACGCGCGCCGCTTCGGACTGGTCCACGTGGACTTCTCGACGCTGGAGCGCACCCCGAAGGCTTCGTACGGCTGGTTCCAGGAGCTGCTGCGGGCGCAGAGATGAGAGCCGTCCGCCCGCCGGGCGCGCTCACCGAGCCCGTCGAACGGGTCGGCCGGGGCTGGACGGCGTCCCTCTCGCTCGCCAACGGGGCGATCTGGGTGGGCTGGTACGGCCCCCTGCAGATCCTGCTCGCCTCGCAGGCGGGGGACTTCGCGCCCGGCTCCGGCATGTCGAAGGAGACGATGCTGGCCTGGGTGACGGGCGCCGGCGCGGTGGTGTCGCTGGTGGCGAACCCGCTCTTCGGCGCGCTGTCCGACCGTACGACGTCCCGCCGGGGCCGCCGCACGCCGTGGATCGTGGCCGGGACGGCGGGCGGCGCGCTGTCCCTGCTCCTCCTCGCGGGCGCGGGCGGGATGGCCACGATGACGCTGGGCTGGTGCCTGGTCCAGCTGACGCTGAACGCGGCCTTCGCCGCGGTGACGGCGGCCGTCCCCGACCGGGTGCCCCGGCTCCAGCGGGGCTCGGTCGGCGGCTGGCTGGGGGCGGCGCAGATCCTGGGCGTGGTCGGCGGGACGGGACTGGCGACGGCCGCCGGGGGCGTCGGGGCGGGCTACGCGGCCTGTGCGGTGTTCACGGCGGTGGGCGTGCTGCCGTACGTGTGGCGCCACGAGGATCTGCGGCTGGCCGCCGAGGACCGCCCGCCGTGGTCCTGGCGCGGCTTCCTCGCGGGTTTCTGGCTGAGTCCACGCCGGTATCCAGACCTGGGCTGGGCGTGGCTGACCCGCTTCCTGATGAACCTCAGCAACGCGCTGGTGCTGCTGTACCTCCTCTACTACCTGCGCGACCGCCTCCACTACCACGACCCCGACCAGGGCGTGCTGATCCTGACCGCGGTGAACGGGGTCACCCTGCTGGCCACCGTCGTGGTCGGCGGGGTGTGGTCGGACCGGGTGGGCCGGCGCAAGCCGTTCGTGGTGTGGTCGGGCGTGCTGATGGCGGTGGCGACGGCGGCGCTGGCGGGCTGGCAGACCTGGCCCGGCGCGATCGTGGCGGCGGCGGTCCTGGGCATCGGCTTCGGCGTGTTCACCTCGGTCGACTTCGCGCTGATGACGGACGTCCTGCCGAAGGCGCTGGACCGGGGCAAGGACCTGGGCGTGATCAACGTCGCCAACGCCCTCCCGCAGGTCGCGGCACCCGCCCTCGCCGCGCCGATCGTGACGTACCTGGGCGGCTACCGGGTGCTGTACCTGGTGGCGGCCGTGATCGGGCTGGCGGGGGCGGTGCTGGTGGACCGGATCAGAGGGGTGGAGTAAGGGGAGGTGACGGTCGTCAGAGGACGCCGGCGTCCCGGGCCGTCCACACGCTCGGATAGATGGGCCGGAAGCCGAGTTCGCGGCGGATCCGCTGGTTGGACATGATCCCGAACCACGGGTCGGGGTCCGTGAGCCGGTGGAGCCCGGCGGGCACCTCGACCCCGCCCAGCCGGTACAGCTCGACCGTAGTGACAGGGGCGTCGTCGGCGATGTTGTAGATCCGGCCCGCTATGCCCGGCGCGTACAGCAGACGCATCAGGCCCTGGGCGACGTCCGCGTGATGGGCCATCTGCAGGCGCTGGTGCGGGGCCCAGTTCTTCGCCCAGTGCAGGGAGTCGGCGAGGTGCGGGTCGCCCTCGCCGTAGACGAAGGGGAGCCGTCCGACCCGTACGTCCAGGCCCTCCAGCGCGAGCAGTTCACGCTCGGCCTCGGCCTTGGACTCGGCGTAGGCGCCCCACATCTGGCCGCCGGGCCGGCTCTCGTCCTCCTCGGTCAGCGGGCGGCCCCGTCCGACGCCGTACACGTTGCCCGTGCTGACCTGCACGAACCTCTCCACACCGGAGGCCTGCGCGGCGCGGCCCAGGGCCACCGCCGCGTCCCGGTTGACAGCCCACGCCTCCTCGTCGGGCACCCCGCGGAAGGAGGCGGCGACGTTCACGACCGCGTCCACCCCGGCGAGCGCCTTGCCGAGCGTCTCCTCGTCCCGCATGTCCCCCACGGCCACCTGGGCGCCCAGCTCCGCGAAGGGCTCGCCGCGGGCCGCGTCCCGCACCAGGACCCGTACCTGCTCGCCCGGCTGCCGCTGGGCCAGCAGCCTCGGCACGAAGCGCCGCCCGACCTGTCCCGTCGTCCCGGTCACCAAAGTCAGCATGATGTGCTCCTCACGCACTCTGTCGCTGTCGACGGTGACCAGCCTCGGCGGACGGGACCGCGGGCGGGAGAGACCGCCGCATCAGGGGATCGGCAGTCCCTGGATAAGCCGGACGGCCTCCCGCACCCTGGAGAGGTGAACCGAGCCGAACTCGCCGACTTCCTGCGCCGTGGCCGGGCCCGCCTGGACCCCTCCGACGTGGGCCTCACGGCCGGCGCCCGCCGCCGTACGCCGGGGCTGCGCCGCGAGGAGGTGGCGTCCCTGGCCGGCATGTCGGCCGACTACTACACCCGCCTGGAGCAGTCCCGCGGCCCCCGCCCCTCCCGCCAGATGCTCACCGCGCTGGCCCGCGCCCTGCGCCTCACGGAGGACGAACGCGACCACCTCTTCCACCTCACCGGCGAGGAACCGCCGCGCAGGGAGGCGACGAGCACCCACGTCCGCCCCGGCCTCCTCCTGGTCCTGGACCGGCTGCACGACACCCCGGCGCTGGTGGTGACCGACTGCGGCGAGGTCCTGGCCCAGAACGCGATGTCGCGGGCGCTGAGCGGGGACGCCCTCGCCCGCCCGCCCCGCGAGCGCAACATGCTCCGCCGCTTCTTCCTGGACCCGGCGGCCCAGGACCTCTTCCCGCCCGAGGACCGCCCGGAGCGGGCCCGCGAGCAGGTGGCGAGCCTGCGCGCGGTGGCGGCGGCCCGCCCCACGGACCCGGAGCCCGCTGCCCTGGTCGCCGAACTACGGGCCGGGAGCGCGGAGTTCGCCCGCCTCTGGGACGAACACGAGGTGGCCGTCCGCCGCACCTCGACCAAACGGTTCCGCCACCCCACGATCGGCGTCCTCGAACTCGACTGCGAGGTCCTCGTCAACTCCGACCACAACCAGCGACTCGTCATCCACACGGCCCGCCCGGGCACGGAGTCGTACGAACGGTTGCGGTTGCTACGGGTGGTGGGCCTCCAGGACATGACCCCGACGGGCGGCCCCGGCTCGTCCGGCGCTTGAGGCCGTTCAGCTCTCCCACTCGGAGGCGAGCATCGCGAAGACGTACTCGCTGCCCCAACGGTCTCCGTCGAGGTCGTTGTCGACCAGATGGGCCTCGCGGCGCATTCCAAGACGCTCGCACACGCGTACCGAGCCGGTGTTGAGGACATCGAGTCGGGCGAAGACCCTGTGGACACCCAACTGGCTGAAGGCCAGCGAGACAAGGGCGCGCGCCGCTTCGGTGGCATAGCCCCGTCCGGCGCACTGGGGGTTGAAGATCCAGCCGATCTCGGCCTGGCGGGCGCGCGCACTCCTGAGGGTGAGGACCACCTCGCCGACGACGCCTGGCCCGTCCGCCCGGCACACGGCCAGCAGGAGCGCATCACCGTCGGCCCGCCAGGGAGTCCCGCCGGCTCGCTCGGCGATGGACCGGGCACAGCCCTCGCGGGTGAGCGGCGGCCGGTAGAGGTAGCGCGCGACCTCTGGCAGGGACTGGTACGAGTACCGATCGTCGGTGTCACCCGATGCGAACAACCGCAGGACCAGCCGTTCGGTAGCGATACTCGCCGGGACGTACTGTGAGCCGCCGGTCATCGAACCCCCCATGTCATGCCACTGACCCGCCCGGACAGACTAGGGGGTGTTGGCCCTCGTGTGGCCGCCGGCATCGGGTGAGCGGCGGACGGGCCGGTCGGTGCCGGCCCTCTGCCACGCAGCCACCGCCGGTGGACCGCCGTCACCGGACGCTTGATCGGTGGCGCCATCCGGCGCGCCGTGGAGAATGCGTCCATGCACATCCGAGCCGTGCGCCTGGACGAACTGCCCGTCCTTCAGGACATCGAGAGGGCCGCCGGGCAGTGCTTCCGAGATGTCGGCATGCCGGAGATCGCCGAGGACGAGCCACTCCCGCTCGGTGAGCTCGCCCGCCACCACCACACGGGGCTGGCCTGGACCATGGTCGACGACACCGACGCCCCGGTCGCCTACCTGATCGCCGACCGCGTCGACGGCAACCTCCACGTCGAGCAGGTCTCGGTGCATCCGGACAGCGCACGTCGCGGTGTCGGCCGGTTGCTGCTGGACCATCTGGCGGCCCACGCCAGGAGCGAGGGGGCGCCCGCTCTGACCCTCACCACGTTCACCCATGTCCCCTGGAACGCCCCCTACTACGCGCGCTGCGGCTTTCAGCTCATGGACGACAACAGGCTCACTCCCGGTCTACGGAAGATCCGCGAGAGCGAAGCGGCACACGGCCTGGACCGATGGCCGCGGGCCTGCATGCACCGGGCACTGTGACACCACGGTGCCGGGCGCGACTGGTCGGCCACGACTCGCCCCTGCTGCACCTGCGAAAGTTCGGTGATAGCGGCATGTTCGCTCGATTCGCCGACCACGCTGAGGAATTGTGGTCTAGGAACGTGCCGATAACGCCTGAAGCCTAGGAACGCAAAAAAAAGCGCCCCTCTCAACCCGTCAGGGTCGAGAGGGGCCTGATGCGCCACGGCCGTCACAAGGGCCCGGGTTGGCCAACAGTGCCACCGGACGGGCAGGGGCGGGG
The DNA here is from genome assembly GCF_044387825.1 of Streptomyces sp. NPDC020299. Lineage (NCBI taxonomy): Bacteria > Bacillati > Actinomycetota > Actinomycetes > Kitasatosporales > Streptomycetaceae > Streptomyces > Streptomyces sp. NPDC020299. The sequence goes on from NZ_JBIRWL010000016.1 coordinate 63,878, forward strand.
GGCGGGAAAGCCCCTCAGAAGCCCAGGCGCCGCAACTGCTTCGGGTCCCGCTGCCAGTCCTTGGCGACCTTCACGTGGAGGTCGAGGAAGACCGGCGTGCCCAGCAGTGCCTCGATGTGCTTGCGGGACTTGATGCCGACCTCCTTCAGCCGCTTGCCCTTGGGGCCGATGATGATCCCCTTCTGGCTGGGCCGCTCGATGTAGAGGTTGGCGTGGATGTCGAGGAGAGGACGGTCCGCGGGCCGGTCCTCGCGGGGCAGCATCTCCTCCACGACCACCGCGATGGAGTGCGGCAGCTCGTCGCGGACACCCTCCAGCGCGGCCTCGCGGATGAGTTCCGCGATCATGACCTGCTCGGGCTCGTCCGTGAGGTCGCCCTCGGGGTAGAGCGCCGGGCCCTCGGGGAGCAGCGGGACCAGGAGGTCCGCCAGCAGATCCACCTGCTTCCCGCCCGTCGCCGACACCGGGACGATCTCCGCCCACTCGAAGCCCAGCTCCTTGCCGAGCTGGTCGATGGCGATCAGCTGCTCGGCGAGGGACTTGGAGTCGACCAGGTCGGTCTTGGTGACGATGGCGACCTTCGGGGTCTTGCGGATCCCGGCCAGCTCCTTGGCGATGAAGCGGTCGCCGGGGCCGATCTTCTCGTTCGCGGGCAGGCAGAAGCCGATCACGTCGACCTCGGCCCAGGTCGTGCGGACCACGTCGTTCAGGCGCTCACCGAGCAGCGTGCGCGGCTTGTGGAGGCCCGGGGTGTCCACCAGGATGAGCTGCGCGTCCGGCCGGTGCACGATGCCGCGTACCGTGTGCCGGGTCGTCTGCGGCTGGTTCGCGGTGATCGCGACCTTCTGCCCGACGAGAGCGTTCGTGAGGGTGGACTTGCCCGCGTTGGGGCGGCCCACGAAGCAGGCGAAGCCGGCGCGGTGGACGGGGCCGCCCGACTCTTCGGATGACTGGGTACGAACGCTCATGGCGTTCATTGTCCCTGATCCACAGGGGCCCGCCGTACCACGGGGGACCACCGGTTCTCCCCGTGAGCTTCCGGAAACCCACCCGCAACGAAACGTCACGGAAACACACCCGTACGCAACCGGAAACGCACGCCGGTGACGCTCTGACGAGCCCCCACACCGTTGGAGACACCCGTGACCCTCGCCGCAGCACACGCCGCAGCGCACGTCGACACCGGCGACACCGCCTGGCTGCTCGCCGCCACCGCCCTCGTCCTGCTGATGACCCCGGGCCTCGCCCTCTTCTACGGCGGCATGGTCCGCACGAAGAGCGTCCTCAACATGCTGATGATGAGCTTCGTGTCGATCGCCCTGGTGACGGTGGTGTGGCTGGCGGGGGGTTACTCGCTCGCCTTCGGCGGCGACATCGGCGGCGGGCTCCTCGGCGGGCTCGACCACGCCGGAATGGCCGGTCTCGGCCCGGACAGCGTGCAGGGGACCGTGCCCACCCTGCTCTTCGCCACCTTCCAGCTCACCTTCGCGATCGTCACGGCCGCCCTGGTCAGCGGCGCGATCGCCGACCGGGCGAAATTCTCCGCGTGGCTGGTCTTCGTCCCCGTGTGGACGCTGCTCGTATACGTTCCCGTCGCCCACTGGGTGTGGGGCCCGGGCGGCTGGATCCTGCACGGTCTCGGCGCGCTCGACTTCGCGGGCGGTCTGCCGGTGGAGATCACCTCGGGCGCCTCCGGACTGGCGCTGTGCCTGGTCCTCGGGCCGCGGCTCGGGTTCAAGAAGGACGCCATGCGGCCGCACAACCTCCCCATGGTCGTCCTCGGCGCCGGCCTGCTCTGGTTCGGCTGGTTCGGGTTCAACGCGGGCTCCGCGCTCGGCGCGAACGGCCTGGCCGCCGCGGCCTTCCTCAACACCCTCGCCGCCGGCTGCACCGGCCTGCTCGGCTGGCTCTTCGTCGAGCAGAAGCGCGACGGCCACCCCACCACCCTGGGCGCGGCCTCCGGTGCCGTGGCCGGTCTGGTCGCCATCACCCCCTCCTGCGGCTCCGTCTCCCTGCTGGGCGCCCTGGTGGTCGGCCTCGCCGCCGGCGCCCTGTGCAGTTACGCCGTGAGCTGGAAGTTCAAGCTGAACTACGACGACTCCCTCGACGTCGTCGGCGTCCACCTGGTCGGCGGAATCGTCGGCACCCTGCTCATCGGCCTCTTCGCAGAGAAGGCGATGACCGGCGGCGCGGAGGGCCTCTTCTACGGCGGGGGCGTCACCCAGCTCGGCAAGCAGCTGCTCGCCGTCGTGGTCGTCGCCGTGTACGCGTTCGGGGTGACGTACGGCATCGGCAAGCTGCTCGACAAGGCGATGGGCTTCCGGGCGAGCGAGGAGCAGGAGTACACCGGCCTGGACCTTACGGTGCACGCCGAGACGGCTTACGATCACGGGGTCCTGGGCCACGGCGCCCCGGTGTCCTCGTCCGTCCCCACCGTCCACCAGCCACAGAAGGTCGACACCCAGGCATGAAGCTCATCACCGCCGTCGTCAAGCCGTACCGCCTCGACGAGGTCAAGACCGCCCTCCAGGAGCTCGGTGTGCACGGCCTGACCGTGACCGAGGCCAGTGGGTACGGCCGGCAGCGCGGCCACACCGAGGTGTACCGCGGCGCCGAGTACCGGGTCGACCTGGTGCCCAAGGTCCGTATCGAGGTGGTCGTCGAGGACGCCGCCGCGGACGACGTGATCGACGCGATCGTCAGGGCCGCGCAGACGGGGAAGATCGGGGACGGGAAGGTGTGGGCTCTGCCGGTGGAGACGGTCGTACGGGTACGGACGGGCGAGCGCGGCCCCGACGCGCTCTGAGCAGGGCTCCGGCCGCCACCCCGGCGGCGAACACCACCGCCACCACCAGCCACGGCAGCGCGAAGAAGGAGGCGCTCGCGGACTCGCGGGTGCCGGTGGCGCTGGCCGTCAGGGTCACGTCACCCCAGTCGAACTGGGGCGCGCCCCGCCAGGGCTCGCTGAGCCGTACCCGCTGTCCCGGCAGCAGCTCGGAGGGGATCTTCGTCAGGTCTCGGGTCAGCAGCGTGCGGCCGAACATGCCCGTCGCCTTCAGCTCCACCTTCGGGTCGAGGGTGACGTTGCCGGTGTTGTGCAGGGTGTAGGAGACGGTCGCCGTGCTGTCGCCGAGGCCGGGGACGAGCGGCTGGTGGTGGGTGACGCGGACGTTCTCGACGGCTACGGCCGGCAGCGTGGGCCCGCCGACCCGCAGGTAGACGCGGGCGCCGACGGCCCGTTGCAGACCCAGCGCGAGGGAGCCGCCGCCCTTGGCGGGCCCCTTTTCGACGCGCTCGTCCAGTGCCACGATCGCGCCCGGGTGGTCGCCCGGTTCGGCGCCCTTGGGCACGCGCAGCGTGAAGGGGACGGTGACCTTCTTGTGGCCGGGGACGGTGACCCGGGACTTCGCGGGCCGCGCCCAGGCGCCGACGCCCCGCATCCGCTCCTTGACCGTGCGCACGGCGAAGCCGCCGTCGCGGGCGGTGTTGTAGGCGTCGGCCGCGTACAGCCGGAAGGTCAGGGGCTCGCCGGTCTTGTTGGCGACGACCACCTTGTCGGTGATGGTCTGGCCGGGGTCGGCGGAGAGGTAGAAGTACGGCCGGGCGGCGATGCGGGAGGAGACGGGGTAGACGGACCAGCTGCCGTTGTCGGCGGCGTGCGCGGGGACCGTCCCGGCGGCCAGGAACAGGCCGAGGAGCAGGCTGAGGAGCAGGCCCGGGAGCAGGCCTCGGCGCAGGAGGAGGACGTACGGCTTGCGCATGGGTGCGGACCCCCACAGGCGTGAGTCGGGTCGGCGGTCGGGCGGGTGCGGTCCCGGTGCGGTCGGGCGCCCGGCCACCGGCGAGGTGACGCGTACGCTCAGCTGAGCGTGAGGGTGAGGACGCCGGAGTACGCGCCCGGAGGCGTGAACGCCGGTACGTCCAGGGAGAGTCCGGCATCGACGGTGAACTCACCGCCGGTGAGCGTACCGTCGGGGGTCGACGCCAGGGTCGCTCCCGAGGTGCCCACCGTGCCCGCCGAACCGGCCTTGCAGGTGCTCGGGCTGCCCGCCTTGGTGGCGCAGGCGGGGGTCCAGCTGAGCTTTCCGGCATCGATCTTGGCGCCGGGACCGGTGAAGTCGGTGACCTTGCCGGTCAGGGACCAGCCCGCGGGGCCGCCGCGGAAGTCCTTGACGGTCACCGTGTTGAGGGATCCCGTCGACGCCCCGCCCTGGCCGAAGTCGACCGCCGACAGCGAGACGGCGTCCCCGGCCTGGGACATGGACAGCGTCCCCGCCTTCACGGTCGTCGTCAGCTTCTGGCTGCCGGCGGGTACGGGCGTGGTGTCGTTCACGACGTAGGAGGCGGGCGGGGCGCCCTTCTCCGAGCTCCAGGAGGAGCCCTCGTACGCCACGATCCCGGTCGTCGTCTTGTCGTTGACGGCGAGCGAGCCGCTGAAGGAACCGTCGGCGCCGGCGGTCACGGTCGCGGTGTCCCCGGTCTGGGTGTTCCCGGCGCGTCCGGCCAGGGTGACGGTCGCGCCCGCCGTGAAGCCGGTGCCGTTGACGGTGACGCTGTCACCGGGGTTCCCGGAGGCCGAACCCAGGGTGATGGCACGGCTGTTGACCGGGGTCGAGTCCGTCGCGGTGACGGTCTCGGAGACCGGCGCGGGCGGGTTGGTCACCGTGCACGGGGTGTCCAGCTCCATGATGTAGCTGGTGTGGATGTTGTAGTCGCCGGGCGAGAGCTTGATCGCGCCGGGTGAGGTGACCTTGAACGTGCCGGTCATGGAGAACGACGGGAAGACGCCCTTGCCGGGCACCGGGTCGTTCTTCTTCGGCCCCGCCACCGTCACGTCCCCGGTCTGCGCGCCGCTGAGGGCGACCTTGCCGGTCGGGGTCATGATGTCGGCGGGCAGGGCCAGTTCGGTGGGGTTGTTGGCGGCCGGGGTGACCACGGTGTACGTCACGGTGACCGTGTCGCCGACCTTGGGGCTGGTCTTGTCCACCGAGATGTTCGCGGTGGTGGTGCCGTCGATCGGCGGGAGGCCCGCGATGGCGGGCGGGATGCAGTGCGTCGCGAAGTCCACGTTGGTGCCCGTCGCGCCCGCGGGGCAGGCCAGCGCCCCGCCCGCGGTGACCGCGACCGTCGTCACCGCGAGCAGCGACGCCCAGCGACGCCGGCGCGGTCTTCGGAGTGTCGGACCCATGCTTGCCCCCTCCTGAGGGATGCGGGCGCAGCGGCTCGGCTGCGCCGACAGGGGGCCATTGATGAGGAGGCAGCGTGAGAAGTCAATGCAGATGCCGCAGAAAGCTGACGGATCATCAGTTCTGCGGCATCCGGAGCAGATCACTCAGCGCGAGCGCTCAGTACGAGCGCTCAGGGCACTCAGAACACGAACGGGCCGGGCACCTGCTTCGCGGTCGAGGTACAGGTGACCGTGATCCCGAAGATGGTCATCTGGAGCGAACCGCCGAAGAACTCCAGGCTGTCCCCGGAGGCGACGGTGCCGCTGAGCGGACCGACGGTGACGGGGGACCCGGCGGCCATGGCCGGATTCTTCGTCCCGGTGAAGACGGTGGTGCCGCCGCTGGCCTTCACCATGGTGAGCTTGGACGTGATCGAGTCCTTCGCCAGCGCGAGCGGTGTCGTGATGGCGGTGGACGTGAGGGTGATGGTGGCCGAGGTGCCGCTCTGCGTGGCGGTGAGCGTGGCCGCCCCGCCGCCGAACAGCCCGCAACTGGCGTTGATCGTCGCCGACGTCGGAGTGACGGCGGCCGCGGAGGGCGCGAAGGCCAGACCGGTGACCGCGAGGGCCCCGACCAGCATGGCCGCACCCGTACTTGCGCGCTTGCCTCTCATGGGCATGAACTTCCTTCCCGTCGCCTGTGCATACGCGTCGACGGGCCGTCGGTCTCGGCAGGTGGGTGCGGTCAACTGCACGACGGCTCATATCTGACGGTCCGTCGGAAGTGACGAGTCTCATTGATGCGCGGCGGGCAAGCGCTTGCAAGGTTGAATTCCGGCCATTCACTTTTCAGTGCGGGCCGGGCTGATAACGGAGAGCCGCGCCTCCCAGCCCACTCGCACGGGTGGTGGGTGGGCATAGGCCCGGGGGTCTGGGGGCGGAGCCCCCAGGGGCCTCAGCCCGCCGCGACGGTCAGCCGGACCGTTCCGTCGGGCGCAGCCACCAGCACCGGCGTCCCCGCCCCGCCAAGGTCCCGAACAGCGGCGAGGTCCTCCCCGGAAACCGCTTCGGCCTCCGTCACCACAGCCGCCGCCTCCAGGGACTTCGCCCCGGACGCCACCGCCATCGCGACCGCGGTCCGCAGGGCGCTCAGCCGGAGGGAGTCGAGGGCCACGGTGCCGGCGACGTACGTGCGGCCGGTCTCGTCACGTACCGCCGCGCCCTCCGGGACACCGTTGCGGGCCCGGGCGGAGCGGGCCAGGGTGACGATCTTGCGGTCCTCGGGGTCGAGCGCGCTGCTGTCGGTCATGCCCTGAGCATACGGAGTCAGGGACGGTCGAGGCGGAGCCGGTCGGCGCGCGGGAGTCCGGCGACGACCAGGTCGTACGAGTCCTCGATGAGCTCCCGGACCAGGCGGTCGGGGAGCTCGCCCTCGACGGTGACGGTGTTCCAGTGGCGCTTGTTCATGTGGTAGCCGGGCGCGATCAGCCCCTCGTGCTCGCTCCGGAGGCGCACCGCGTCCTCGGGGTCGCACTTGAGGTTGACCTTCAGGGGCCGGTCGTCCAGCCAGCTCAGCGCGAACATCTTGCCGAGCACCTTGAAGACCGAGATCTCCGGGTTGAACGGGAAGTCCTCCACCGCCGCGTTGAACGACAGGCAGAAGGCACGCAGCTCCTTGGGGGTCACTCCGGCTTCGTCTCCTCGTCCTCGCCTGGCGGGTCCGACGGAGCGACCGGCTCCACCAGCACCGTCACGATCTTGTTCCGCCGCCCGGCCGCGGCCTCCGCCGTCAGGCGCAGTCTGCGTCCGTCAGGGAGTTCGACCTCGGAGGAAGCCCCGGCGATGGGTACCCGGCCGAGTGCCTTGGCCAGCAGGCCGCCGACGGTCTCCACGTCCTCGTCGTCGTACTCCTCCAGGCCGTAGAGCTCGCCGAGGTCGGTGATGTCGAGGCGGGCGGTGACCCGGTGGCGGCCGTCGCCGAGGTCCTCGACGGGCGGGAGCTCACGGTCGTACTCGTCGGTGATCTCGCCGACGATCTCCTCGAGGATGTCCTCGATGGTGACGATGCCCGCGGTGCCGCCGTACTCGTCGATGGCGACGGCGACGTGGTTGCGCTGCTTCTGCATGTCGCGCAGCAGATCGCCGGCGTTCTTGGTGTCGGGCACGAAGAACGCGGGCCGCATCGCCGTGGACACCAGCTCGTTCTCCGTGTCGCGGCTGATGTGCGTCTTGCGGACCAGGTCCTTCAGGTACACGATCCCGACGATGTCGTCCTCGTTCTCGCCGGCGACGGGGATGCGGGAGAAGCCGGACCTGAGGGCCAGGGTGAGGGCCTGGCGGATGGTCTTGTAGCGCTCGATGACGACCAGGTCGGTCCGGGGGACCATGACCTCGCGGACCAGGGTGTCGCCGAGCTCGAAGACGGAGTGCACCATGCGGCGCTCGTCGTCCTCGATCAGGGACTCCTGCTCGGCGAGGTCGACCAGCGCGCGCAGCTCCGCCTCGGAGGCGAAGGGGCCGCGGCGGAAGCCCTTGCCGGGGGTGAGCGCGTTGCCGATGAGGATCAGCAGATACGGGATCGGGCCCATGATCCGCGCCAGCGGCAGCAGGACGTACGCCGCCGCCGTCGCCGTGTTCAGCGGGTGCTGGCGGCCGATGGTGCGCGGGGAGACGCCGACGGCGACGTACGACACCAGGACCATGACGCCGATCGCGACGAGCAGGGCCTGGGCGGTGCCGTGGATCTCCTTCAGGCAGGCGTACGTGACCAGCGCCGCGGCCGCCATCTCGCAGGCGACGCGGACCAGCAGGGCCACGTTGAGGTAGCGGGTGGGGTCGGCGGCGATCTGGGCCAGCTTGGCGCTGCCGCGCCGCCCGGATTTCACCGCCTCCTCCGCCCGGAAGCTGGAGACCCGGGCGAGGCCCGCCTCCGCGCAGGCGGCGAGCCAGGCCACGACGACCAGGGCGATCGCGCCGATGACGATCTGAGGACTCATGGGCCGCGCTTACGAGACCGTCGGCGCCGGGGACGGCCCGGTCATGCCCTGCTCGGCGCGCCAGCCGTCCACGATCGCGGCCTGGAGCCCGAACATCTCGGCCTTCTCGTCGGGTTCCTCGTGGTCGTACCCGAGCAGGTGCAGTACGCCGTGGACGGTGAGCAGCTGGAGCTCCTCGTCCATGGAGTGCTGCGTGGCCGCCTCCGCGCCCTGCTTGGCGGCGACCTCCGGGCAGAGCACGATGTCGCCGAGGAGCCCCTGCGGGGGCTCCTCGTCGTCCTTGCCCGGCGGCCGGAGCTCGTCCATGGGGAAGGACATGACATCGGTCGGCCCGGGCAGGTCCATCCACTGGATGTGCAGCTGCTCCATGGCGTCGGCGTCCACGACGATCACCGACAGCTCGGAGAGCGGGTGGATGCGCATCCGAGCGAGCGCGTAGCGGGCGATGTCGAGGATCGCCTGCTCGTCGACCTCGGTTCCGGACTCGTTGTTGACGTCGATCGACATGGTGCGGTGCTTGTCTACTTCCCCTTGTGCCCGGCCTTGCCCCGGACGCCCTTGTGCGTGCCGTTCTCCGTGCCGTGCTTGCTGTCGTACTCCTCGTACGCGTCGACGATACGGCCCACCAGCTTGTGCCGTACGACATCGTGGGACGACAGCCGGGAGAAGTGGACGTCGTCGAGCCCCTCCAGGATCTCCTGCACCTGCCTGAGACCGGACTTCGTGCCGTTCGGCAGGTCGACCTGCGTCACGTCACCCGTGATCACGATCTTCGAGTCGAAACCGAGGCGGGTGAGGAACATCTTCATCTGCTCGGGGCTCGTGTTCTGGGCCTCGTCCAGGATGATGAAGGCGTCGTTGAGCGTGCGACCGCGCATGTAGGCGAGCGGCGCGACCTCGATGGTCCCGGCGGCCATCAGCCGGGGGATCGAGTCCGGGTCCAGCATGTCGTGCAGCGCGTCGTAGAGCGGGCGCAGGTAGGGGTCGATCTTCTCGTAGAGCGTGCCGGGCAGGAAGCCCAGACGCTCGCCGGCCTCGACCGCCGGGCGGGTCAGGATGATGCGGTTGACCTGCTTGGACTGCAGGGCCTGGACCGCCTTGGCCATGGCCAGGTAGGTCTTGCCGGTGCCGGCGGGGCCGATGCCGAAGACGATGGTGTGCTTGTCGATGGCGTCGACGTACCGCTTCTGGTTCAGCGTCTTGGGGCGGATCGTGCGGCCGCGCGAGGACAGGATGTTCTGCGTCAGTACCTGGGCCGGGGTCTCCTGCCCGTCGCTCGTCCCTGCCTCGCTCGCCTTCAGCATGGCGATCGAGCGTTCCACTGCATCCTCCGTCATCGGCTGCCCGGTGCGGAGCACCAGCATCATCTCGTCGAACACGCGCTGGATGAGGGCGACTTCCGCCGGGTCGCCGACCGCGCTGATCTCATTGCCCCGGACGTGGATGTCGGCCGCCGGGAAGGCCTTCTCGATCACGCGCAGCAGGGAGTCGCCTGACCCCAGCACGGTGACCATGGGGTGCTGGGCGGGGACGGTGATCTGTGCTTTCGCCTGCTCCTGCGCGGGGGTGCGAGCTGTGGGTGTCTGAGTCATGGGCCGGCGCTGAAGGCCTGCGGTTCCTCCTCGTCACGGCCGCGTAGCTGAGGGCGGCCTCGCGCTATCAAGAGTACGACGGAGGGCTGACAAGACCGTAGGATTTTTCTCCGGAGCCGGTTTCCGCACCGCCGCCGGAGGCTGCCGCCCCAGACCCCCGCTTCGGCCCTGAACGGGCCTCGTCCTCAAACGCCGGACGGGCTGCATGATGCTGACCGGCACCGGAACCGTCACGCCGACCGGCCGAACCCGATCGTCGGCACCGCCCTGCGCCGGGGCCACGCGGTGAGCGGTTCCCGGGGGGCCAGGCCGGCCAGGAAGGCGTACCGGCGCAGGGCGGCGGGGTCCTGGCCGGGTACCGACTGGACCTGTTGCCACCAGGCGCCGATCTCCGCCCAGCCCGGGGCGGACAGGGAGCCGCCGAATTCCTGGACCGACAGTGCGGCGGTCAGGCCGGCGAAGGCGAGGCGGTCGGCGAGGGGCCAGCCTGCCAGGGAGCCGGTGACGAAACCGGCGACGAAGACGTCTCCGGCGCCGGTGGGGTCGAGGGCCTCGACGGCGATGGCGGGCACCTCGGCGCTCTCGCCGGTGCGCCGGTCCACGGCGTAGGCGCCGTCCGCGCCGAGGGTGACCACGGCCACCGGTACGTACTCGCAGAGGGCGTGGGCCGCCGCGCGCGGGCAGTCGGCGCCCGTGTAGCGCATGGCTTCCTCGGCGTTCGGCAGGAACGCCTCGCAGTGCTCCAGGTCGGCCAGTCCGGTCAGGTCCCAGGCGCCGGTGTCGTCCCAGCCGACGTCGGCGAAGATCCGGGTGCCCTCGCTCGCCGCCTGCGCGATCCAGTGCGCCCTGCGGCCCGGGACCAGGGAGGCGACGGCCGCCCGCGCGCGGGGCGGGCAGTCGGGGGCGGGCTCCTCGGGGGGCGGTTCGTGGCCGTGGGAGACCATCGTGCGCTCGCCCTCGTAGGCCATGGAGACGGTCACCGGGGAGTGCCAGCCGGGGACGGTGCGGGAGGTGGAGAGGTCGATGCCCTCGCCCTGTTCGAGCGCGTCCCAGCAGTACTCGCCGTAGTGGTCGTCCCCGAAGGCCGCCGCGAGCGAGGTCCGCAGGCCCAGGCGGGCGAGTGCCGTGGCCATGTTGGCGACGCCGCCGGGGCTGGAGCCCATCCCGCGTGCCCAGGACTCGGTGCCGCGCACCGGGGCGGTGTCGAGCCCGGTGAAGACGATGTCCAGGAAGACGGTGCCGGTGAGGTAGACGTCCCAGGGCGGGTCGGCCGACGAGCGCACGGCGGCGAGCGGGTCGACGTGGGCGTGGGCGTGCGGGGCCTCTCCGAGGTGCTCCCGTTCCTCTCCGGCGAATCCGGCAAACGCGTTGGACGCGGTCACGATGGCGCTCCCTGTGGTGCGGATCTGGCCAGTGTGCACCACTTCGCCCACCCGGCGGGGGCGTGCCGCCGGGTGGGCGATGACCTCGGGGTCCTACCAGCGCGGCACGGGCGGCGTGGTCCACCCCGGTTCGGCGACGCGCATCGCCGCCGCGTCGTCGCGGTCCCGCAGCGAGCCGTCGTCGTCCGCCCAGCGGCGGTGCAGGAACGCCAGCTTGTCCCGGTCGAGTTCCACGCCGAGCCCGGGTGCGTCCGGCACGGTGACCCGGCCGCCGGTGAAGGTCAGCCGCTCGGTGAGCACGTCCTCCGACTGCCAGGGGTAGTGCGAGTCGCAGGCGTGGTGGAGGTTCGGGACGGTGGACGCGACGTGGGTCATCGCGGCCAGGCTGATCCCCAGGTGGGTGTTGGAGTGCATGGACACCCCGACGCCGAAGGTCCGGCAGATCGCGGCGAGCTGCTGGGTGTTGCGCAGGCCGCCCCAGTAGTGGTGGTCGGACAGGACGACCTGGACGGCGTCCTTCGTGAACGCCTCCTTGATCTCGGCGAAGGTCGTCACGCACATGTTGGTGGCCAGCGGCACGTCGGTCCCGGCGGACACCTCGGCCATGGCGGGGGTGCCGAGCGCCGGGTCCTCCAGGTACTCCAGGACGTCCCCGAGCTCCTTCGCCACCTTCAGCGAGGTCTCCACGGACCAGGCGCCGTTGGGGTCGAGCCGCAGCGGGTGGCCCGGGAACGCCTCGGCCAGCGCCCGTACGGCCGCGATCTCCTCGTCCGGCGGGAAGACGCCGCCCTTGAGCTTGAAGGAGGTGAACCCGTACCGCTCCACGAACTTCCGGGCCTGCTCGACGACTCCGGCCGGGTCGACGGCGGCACCCCAGTCGTCCTGCTCCGCCGTGACCCCCTCGGGGTGAGCGGCCCACTTGTAGAACAGGTACGCGCTGTACTCGACCGTGTCCCGCAGCTTGCCGCCGAGCAGCGCGTGCACCGGCAGGCCGAGGGCCTTGCCGAGGGCGTCGAGGCAGGCGACCTCGAAGCCGGAGACGACGGACAGCCGCAGCTTGTCGGCGGTCTGCACCCCGCGCAGCCCGCCGACGTCGACCTGGCCGGAGACCCGGGAGGCGTCCACGGAGACCTCGTCCGCGAGGGTGAACAGGCCGTTCAGATCGCTGACCGGCCGGCCGATCAGCCGGTCCGCGAACGGGCGGGCGAGTTCCAGGTACTTGGTGTCGCCGTACGTCTCGCCGACGCCCGTGATCCCGTCGGCCGTCACGACCTCCACGATGAGCCGGGGCGTGTACGGCTGGTGCACGCCCTGCGTGTTGAGCAGGGGCGGGTCGGCGACCAGGATCGGGGTCAGCCGTACGTCCGTGATGGCGAGGTTCACAGGGTGGCTCCTACGAGGTCGAGTCCGGCAGTGAGCAGGGTCTTCAGGTCGGCCAGGTCGGCGGCCGACGGGTCGGTGAGCGGGGCGCGCACGGGACCCACCGGGCGGCCGCGCAGCCGGGCCGCCGCCTTCACCAGCGACACGGCGTAGCCGGGCACCCGGTCGCGGAGTTCGACGAGCGGGACGTAGAAGTCGCGCAGCAGTTTGTCGGCGGTGCCGTCGTCGCCGTCCCGCAGCGCGGCGAAGAAGGCGTTCGCGATCTCGGGGGCGAAGGCGTGCACCGCGGAGGAGTAGGCGGGGACGCCGACGGTGGCGTAGGCGCGGGCCTGGATCTCGGCGGTGGCGGCCCCGTTGAAGAACAGGAACCCCCCGGGGGCGGCGAGGGTGAGGCGCTGGAGGCGGTCGAGGTCGCTGTGGCCGTCCTTGAGGCCGATGACGCCGGGGATCGCCGTGATCCGCCGGAAGGCGTCCGCACCGAAGGCGACCTGGCCGCGCTGGTAGGCGATGAGCGGCAGCCGGGTGCGGGCCGCGATGTGTTCGAGCTGGGCGACCAGTCCGTCCTGCGGGGCGGCGACGAGGTAGTGCGGCAGGACGAGGAGCGCGTCGGCGCCGGCCTCCTCGGCGATGCGGGCGAACCGTACGGCCTGCGCCCAGCCGTATCCGACGCCGGCCACGACGGGCACCCGGCCCGCCGCCTCCTGGACCGCGATGGAGACGACCTGGCGGTACTCGTCCTCGTCCAGCGAGAAGAACTCGCCCGTGCCGCAGGCGGGGAAGACGGCCCCGGGGGCGGTGGCGATCTGCGCCGCGACATGGGCGCGGAAGCCGTCGGGGTCGAGGGAGCCGTCCGCGTGGAAGCTCGTCAGCGGGAACGACAGCACACCGTTCGCCATCCCGGTCCGCAGCCGGTCCGTAGCGCCGTTCACCTTGAGCATCTCCCCATGTAGACGTCATCCATGTACGTAGATGAAGATTAGATACGCGAACGGCGGCCGTCAATGACCCGTCCCGCCCCGATTACGATCGGCCCATGGAGACAGGGGGCGTCCGCGAGGTGAAGTCCGCGGCGCGGACGGTCGAGCTGCTGGAAGTGCTCGCCGCGCGCGGCGACCGTCCGGCGCGGCTTCAGGAGCTGGCGGACGAGCTCGGCGTGCCGCGCAGTTCGATGTACGCGCTGCTGCAGACCCTCATCGGCAGGGGCTGGGTACGCACGGACGTGACCGGCTCCCTGTACGGCATCGGCATCCACGCGCTGCTCACCGGCACCGGCTACCTGGACTCCGACCCGCGGGTGCGCGCCGTACGCCCCTGCCTCGACGAGGCGTCCGAGACGCTCGGCGAGACCATCCACCTGGGGCGGCTGGACGGCCGGGACGTCGCGTACCTGGCGACGCGGGAGTCGCACGAATACCCGCGGACCATCAGCCGGGTGGGGCGGCGACTGCCCGCGCACGCCGGCGCGCTCGGCAAGGCGCTGCTCGCGGAGCGCCCGGACGCCGAGCTGCCCGAGGGGCCGTACGAGGCGCTGACCCCCAACTCCCGCACCACCCGGGAGTCCTTGGCGGCCGACCTCGCCGAGACCCGGGCCCGCGGCTACTCGGTCGACCGCGAGGAGGGCGTCCTCGGCATCGTCGGTTTCGGCTTCGCCCTGCGCTACGACTCCCCCGCCCAGGACGCGATCAGCTGCTCGGTGCCGGTGGCGCGGCTGACGCCCGGTCACGAGGAGCGGATCGTGGCGGTGATGCGGGAGATCAGGGCGAAGATCGAGACGGTGGGGCCCGCGGCGGGTGGAGCGGTGAACTGGCGGTAACCGCTCGACGAAAGCGGCCTTGCCTACCCGACTCCGCCAGCCCCAAACACAATATGACCTAGATCACGTTCCCCAGGGGCTCTTCGCGCTTCTTCCGCAACCGCGTGCTTGATACAACTTGCTCGCGCGTTCCTGTCCGTCGACGGCCTGCGCCAATCCCCCTTCTGAGCCGCTCCTTTCGCATGCCCTGGGAACGCCCGTGTCCTCCCCCCGCACCACGCCCTGGCCCCTCGTCGCCCTTTTCACGGCCGGGTACCTCGCCCCGTACCTTCTGCCCACCACCGTCGGCAGACTCGACTCGGGGCTTCCCCTCTCCGCCACCCAGGCCGGGGCCATCGGCAGTGCGCTGCTGCTGAGTTCGGCGGCGGCAGGCTTCCTGCTGGCCTCCAGGGTGGAGCGGATCGGGGCCCGCGCGCTCGCCCGGATCGGGCTCGCGCTGGCCGTTCTCGGCTACGGCGGGGCCGCGCTCACCGGTGCGGTACCGGCCGTCGTCGTGGGCGCGGTCCTCGGCGGGTTCGGCTCGGGCACGGTCACCGCGGTGGCCGCCACCGGGATCGCCGCCCAGAGGGATCCGCACCGGGTCACCACGCTCGGCCTGCTCTGCGTCTCCGCCCTCGCGGGCGTCGTGTACCTGACGGTCCCGCACCTCGGCCCGGGCCACGGGCAGCCGCTGGCCGCGATCGCGATCGCCGCGCTCGCGGTGTGGCCGCTCACCGGCCGCCTGTCCGCCCCTGCCGCCGCTGCCCGCGGCCACGTCGCACGGGGTCCCCTTCCCCACCCGCGCTCCGGTCTGCTCCTCGCCGCCGCGATGCCCTGCTGGTCCCTGGCCCAGAACGCCCTGTGGGGCGTCAGCGGCCGGATCGGCCTGGCCCAGGCGCACCTCACCGAGGTGACCGTCGGCGCTGTGTTCGCGATCGCGCTCGGCGCCGGGCTGCTCGGGGTCGTCGGGGCGGGCGCGCTCGGGCCGCGGCTCGGGCGGGCGGTGCCGATCGGGGCGGGTACGGCACTCATCGCGGCCTGTATCGCGCTCAGCGCCTCGGCGAGGAACCTGCCGACCTTCGCGGCGGGCGAGATCGCCTGGAACGCGCTCTACCCGGTCGTGCTGTCGTACCTGATCGGCCTCGCCGTCTCCCTCGACCCGCGCGGCCGCTGGGCGGTCCTGGTCGGCTCCGCCGGCTCACTGGGCACGGCGGCGGGTCCGCTGGCCGGCAGCCTGTTGTCCGCGCGGGCGGGTTTCCCCGTCATGGGCGAGGTCCTGGCCGTCGGCCTGCTGCTGATCGCGGCGCCGATGACGGCGGTGGCCCTGCGCACGACCCGGCACCCGCTGCCGGTCGCCGCGACGGTGGAGGTCGTGGAGGTCCCGGTGGACACCCCGGCCACCACAGCCCGCCAGGCCTACGAGACCGCGTCCCCGAACTCGTACGCCGCCATTTCCACGAACTAGTCCCCGGGGTGCCGTCGCGGGGCGGCAGCCCCCCAGCGACGCCCGCACCGGCGCCGGTCCCCCGAGCCACGGCGCTCAGCCGAACTCGTACGCCTCGACCTCCGCGAGGTAGCGGGCCCGGAGTTCCTCGTCGTCCTCCAGGAAGGAGGCCAGGAAGGAGTTGCGGGCCAGTTCGCGCAGGCGTTCCTCGTCGAGGCCGAGCGCCGAGCGCACGGCATCGAAGTTGTCACCGGCGTAGCCGCCGAAGTAGGCCGGGTCGTCGGAGTTGACCGTGCAGAGCAGGCCCGCGTCGAGCATGGCGGGCAGCGGGTGGTCGGCGAGGACGTCGACGGCGCGGAGCCGGACGTTGGACAGGGGGCACAGGGTCAGCGGGATCCGGTCGCGGACCAGCCGGGCGACCAGCGCCGGGTCCTCCACGCAGCGCAGGCCGTGGTCGACGCGCTCCACGCCGAGCACGTCCAGCGCCTCGGTGATGTACTCCGGCGGGCCCTCCTCACCGGCGTGCGCCACCCGGCGCAGTCCGAGTGCGGCGGCGGCCTCGTACACCTCGCGGAACTTCACCGGCGGGTGGCCGACCTCGGCGGAGTCGAGGCCGACGCCGGTGATCCGGTCGAGGTAGGGGCGCGCTGCCTCCAGGGTCTCCATGGCCGACTCGGCGGACTCGTCCCGCAGGAAGCACATGATCAGCTTGGTGGAGACGCCGTGGTTCTCCACGCTGCGGCCGAGCGCCCGCCAGAGCCCCTCCACGACCGTGCCCATGCCGACGCCCCGGGAGATGTGCGCCTGCGGGTCGAAGAAGATCTCCGCGTGCCGCACGCCCTGGGCGGCGGCGCGGGCGAGGTAGGCGTCGGCCAGGTCGGCGAAGTCCTGCTCGGTGCGCAGGACGACCATCAGCTCGTAGTACAGGTTCAGGAAGGACTGGAGGTCCTCGAACTGGTACGCCTTGCGCAGCTCGTCGGTGTCCGCGTACGGCAGGGTGACGCCGTTGCGCCCGGCGAGCCGGAACGCCAGCTCGGGCTCGAGGGTGCCTTCGATGTGGAGGTGCAGTTCTGCTTTGGGGAGGGACATCAAAGCATCGTACGGCCGCTTTAGCGCCGTTTCGGAACCGGCACCCTCTGAAGATCGTGCGCCACGGTCAGCTCGCCCTCGAACCCGGCCGCCCGCGCCTGCCGCTCGAATTCGTCCGGTTCGGAGTACCGCTGGCTGAAGTGGGTCAGGACGAGGTGGCGGACGCCGGCGTCCCGGGCCACCCGCGCCGCCTGGCCGGCCGTCAGGTGGCCGTGCTCTACGGCGAGGTTCTCGTCCTCGTCGAGGAAGGTGGACTCGATGACCAGCATGTCGCAGCCCTCGGCGAGCGCGTGCACGCCGTCGCACAGCCGGGTGTCCATGACGAACGCGAACCGCTGCCCGCGCCGTACCTCGCTGACGTCCTCCAGGGCGACCCCGTCGATCGTCCCCTCCCGCTGGATGCGGCCCACGTCCGGCCCCTTGATGCCGTGCGCGGCGAGCCGTTCGGGCAGCATGCGGCGCCCGTCGGGCTCGATCAGCCGGTAGCCGAAGGACTCCACGGGGTGGGAGAGCCTGCGGGCCTGGAGGGTGTACGAGGCGGTCACCGCCAGGTCGCCGTCGGCGTCGACCGGTGCCTCGGCGAGGTCGACCGTCTCCCGGTAGGCCGTCGCGTGCCGCAGCCGGTCGAAGAAGCGCTGCCCGGAGTGCGGGAAGTGGGCGGTGACCGGGTGCGGGACCTGGTCGAGGTTGATGCGCTGGATGACCCCGGCGAGCCCGAGGGAGTGGTCGCCGTGGAAGTGGGTGACGCAGATCCGGTTCAGGTCGTGCGCGGCGACCCCGGCGCGCAGCATCTGGCGCTGCGTGCCCTCGCCGGGGTCGAACAGGATGCCCTCGCCGTCCCAGCGCAGCAGATAGCCGTTGTGGTTGCGGTGCCGGGTCGGGACCTGGCTGGCGGTGCCGAGGACGACCAACTCGCGTACGGACATGGCTGCTTATCCGGGGGGCCACTGGAGGCCGCGGCCGCCGAGGACATGGGCGTGCGCGTGCCAGACGGTCTGGCCGGCGCCGGTGCCGGTGTTGAAGACGGTGCGGTAGCTCTCCAGCTTCTCCTCGTCGGCGACCGCCTGGGTCTCGGCCAGGACGTCCGCGGCGAGCTGCGGTGCGCCGGCGGCGAGCGCGGCGGCGTCCCGGTAGTGCGCCTTGGGGATCACCAGGACGTGGGTGGGCGCCTGGGGGTTTATGTCGCGGAAGGCGACGGTCGTCTCGGTCTCACGGACGATCGTCGCCGGGACCTGCCCCGCGACGATCTTGCAGAACAGGCAGTCGTCCTGCGGTGCGCCGCCTTCTTGCCCTGCCATGCGTGTGCCTCCTCACGCCGGTGATCCAGTACGGGGGCATCGTAGCGACCCGGGGTCTGAGGGGGCCTTGCACTATGCCCGCCCGGGTCGCGCGGCCTGGCACCGCACCTCGCCGCGTTGCCGAAAAGCCCTAGTAGCTCCTCCCCCACTCTCGACTCCGCTCGAGCGGGGGGACCCCCATCCAGGGCTCTCCGGCGCCTTGCGATGCACGGCACCAGACCACGCGACCTGATCGGACGCTCATAGCGCAAGGCCCCCTCAGTCCAGGTCCGGCAGTGACGGCGGGGTCTTCGCCGGGTTGTCCTCCAGCGCGGCCAGCGCCATCCGCACCGCCTCGTCCAGCTGGACGTCCCGGCCGGCGGCCCAGTCCTGCGGGCGCTGGACCACCTCCACGTCCGGGTCCACGCCGTGATTCTCCACGCTCCAGCCGTAACCCTCCAGCCAGGTCGCGTACTTGGGCTGGGTGATCAGCGTGCCGTCGACCAGGTGGTAGCGGCTGTCGATGCCGATGACGCCGCCCCAGGTGCGGGTGCCGACGACCGGACCGATGCCGAGCGCCTTGATCGCCGCGTTGACGATGTCGCCGTCGGAGCCGGAGAACTCGTTGGCGACCACGACGACCGGGCCCCGGGGCGCGTCCTGCGGGTAGCTGAAGGGCCGCATGCCGCGCGGCAGGTCCCAGCCGACGATCCGCCGGGCCAGCTTCTCGACGACCAGCTGGGAGGTGTGGCCGCCGCGGTTCTCCCGGACGTCGACCACGATTCCCTCGCGGGCCACCTCCACCCGCAGGTCGCGGTGGATCTGGGCCCAGCCGGGGGCCTGCATGTCGGGTACGTGGAGGTAGCCGAGCCGGCCGCCGGAGCGCTCGTGGACGTGCGCGCGCCGGCCGGCGACCCAGGCGTGGTAGCGCAGCGGTTCCTCGTCGGCGACCGGGACCACCACCGCGTGCCGCGGCTCGCCGCCGCCGGCCGGTGAGACGGTCAGCTCGACGGCCTTGCCCGCCGTGCCGACGAGCAGGGGGCCGGGGCCGGCCACCGGGTCGACGGGGTGGCCGCCGACCGCGACGATCGCGTCCCCCGCGCGCACGGCCACGCCGGGCGCGGCGAGCGGAGCCCGGGCGTTCGGGTCGGAGGTCTCCGCGGCCAGGACGCGGTCGATGCGCCAGCTGCCGTCCTCGTGCCGGGAGATGTCGGCGCCGAGCAGCCCCTGACGGGCGCCGCCGCCGTACGCGCCGTACGGCGTGACGTACGCGTGCGAGGTGCCGAGTTCGCCGTGCACCTCCCACAGCAGGTCGACGAGGTCGTCGTGGGTGGCGACGCGCTCCAGCACCGGACGGTAGCGGTCGAGGACGCCGTCCCAGTCGATTCCGCCCATGTCCGGCCGCCAGAAGTGGTCGCGCATGATGCGGCCGGTCTCGTCGTACATCTGCCGCCACTCGGCCGCCGGGTCGACGGTCTGCCGCACCCGCGTGAGGTCGACGGTGACGGAGGTGTCGCCGTCGTCGTCGGTGCCGGCGCGCCGGTCGCTGGGGACGACGCGGAGCCGGCCGTCGGTCCACAGCAGGACGCGTTTGCCGTCGCCGCTGACCTCGAAGTGGTCGGCGTCGGCGGCGAGGTGCTCGATGCGCTGCTGGGCGAGGTCGTAGCGCTCCAGCTCGGTCTTCGGGTCGGGGTCGTCGGGGGTGGCCCGGGAGGCGCCGAGGACGCCGCGCACCGGGTGGCGCAGCCACAGCACCCCGTCCTTGGCGGCGCGCAGGTTGGAGTAGCGGGCGGCCTCGACCGGGAAGGGCACGATGCGGTCGGCGAGCCCCTCCAGGTCGATCCGGGTGGCCGGGGTGCCCTCGCTGTCCGGGGTCTCGTCCTTGTCGGGCGCGTCGAAGGGACGGCCGTGCCGCTGCGGGCCGAACGGCGAGGGGGTGGTCGCGGCGAGGGTGATCAGGTAGGGGCGGGAGCCGACCACGAAGGCCAGGTCGAAGACGTGCTCGTCGTAGACCGGGTCGAAGGCGCGGGCGGAGAGGAAGGCGAGGTGCTTGCCGTCGAGGGTGAAGGCGGGCGCGTAGTCCTGGAAGCGCAGCGGGGTCGCGTCGGTGACCGACAGGTCGGTGGTGTGGGCGAGGCGCAGCTGGGACAGGGGGCGGGGGCCGGGGTGGGACCAGGCGAGCCAGGCCGAGTCGGGTGAGAAGGCCAGCCCGGAGACGTCGCCGTCCTCGCTGCGGTCGACCTCGCGGACCTCGCCGGTCTCCCGTTCGACGAGCAGCAGCCGTCCGTCGTGCGCGGCGACGGCGGCCCGGCTGCCGTCGGGGGCCATGGCCAGCTCCAGGACCCGGCCGAGCTGTCCGGCGGCGATGCGCCTGGGGGTGGCGCCGGGCGCGAGTCCGGTGGCGGGGGCGAACTCCAGGGCGTCATCGCCCTCCGCGTCGGTCACCCACACCACCCATTCCTCTCCGTCGGCGCGGAAGGCCCGTGGCAGCCGGGCCCGGACGCCGGGCCGCGCGGCGAGCGCGCGGGCGGGTCCGGAGCGGTGGGTGACCCAGTGGACGGCGCCGCGCACCTCGACGGCGCTGCCGCGCGCGGTGTGGTCGGGGGCGGCGGAGTCGAACCAGCGGCCGGCGTTCACCGGGTGCGGCTGGAGGTCCACGCGCGGCCCGCCGAGCCGGATGTCGAGCCGCCGTGGCTCGGCGCCGTCCAGGTCGTCCAGGAGCCACAGTTCACCGGCGGCGGTGTAGACGACGCGGGTGCCGTCGCCCCCGGCGTGCCGGGCGTAGAAGCCTTCGAGAGGGGTGTGCCGGCGCAGGTCGGAGCCGTCGGCGAGGGAGGAGTACAGCGCTCCGGTGCCCTCGTGGTCGGACAGGAAGGCTATGCGCTCCCCCGCCCACACCGGGTACTCGATGTTCCCGTCGAGTTCCTCGTGCAGCCGTACGAACTCGCCGTCGCCCTCGATGTCGATCCACAACTTGCCCGCCGTACCGCCCCGGTAGCGCTTCCACCAGGCGGCCTCGCGGCCCATCGGCGCGGACAGCAGCACGGTGGCCGGGCCGTACGCCACGTTCCCGACGGGCCCGTAGGGCAGGGCGGTGGCGGGTCCGCCGTCGAGCGGGACCGCGTGGGCCCAGCTGCGGCGCAGGCTGGCCTGGCCCTGGGTGCTGAGCGCCAGGACCTGCCCGTCAGGGGTCCAGCCGCGCACCTGGGTGCGCCAACTCCCCCAGTGTGTCAGCCGCTTGGCCGGGCCGCCGGTGACGGGCGCGACGTGCACCTCGGGGGCGCCGTCGCGGGTGGAGGTCCAGGCGACCGTCGTGCCGTCCGGGGATATGCGGGGGTGGGTCACCGGTACGTTGTCGGCGCTGACCCGCCAGGCCCGCCCGCCGTCGAGTGGGGCGAGCCACACGTCGTCCTCGGCGGTGAAGGCGACCAACTCGCCTTGTGCATGCGGGAATCGGAGGTATGCCGGGGTTGCCGCTGTGGTGGATGCGCCCTGGGTCACGCGATCACCCTACGCAGCGGAGGGCGTCCGCGGGTCCGGTTTCCGATCACTTGCCCTCGACGGGCCAGCAGGTCGGGTCGCCCTTGCACCAGATGGTCCTGGTGACCGTGACGGTGACGGTGGGACGGGGCTGCCCGTTCGAAGGCCGGTAGGTGACGGGCGGGGTGTACGTGGGTCCGGGCTTGGCGTCGCAGTTGCCCAGCCCGTCCACGTGGAACCACCGCTTGCCGCCGACCTTCGCGGTGAGATCGCCGCGCACGCACGCCCCGTCGACGGCCTTGGTGACCTTGCCGGTGACGGTGATCTTCCGGCCGTCGTCCGTCTGCCCCTGGCAGTCGACGGTGACGACGGTGCTCTCGCTCGGCGACGGTGTCTTCCCCGGCGTGTAGCCCTTGCCTCCGTAGCTGCCCGTGCAGGTGAGCCACTGCACCTTCACGTGCTGCCGCTCCAGCTCCGCGGTCGCGGTCCTGTCCGTCGTGTACGCCACCGACGCCGAACTCAGATCGGTCGGCTGGCACGCCACGACGCCGCCCACGGCCACCGCCGCGAGCCCCGCCACGGCCGCCGCGCGCGTCGCCCGCGTCCGGCGGGGCCGGTACCGAATATGCCTGAAAGCCCCCATGCAGGGCAGAGTGCCACCGACGGGAGCGGGGCGGTAGGGCGCATATGGCCACTCGAGTGTTCGGGTGCCTCACCTTCGAGTGTCTCTCCGGTGTTCCGGTCCCCAGGCTGCCCCGGTGCGCAGTGAACGCAGGGTCAGACAGCTCGTCGACGGCCAGGGGGCGATCCACCGGTGGACGGTGCGGCACCGTCACGGGGACGGCGCGTACGCCCGCTCGGCGGGCTGGTCTTCGGCCCGCCGAGGGCCGACCAGGCCGGTTCGTGCCCGACGGGCGGCTGCGCTCCCGGCGGTCGTCGTCAGGTGCGCAGCAGCAGCCACTCCTGGAGTTCGACCAGGTTGCCCTCCGGGTCCTTGAGGTGGGCGACTCGCATGCGTTCGGTCATGGGGGCCGGGCCGTGCAGGAGGGTGGCGCCGCGGCCGGCGATCTCCGCGCAGTAGGCGTCGAGGTCGTCGACGCGCAGGACCACCAGGGAGCGGTGGCCGGTCGCGGTGTCGCCGAGTTCGTCCAGGACCTCGGCCATCATCGAGCGGTCCTGCAGCGCGATCCCGGCGGAGCCGGTGGCCGGGCTGAACTTCTCGTACGGTCCCCCGGTCGCGCCGGACTGCGGCTTCAGGCCGAGCACGTCGGCGTAGAACCGGTAGCAGGCGGCGAAGTCGCTGACCAGCAGCCGTACTTGGGCGAGTTCCACGGTCTTCCCCCAGCGGTCAGGACCAGCGGCCGGTACGGCCCAGGAGCAGGGCCGCCGCCGCGGTCCCGGCGGTCGATGTACGCAGTACGGTACGCCCGAGCCGGTACGCCTTCGCGCCCGCCTGCTCGAAGAGCGCCAACTCCTCTGGAGAGACGCCTCCTTCGGGTCCGACCACCAGCACGATCTCGCCCTCGGCGGGAAGTTCGGCGGTGGCCAGCGGCTCGCTCGGGTAGTCCCGGTCCTCGTGCAGGACGGCGGCGAAGTCGGCTTTGGCGAGAAGCTGGGCAACCTGCTTGCTCGTCGCCGCGTCCGCGACGTCCGGGAAGCGCAGCCGCCGGGACTGCTTGCCGGCCTCGCGGGCGGTGGCGCGCCACTTGCCGAGCGCCTTCAGACCGCGCTCGCCCTTCCACTGGGTGATGCAGCGGGACGCCGCCCAGGGCACGACCGCGTCGACCCCGGTCTCGGTCATCGTCTCCACGGCGAGCTCACCGCGGTCGCCCTTGGGCAGGGCCTGGACGACGGTGATACGGGGGCTGGGCTCGGGTTCCACCGGGAACTCGAAGGGCTCGACGACCAGATGGTCCTTGCCCTCCACGCTGAGGACGACCCCGGCCGCCCCGCGGCCCTGCCCGTCGGTGACCACCACGTCCTCGCCGGGCTGCAGCCGTCGTACGGAGACCGCGTGCCGCCCTTCGGGGCCCGTCACGTCGATGACCGAGCCGGGGCCCACACCCTGAAGGGAGTCGACCACGAAGACCGGCGCGGTCACCGGGCACCGCCCTGGGCCGACGCCGCCGTCGCCGCCTCGGCCTCGGCGTTCAGCACCTCGACCAGCTGCCCGGCCGGCAGGTCGCGCGCCATCCGGTGTCCCTGGCCCGCCCACAGCGCCATGCCCTGCGCGTCACCGGCCTTCGCGGCGGCCTTGCGCAGCGGCGAGGTGAGGTGGTGGACCTCCGGGTAGGCGGCGGGGGCGTACGGGCCGTGCTCGCGCAGGAACCGGTTGACCAGGCCGCGGGCGGGACGGCCGGAGAACGCGCGGGTCAGCTCGGTGCGGGCGAACAGCGGGTTGGTCAGCGCCTGCTTGTGCAGGGCGTTCGCGCCGGACTCGGGGGTGGCGAGGAACGCGGTGCCCAGCTGGGCCGCGCTCGCGCCGGCCGCCCTGGCCGCGGCGATCTGGCTGCCGCGCATGATGCCGCCGGCGGCGACGATCGGGATGCTCACGCTCTCGCGGACCTGCGCGATCAGCGAGAGGAGGCCTATCCCGGAGCCGTCGGTCTCCCGGACGTCCCGGTGGGCGCCCTGGTGGCCGCCGGCCTCCACGCCCTGCGCGATGACCGCGTCGGCCCCGGCCCGCTCCACCGCGAGGGCCTCCTCGGCGGTGGTCGCGGTGACCAGGGTGAGGGTGCCGGCCCGGCGCAGCGAGTCGAGCACGTCCCGGCTCGGCACGCCGAAGTGGAACGAGACCACCGGCACCGGGTTGTCCAGCAGCACGGCCAGTTTGGCGTCGTAGCCGTCGTCCCGGCCGCTGTCCGGGTCCCCGAGCTCGGTCTCGTACCAGGCGGCCTCGCCGGCCAGCTGATGGGCGTAGACCTCGACGGCACCGGACTCGGCATACTCCGGCTGCGGCATGAAGAGGTTCACGCCGAAGGGGCGGCCGGTCAGGCTCCGCAGCTGCTTGATCTCCTGGTACATGCCGTCGGCGGTCTTGTACCCGGCGGCCAGGAACCCGAGGCCCCCCGCCTCGGACACGGCGGCGGCGAGCTGCGGCACGGAGACACCGCCCGCCATGGGGGCCTGCACGATCGGATATGCGAAGAGATCGGTCAGTGCGGAGGACATGACGGCATGTTGTCACGTCCTCCGAACAAGTCCGAATCCGGGCTTCCCCTGACATATGCCAGGGGCATTGTCAGGGGTCAGAGACCATAAATCGGGGCCTCAGCGCCCGTTGAACGCATCCTTCAACCGCGAGAACAACCCCTGCTGCCCCGGCTGGAACTGCCCCTGCGGGCGTTCCTCCCCACGCAGCTTGGCCAGTTCCCTCAGGAGGCGTTCCTGTTCGGGGTCGAGCTTGGTCGGGGTCTGGACCTCGACGTGGACGATGAGGTCGCCCCGGCCGCCGCCGCGCAGGTGGGTGACGCCGCGGGCGTGCAGCGGGATCGACTGGCCGGACTGGGTGCCCGGGCGGATGTCGACCTCCTCCAGGCCGTCCAGCGTCTCCAGCGGCACCTTGGTGCCGAGGCACGCCGCGGTCATGGGGATGGTGACCGTGCAGTGCAGGTCGTCGCCGCGCCGCTGGAACGTGGAGTGCGGCAGCTCGTGGATCTCGACGTACAGGTCACCGGCGGGACCGCCGCCCGGACCGACCTCGCCCTCGCCGGCGAGCTGGATGCGGGTGCCGTTGTCGACACCGGCCGGGATCTTCACGGTCAGGGTGCGGCGCGAGCGGACGCGGCCGTCACCGGCGCACTCGGGGCACGGCGTCGGCACGACCGTGCCGAAGCCCTGGCACTGCGGGCAGGGGCGCGAGGTCATGACCTGGCCCAGGAACGACCGGGTGACCTGGGACACCTCACCGCGGCCGCGGCACATGTCGCAGGTCTGCGCGGTCGTGCCCGGCGCGGCACCCTCGCCGCTGCAGGTGTTGCAGACGACCGCCGTGTCGACCTGGATGTCCTTGGTCGTGCCGAAGGCAGCCTCGTCCAGCTCGACCTCGATGCGGATCATCGCGTCCTGGCCGCGCCGGGTGCGCGAGCGCGGGCCGCGCTGGGACGCCGTACCGAAGAAGGCGTCCATGATGTCCGAGAAGTTGCCGAAACCACCGGCCCCGAAGCCGCCCGCGCCGGCGCCGCCGGACTGCGAGAGCGGGTCGCCGCCGAGGTCGTAGACCTGCTTCTTCTGCGGGTCCGACAGCACCTCGTAGGCGGCGTTGATCTCCTTGAACCGCTCCTGCGTCTTCGGATCAGGATTGACATCCGGATGCAGCTCGCGGGCGAGCCGACGGAAGGCCTTCTTGATCTCTTCCTGCGACGCGTCGCGGCGCACGCCGAGAACGGCGTAGTAGTCCGTGGCCACTTACGACTCCGCCAGGATCTGTCCGACGTACCGTGCCACTGCGCGTACCGCTCCCATCGTTCCCGGGTAGTCCATGCGGGTCGGTCCGACCACGCCGAGCTTGGCAACCGCCTCGCCGCCCGAACCGTAACCGACCGACACCACCGACGTGGAGTTGAGTCCCTCATGGGCGTTCTCGTGGCCGATGCGCACGGTCATGCCCGAATCCTTCGCCTCGCCCAGCAACTTGAGCAGGACGACCTGCTCCTCCAGTGCCTCGAGCACCGGCCGGATAGTGAGGGGAAAGTCATGTCCGAAGCGGGTGAGATTGGCGGTACCGCCGATCATCAGCCGCTCCTCGTTCTCCTCGACGAGTGTCTCCAGCAGAGTGGAGAGCACGGTCGAGACCGTACCGCGATCCTCTGTGTCGAAGCCCTCGGGGAGGTCCTCGACCAGCCGCGGCACATCCGTGAACCGGCGGCCCGCGACCCGGCTGTTCAGCCGCGCGCGCAGGTCCGCCAGAGATGCCTCGCCGAACGGGGCCGGGCAGTCGACCATCCGCTGCTCGACCCGGCCGGTGTCCGTGATCAGCACGAGCATCACGCGCGCGGGGGCGAGCGAGAGCAGTTCCACGTGCCGCACGGTCGAGCGGGTCAGCGACGGGTACTGCACGACCGCGACCTGCCGGGTCAGCTGCGCGAGCAGCCGCACCGTGCGGGCCACGACGTCGTCGAGGTCGACGGCGCCGTCGAGGAAGTTCTGGATCGCCCGCCGCTCGGGGGCGGTCATCGGCTTGACGCCCGCGAGCTTGTCGACGAAGAGCCGGTAGCCCTTGTCGGTGGGGATGCGCCCGGCGCTGGTGTGCGGCTGGGCGATGTACCCCTCGTCCTCCAGGGCCGCCATGTCGTTGCGGACGGTGGCCGGGGAGACGCCGAGGCCGTGCCGCTCGGTGAGCGCCTTCGAGCCGACGGGCTCCTCGGTGCCGACGTAGTCCTGGACGATGGCGCGCAGCACCTGCAGCCTGCGTTCACTCAGCATCCGCGCACACCTCCAGAAAGTCGTCCCCTGCGGCCCTCGGGCCCTTCGCCTGGCACTCTGCGCTTGCGAGTGCCAGCATTCCCCGGCCCAGTGTACGGCCGTGGGGTACACCCCGGGCAAGGCCGGTTCGTGCCGCCGTGCCTGGGTGTCCTCGTACCCGCTAGCGTCGCGGTATGACCGTGACTTGGGAAGAGCTGGGGTGGGAACGGGTGGCCGCCGGGGTGGGACGGGTCCGGCTGCCGGGCTGGGACTGCACGACGGGGCTGGTCCTCGGCGAGGGTACGGCGCTCGTGGTGGACGCGGGGTCGAGTCTCGCCGAAGGCGCGCGCCTGCGCACGCAGGCGGAGGAGCTGGCCGGGGGCCGTGTGACCCATCTCGCGCTCACCCACCCCCATTTCGACCATGTGCTCGGTGCGGCGGCCTTCGCGGGCGCGGAGGTGTTCGCGGCGGTGGGCATGGACGCGCTGTTCACGCACGAGCGCGCGGAGCTCCGCCTGGACGCCGTCCGGCAGGGCCTGCCGGTGGCGGAGGCGGACGAGGCGGTGGACGCTCTTCCCGTGCCCCGCCATCTGGTCTCGGGCGAGTGGACCCTCGACCTCGGCGGCGGGCGGCAGGCGCTGCTGGCCAACGTGGGCCCGGGGCACAGCGCCCACGACCTCGCGGTCCTCGTCCCCGGCTCGGCTCCCGGCGAGCCCGAGGTGGTGTTCTGCGGTGACCTGGTCGAGGAGTCCGGCGAACCCCAGGCCGGGCCCGACGCCGTACCGTCCCAGTGGCCCGCAGCCCTCGACCGGCTGCTCGACCTCGGCGGCCAGGACGCGCTGTACGTGCCCGGTCACGGAGCGGTGGTGGACGCGGCGTTCGTGCGGCGGCAGCGTGACGAGCTCGCGGCGCGTTTCGGCGTGTCGCCCTGATGGCGGTACGGCTTCTCCTATCGTCTGCCGAATGCGCCAGTACTCCGCCGACCTGACCCCTCCATGGAAGAAGCCCAAGCCCGTCCCGGAAGTCCCGGCGGAGCCCGGTCTTGTCGTGGAGGAGCCGGGCACCGGCTTCTGTGGCGCGGTGATCCGCTGCGAGGCGGGCACGGTGACCCTGGAGGACCGCTTCGGCAAGCACCGGGTGTTTCCGCTGGAGCCGGGCGGGTTCCTGCTCGAGGGCAGGGTGGTCACGCTGGTGCGGCCGTCGTCGTCGGCTCCGGTACGTCCCACCCGTACCGCCTCTGGTTCGGTCGCCGTCCCGGGCGCACGCGCGCGCGTGGCCCGCGCCGGGCGCATCTACGTCGAGGGCAGGCACGACGCGGAACTGGTCGAGAAGGTGTGGGGCGACGACCTGCGCATCGAGGGCGTGGTCGTGGAGTACCTGGAGGGCGTGGACGACCTTCCCGCCATCGTTGCCGAGTTCGGCCCGGGGCCGGACGCGCGGTTGGGTGTCCTGGTGGACCACCTGGTGCCGGGCACGAAGGAGTGGCGGATCGCCGAGTCGGTCACGAGCGAGCACGCGCTGGTCGTCGGCCACCCGTACATCGACATCTGGGAGGCGGTGAAGCCGGCCGCCCTGGGGATCGAGGCGTGGCCGAGGGTGCCGAAGGGGCAGGACTGGAAGACGGGGGTCTGCCGGGCACTGGGCTGGCCGTCGGAGAACACCGGGGCGGTGTGGACGGCGATCCTGAAGCGGGTGGGGTCCTATAAGGACCTGGAGCCGGAGCTCCTGGGGCGGGTGGAGGAGCTGATCGACTTCGTTACGGATAGCGGTGGGGCCTGACGTTGGAGAACGTTCCGAACTCGGTGGTGTCGAGTTCGAGCCCGAGTTCCTCCAGCGGTAGGGGCGCCCCGAACTTGGTGACCTGCTGCCGCTGGTAGTCGGCGGCGTCTCCCTTCCCGACAGGCCTCGTCAATAGGACGCACTGGGCCATGACCGGGTCCACGATGAGGTAGACAGGCACCTTGCCGGCTGCATAAATCGACCGCTTGATCTCGTAGTCCCGCTGGACGCTGGTCTTGGAGACGACCTCGATGACCATCGTGACCAATGAGGACGGCAGCAGACGGCCCGAGGCGGGCCTGGCCTCCCGCTCGAGAACCACCAAGTCCGGTACTGGCTCACTGGCCTCATCGAGGATGTCGACGTCCTGGGTCTGCAGGCGAGACCACCGCTTACGTGGGATCTGGTCCAGCACGTCTTCCACGATCATGTTGTGCACAAGATCAGGGCTGGCCATCATCACGATTTCCCCCCGGAGAAGCTCGACCCTGACACCCTCGGGGGGCTGAAGCTCCTCGAAGTACTTGGTCATCCCACGCTCGTCCACAGCGGTCATCTCCGTGGCCTCCACATCCGCCGCGTCCTGTCGGCGGCAGCCTATGCACCAGGTTAGGGACCGAACCGGAGTTCCGGGGGGATTCACTCGCCGGAGTGATCAGTCCACCAGATCCCGCACCACCGCGTCCGCCAGCAGCCGCCCCCGCAGCGTCAGCACCGCCCGCCCCTGCTCATACGGCCCCGCCTCCAGCAGCCCGTCCGCCAGCGCCCGGCGCGATGCCGCGAGCCCGTCCTCCTTCAGCAAGGACACCGGCACCCCCTCCCGCAGCCGCAGCTCCAGCAGGATGCGCTCCACCCGGCGGTCCTCGTCGGACAGGAGCTCGCGCCCGGCGCCCGGTGAGTGACCGGAGGCCAGCGCTGCCGCATACGCCCCCGGGTGCTTCACGTTCCACCAGCGGACGCCCCCCACGTGCGAGTGCGCCCCCGGTCCCGCGCCCCACCAGTCGGCGCCCCGCCAGTACAGCTCGTTGTGGAGGCAGCGGGCCGGCTCGGAGGTGGCCCAGTTGGAGACCTCGTACCAGTCGAAGCCGGCCGCCGACAGCCGCTCGTCCGCGATCAGGTAGCGGTCGGCGTGGACGTCGTCATCGGTCATCGGGACCTCGCCCCGGCGGATGCGGCGGGCCAGCTGGGTGCCCTCCTCGACGATCAGGGCGTAGGCGGAGACGTGGTCGGGGCCGGCGCCGAGGGCCGCGTCGAGCGAAGCCCGCCAGTCGTCGTCGGACTCGCCCGGGGTGCCGTAGATCAGGTCCAGGTTGACGTGCTCGAAGCCCGCCGCACGGGCCTCCGCGACGCAGGCTTCCGGGCGGCCGGGGGTGTGCGTCCGGTCGAGGACCTTCAGCACGTGCTGCCGCGCGCTCTGCATGCCGAAGGAGATCCGGTTGAAGCCGCCCTCCCGCAGCCGCGCGAGGTACGCCGGGTCCACCGACTCCGGGTTCGCCTCGGTCGTGATCTCCGCGTCGGGCGCGAGCCCGAACTCGTCGCGGATCGCGCCCAGCATCCGTACCAGGTCGTCGGCGGCCAGCAAGGTGGGCGTACCGCCGCCGACGAACACCGTGCGGACCTCGCGCGGGTCGTCGCCGAGCACCTTGCGGGCCAGGCGGACCTCGTCGGTCAGGGTGTCCGCGTAGTTGTCGCGGGAGGCGAGCACGCCGCCGGTGCCGCGCAGCTCGGTGGCGGTGTAGGTGTTGAAGTCGCAGTAGCCGCAGCGGGTCGCGCAGTACGGGACGTGCAGGTAGAAGCCGAGGGGCCGGTCGGCGGCCCCGGCGAGCGCGGACGCGGGCAGGGCGCCGTCGGCGGGGACGGGCTCGCCGTCGGGGAGTGCGGAGGGCATGCCCTCCATTGTCCCGTACCGGCGGGGTTACTCCGCCTGCAGCACCAGCAGCGCCAGGTCGTCCTCCGGCAGACCGCCGCCGAACTCGTGCACCAGCCGGCGGATGCGCTCCGCTATCAGCTCGGCGCTCAGTCCCGCGCAGCCCGCGAGCGCCTGCGCGAGCCCGTCGCCGTCGTCGAACTGGCGGGAGCCGGAGCGGCGCTCGGTCACCCCGTCCGTGACGCACAGCAGGGTGTCCCCGGGGCGCAGCTCGAAGGTCTCGCTGGTGTACGTCTCGTCCTCGATGACCCCGAGCAGCGTTTGCGGCTTCGCGACCGTACGGACCCGGCCGTCGGGTCCGAGGAGCAGCGGCAGGGGGTGCCCGGCGGAGGCGAGGGTGCAGCGGATGCCGCCGTCGAAGGGGGCGAGTTCGCCGTACAGCAGGGAGAGGAAGCGGGTCTGCGGGCCGTCGCCGGGGGCGACGGGGCCGCCGCCGGCGGCGACCAGGGCGCGGGCGGCGGCGTCGGCGGCCTCGGTGGCGTCGTCCAGGAGGAGCTGGTTGAGGCGGTCGAGGACATCGGCGACGCGGTAGCCCTCACGGGCGAGGAGCCGCAGCCAGGGACGGGCGAGCCCGATCACCACGGCGGCCTCGGGCCCCTTTCCCTGTACGTCGCCGATCGCGAAGCACCAGCGGCCGTCGCCCGCCGGGAACAGGTCGTAGAAGTCGCCGCTGGGGCCGCCCTTGTCGCACGGCTCGTAGACGAGTGCGCTGCTCACGCCGGGGATCTCGGCGACCGCGCCGGGCAGCAGCCCGCGCTGGAGCACGGCGCTGATCGTGGCCTGGCGGGCGTACTGGCGGGCCGCGCCGATGGCCAGCGCCACCCGGCGGCCGAGGTCCTCGACCAGGCCGGTGATCTCGTCGGGGAAGGCCTGCGGTCCGCACCGCCCGATCACCAGCGTGCCCAGCGGCCGGCCGCCCGCGATGAGCCGGTACGCCAGCGCGGAGCCGTCCGTGCCGTGCGGGCCGAGCGCCTCGCCGGGCCAGGGGTAGGGCTCGGGGCCGGAGCGCAGCCCGTCCCGGGGGCACGGCGGGTCCTTCTCCAGGGCCCGGCGCAGGTCCTCGATGCGGTTCTCGCTGCCGTGCCACACCCGTGCCAGCCGGGGCCCGGCCGTCCCGGTCACGGTCGACTCGTCCTCCAGCCACACCGCGCACCAGTCGGCGAGCCGGGGCACGAGCAGCTGTCCGGTGAGCGCGGCGACGAGGTTCTCGTCGAGTTGTCCGGCGAGCAGGTCGGAGGCCTCGGCCAGGAAGGACAGGGCGCCCCGGCCGAGCCATTCGCGGTCGCGTTCGGCACGGTGGGGGTCGCCCCGCTCGAGTGCGGTGGACAACGGGGGCGGGTCGAAGGCGAGGATCCCGGCGACCTCGAGACCGCGTTCGGCGGCGTAGGCCTCGGGTTCCTCCGCGGCCGGCCTGTCCTCGGCGGGCAGCCGCGCCCAGACCGTCTTGGCGCCGGTGCGGTAGGTGACGCCCCAGGCCTCGGCGAGGGTGGCGACCAGGCGCAGGCCGCGCCCGTACTCGGGGGGCTCGTGCGGCGACTCGGTGCCGCCGCGGCGCGGGGCGCGGGAGGGGTGGTGGTCGCAGGCCTCGACGACGAGCGCGCCGCTCTCCTCCAGACGGCAGATCAGCTCGACGTCGGTGCCCGCGTGCACGACGGCGTTGGTGACGAGTTCGCTGACGACCACCAGGGCGTCGTCGGCGAGCCGTTGGGAGAGCGCGAGGCCGAGGTCGGTCCACTCGGCGAGCGCCGCGCGCAGCAGTGCGCGGGCGGATCCGGGCGCGAGGGGGCTTCCGGGAAGGGTCGCGCACATCTGCGTACACTCCCCCGCGCCCCCGTGCGCGGGCACGTCGGAGACACGGGGGACGGTTTCCCGTTGCGTCGGTATGGCGCCCATGGCCGGCCTCCCGAGCAGATCGGACGAAGTTCAGACGAATGCGTCTCGGTGACTGCGGACAGAGTGACAGACTGGCTGCGCCCATAAGCGCCGAGTCACCGAAGTGGGCCGCCATGAGTGAGAACACTGGCACGCGTGTGCTCGAAGATGGACAGAAAACGGCACAAGTCCGAGCATCCGAACCTCGTGCGCCCGAACCACGTGCGTCCGAGCCGTGCGCGTCCGGACCGAGTACGTCCGAACTGGGGCCGCTGCTCGCCGCGATGACCGCCGCCCGGGACGGTGACTTCACGAAGGTACCGGAGACGGGTCACGGGATCGTCGCCGAACTCGTCGCGGTCTACAACCAGATCATGGACCGCAGTGTGCACTTCAACTCGGAAGTGCGGAGGGTGAAGCGGGAGTTGGTGCGGCACGGCCGGCTCGACGAGCGGGTCTCGGCGAGCCCGGGGCAGGGTGCCTGGACGTCCCGGGTGCACGACGTGAACCAGATCCTGGACGCCCTGGTGGCCCCGGCGGCCAACGCCACGCGCGTGCTGGACGCGGTGGCCGGGGGCGATCTGACCCAGCGGGTCGATCTGCACGACGGCAGCCGTCAGTTACGGGGTGATCTGCGGCGGCTCGGCCGGGCGGTGAACACGATGGTCGACCAGCTGTCCCTGTTCACCGGCGAGGTGACCCGGGTGGCGCGCGAGGTCGGCACCGAGGGGCGGCTGGGCGGGCGGGCGAAGGTGCGGGGGCTGTCGGGCAGCTGGCGGGACGTGACCGAGGCGGTCAACACGATGGCGGCCCGGCTGACCGCGCAGGTCCGCGACATCGCCCTGGTGACCACGTCGGTGGCGCGCGGCGATCTGACCCGGACGGTGACGGTGGAGGCGACCGGCGAGCTGCTTGAGCTGAAGCTCACCGTGAACACGATGGTGGACCAGCTGTCCGCCTTCGCCGACGAGGTCACCCGGGTCGCCCGCGAGGTCGGCACCGAGGGCCGGCTGGGCGGCCGGGCGCAGGTGCGGGGTGTGTCCGGGGTGTGGAAGGACCTCACCGACAACGTCAACTTCATGGCGTCGAACCTGACTTCGCAGGTCCGCAACATCGCCCAGGTGACCACGGCCGTCGCCAACGGTGACCTGAGCCAGAAGATCACGGTCGACGCGCAGGGCGAGATCCTGGAGCTGAAGTCCACGATCAACACGATGGTCGACCAGCTCTCCGCCTTCGCCGACGAGGTCACGCGCGTGGCCCGCGAGGTCGGCACCGAGGGCAATCTGGGCGGGCGGGCGCAGGTGCGCGGGGTGTCCGGGGTGTGGAAGGACCTGACGGAGAACGTCAATTTCATGGCGGACAACCTGACCTCGCAGGTCCGCAACATCGCGCTGGTCTCGACCGCCGTCGCGCAGGGCGACCTCGGCAAGAAGATCACGGTGGAGGCGAAGGGCGAGATCCTGGAGCTGAAGTCGACGATCAACACGATGGTGGACCAGCTCTCCGCCTTCGCCGACGAGGTCACGCGGGTCGCCCGCGAGGTCGGCACGGAGGGCAACCTCGGCGGTCAGGCGCAGGTCCGGGGCGTCTCGGGTGTCTGGAAGGAACTCACCGACAACGTCAACTTCATGGCGCTGAACCTGACTTCGCAGGTCCGCAACATCGCCCAGGTGACCACCGCCGTCGCCAACGGGGACCTGTCGAAGAAGATCACCGTCGACGCGCGCGGTGAGATCCTCGAACTCAAGGACACCGTCAACACGATGGTGGAGCAGCTGCGCGCCTTCGCCGACGAGGTGACCCGCGTGGCCCGCGAGGTGGGCACCGACGGCCGGCTGGGCGGGCGGGCCCAGGTGCTGGGTGTCCTGGGGGTCTGGCGTGACCTGACCGACAACGTCAACTCGATGGCGGACAACCTCACTTCGCAGGTCCGCAACATCGCGCAGGTCACCACGGCCGTCGCCAACGGCGATCTGTCCAAGAAGATCGACGTGGACGCCCGGGGCGAGATCCTGGAGCTGAAGACCGCCATCAACACCATGGTCGACACGCTGTCCTCCTTCTCCTCCGAGGTCACCCGCGTGGCCCGCGAGGTCGGCAGCGACGGCCGGCTCGGCGGTCAGGCGCGGGTCGAGGGCGTGTACGGCACCTGGAAGCGCCTGACGACGAACGTGAACGAGCTCGCGTCGAACCTGACCACCCAGGTCCGCGCCATCGCCGAGGTCGCCTCCGCGGTCGCCCAGGGCGACATGTCCCGCTCGATCACCGTGGAGGCGCGCGGCGAGGTCGCCGAGCTGAAGGACAACATCAACCTGATGGTGGCCAACCTGCGCGAGACCACCCGGGCCAAGGACTGGCTGGAGTCCAACCTGGCCCGGCTGGCCGCGCTGATGCAGGGCCACCGGGATCTGATGGAGGTCGCCGACCTGATCCTGCGGGAGCTCACCCCGCTGGTGAACGCCCAGTACGGGGCGTTCTACCTGGCCAGCCCGGAGGAGGACCCGGCGGTGCGCAGCACCGTGCCCGCGAAGGGGCTGGCGTTCATCGCCGGGTACGGGTCGGCGGAGGGCGCGACCGTGGAGACCGGCGGTCTGCCGGTGCACGGCCTGGTCCGCCAGGCGGCCCGGGAGAAGAAGCGGATCCTGGTGGAGGAGGCCCCGCCGGACTACATCAAGATCAACAGCGGTCTGGGCGAGGCGGCCCCCACCACCATCGTCATCATCCCGATCCTCTTCGAGGACAAGCTCCTCGGCGTGATCGAACTCGCCTCCTTCTCCCGCTTCTCCGATGTGCACCTGGCGTTCTTCGACCAGTTCGTGAACACCATCGGCGTCGCCATCAACACGATCATCGCCAACTCCCGTACGGAGTCCCTGCTCGGCCAGTCCCAGCGGCTGGCGACGCAACTCCAGGAGCGCTCCGACGAACTCCAGAAGCAGCAGGCGGAGTTGCAGCGCTCCAACGCGGAACTGGAGGAGAAGGCCGCGCTGCTGGCGACGTCCTCGCAGTACAAGTCGGAGTTCCTGGCGAACATGTCGCACGAGCTGCGCACCCCGCTGAACTCGCTGCTGATCCTGGCCCGGCTGCTGTCCGACAACCCGGACGGCCATCTCTCCGACCAGGAGGTCCAGTTCGCGACGACGATCCACCGCTCCGGCTCCGACCTGCTCCAGCTGATCAACGACATCCTGGACCTGTCGAAGATCGAGGCGGGCCGCATGGACGTCCGCCAGAAGCGGCTGCCGCTGATCAAACTGCTGGACTACGTCCACGCCACCTTCCGCCCGCTCACCATCGACCGGGGGCTCGCGTTCGAGATCGCGGTCGGCGAGGCGGTCCCCCGGGAGATGTACTCGGACGAGCAGCGCCTGCAGCAGATCCTGCAGAACCTCCTGTCCAACGCGATCAAGTTCACCGCGGCGGGCCGGGTCGAGCTGCGGGTGAACCGGATGCAGGACCCGGAGCACCGGTACGTCCGCGACAGCGACGAGGTGATCGCGTTCGCCGTCAGCGACACCGGCATCGGGATCGCCCCGGAGAAACTCCCGGTGATCTTCGAGGCGTTCCAGCAGGCCGACGGCACGACGAACCGCAAGTACGGCGGCACGGGACTCGGCCTTTCCATCAGCCGGGAGATCGCGGGCCTGCTCGGCGGCCGGATCGTCGCGGAGAGCGAACCCGGCAAGGGGTCCACCTTCACGCTGTACGTCCCCGTCGCCGGCCCCGGTCACACGGTGGCGGGCCCGGCGGCGGACGACCGGGTGCCGGAACCGCCCTCGGCGGAGCCCTACGCGGCGGACGACTCCTGGCCCGCGCCCGCCCAGCTGGAGGCGTGGCAGACGGGCCGCGCCGGGCAGGTGCTCCCCGGCCGGCGGGTGCTGATCGTCGACGACGACATCCGCAACGTCTTCGCGCTCACCCATGTCCTGGGCCGCGTCGGCATGCCCGTGCTGTACGCGGAGAACGGCCGGGAGGGCATCGAGACGCTCGAACACCACCCGGACGTAGAACTGGTCCTGATGGACATCATGATGCCGGAGATGGACGGCTACGAGACGATCTCCGCCATCCGCCGCACCCCCCGCTGGGCGGGCCTGCCCATCGTCGCCCTGACCGCGAAGGCCATGCCCGGCGACCGGGAGAAGTCCATCGCGCGCGGCGCCAACGACTACGTGCCCAAGCCGGTGGACGTCGACCGCCTGCTCACCGTGGTCTGCGCGCTGCTGGACCCGGAGGGCGCGGCTCCGGCCGAGAACGGACCAGGTGAGGCACCGACACCATGAGTTTCGAGACCATACCCGGCGGCGGCATCCTCCTGGTCGACGACATGGAGGACAACCTGACCGCGCTGGAGGCCGTCCTGGGCTCCCTCAACGAACCCATGGTCCGCGCGCGTTCCGGCGAAGAGGCGCTCAAGGCCCTGCTCCGCCGCCGCTTCGCCGTCGTCCTCCTCGACATCCGCATGCCCGGCATGGACGGCTTCGAGACCGCCGCCAACATCAAGCGACTCGACCAGACCAAGAACACCCCGATCATCTTCCTGACCGGCGTGGAGGACGACTCCGGCTACGCCTTCCGCGGCTACGCGACGGGAGCGGCGGACTACATGACCAAACCGTTCGACCCGTGGGTGCTCCGGGCGAAGGTCAGCGTGTTCCTGGACCTGCACCGCAAGACGCTGGAACTGGAGCGTCTGCGCGCGGAGGTCCGGGAACTGCGCCAACTGGTGACCGAGACGGGTGAACCCGCCGGGTGCGCGGGACCTACGCCTCCCGCGACCCCGCGTACATCTCGTCGATGAGGTGCTTGTACTCCCGCTCCACCACCGGCCGCTTCAGCTTCAGGCTCGGGGTGATCTCGCCGTGCTCGACGTCGAGGTCGCGCGGCAGGAGGCGGAACTTCTTGATGGTCTGCCAGCGCTGAAGGCCGGTGTTGAGCTCCTTGACGTAGCCGTCGACCATCTCGACGGTGACCGGCGCGGCGACGACCTCGGCGTACGACTTGCCCTCCAGCCCGTTCTCCTTGGCCCACTCGAGGATCGACGGCTCGTCGAGGGCGATGAGGGCGGTGCAGAAGTTCCGGTCGGCGCCGTGCACGAGGATGTTGGAGACGTACGGGCACACGCCCTTGAACTGGCCCTCGACCTCGGCGGGCGCGATGTACTTGCCGCCCGAGGTTTTGATCAGGTCCTTCTTGCGGTCGGTGATGCGCAGATAGCCGTCGGGCGACAGTTCGCCGATGTCGCCGGTGTGGAACCAGCCGTCCGACTCCAGGACCTCCGCGGTCTTCTCGGGGAGCCCGTGGTAGCCCTGCATGATGCCCGGGCCGCGCAGCAGGATCTCGCCGTCCTCCGCGATGCGCACCTCGGTGCCGGGCAGCGGCTTGCCGACCGTGCCGGTGCGGTAGGCCTCACCGGGGTTGACGAAGGAGGCGGCCGAGGACTCCGTGAGGCCGTAGCCCTCCAGGATGTGGATGCCGGCGCCGGCGAAGAAGTAGCCGATCTCGGGGGCCAGGGCTGCCGACCCGGACACACACGCCCGCAGCCTGCCGCCGAAGGCCTCGCGGATCTTGGCGAAGACGAGCGCGTCGGCGGCCTTGTGCTTGGCGCCGAGGCCGAAGGGCACGGAGTGGGTGCCGGTGCGGCGGAAGTTGTCCTGCGAGACCTTGGCGTACTCGCGGGAGACCTGGGAGGCCCACTGGAAGATCTTGTACTTGGCGGGTCCGCCGGCGCGGGCCTTGGCGGCGATGCCGTTGTAGACCTTCTCGAAGATGCGCGGGACGGCCGCCATGTAGGTCGGCTGCACCACCGGCAGGTTCTCGATGATCTTGTCAACGCGGCCGTCGACGGCGGTGACGTGCCCGACCTCGATCTGCCCGGAGGTGAGCACCTTGCCGAAGACGTGCGCGAGCGGCAGCCACAGGTACTGCACGTCCTCGGCGCTGATCAGCCCGGTCGCGGCGGTCGCCTTCGCCATGTACGACCAGTTGTCGTGCGGGAGGCGGACGCCC
Source organism: Streptomyces sp. NPDC020299 (assembly GCF_044387825.1). NCBI lineage: Bacteria > Bacillati > Actinomycetota > Actinomycetes > Kitasatosporales > Streptomycetaceae > Streptomyces > Streptomyces sp. NPDC020299. The sequence goes on from NZ_JBIRWL010000016.1 coordinate 102,470, forward strand.
TTGGGGCGGCCGGTGGTGCCGGAGGTGTAGATCAGCGTCGCCAGCTGGTCCTTGGTGATGGCGCCGACCCGCTCCTTGATCAGCTCGGGGTGCTTCTCCAGGTACGCGGCACCGCGCTGCTCGAGCTCGGCGAGGGTGAGCACCCAGTCGCCGGTCTCGACGCCGGCCGGGTCGATGACCACCACGTGGTGCAGCTCGGGCAGCTCGGAGCGCTTCTCGACCGCCTTGGCGAGCTGGTCGGCGTTCTCCGCGATCAGCACCCGGCTCTCGGAGTCGGAGAGGATGAAGGCCGACTCCTCGGCGTTGGTCTGCGGGTAGATCGTGGTCGTGGCCGCACCGGCGCACAGGATGCCCAGGTCGGCGAGGATCCACTCGACCCGGGTCGAGGAGGACAGCGCCACCCGCTGCTCCGGCCGCACGCCCAGCTCGATGAGACCGGCCGCGATCGCGTGGACGCGCTCGGCGGTCTGTCCCCAGCTCAGCGACTTCCAGTCGTCGGGGCCCTGCCCGGACGCCGGCGGCACGGGGTAGCGGTACGCCTCGGCGTCCGGTGTGGCGTCGACGCGTTCCAGGAAGAGGGCCGCGACGGACGGCGGACGGTTCTCGATCAGTGTCTGTGTGTCGCTCACGACATCCTCCGGGGCCCGCGGCGGTGCGGCTGTCAGTTGCGGCTTGGGTGACTCACGGCAGTGGTTCGGCCACTTGTTTAACTCGTGAGTAACTATCGAGCAGGGATCAGAGTAAAGCGCTACGGGCCGTCGCGTAAGGGGCGGCGGCATGTCATTTCATACAGAGAGCGACGCTACGCGCGCGTAGGGGCCCGCCGCACTTTCGCACGACGAGCCCCTCTTGCACCCGATTTGCGGACGCCACCTCTTATTACCGGTGGTTACTTCTTGCCCTTGGCCGACCCCGCGCTGTCATCGCTGGAGAGGACCGCGATGAAGGCCTCCTGCGGAACCTCCACGGAACCCACCATCTTCATCCGCTTCTTGCCTTCCTTCTGCTTCTCCAGCAGCTTCCGCTTGCGGGAGATGTCACCGCCGTAGCACTTGGCGAGGACGTCCTTGCGGATGGCGCGGATGGTCTCGCGGGCGATGACCCGGGAGCCGATGGCGGCCTGCACGGGGACCTCGAAGGCCTGCCGCGGGATCAGCTCCTTGAGCTTGGCCACGAGCCGCACGCCGTACGCGTACGCCTGGTCACGGTGTGTGATGGCGGAGAAGGCGTCCACCTTGTCACCGTGCAGCAGGATGTCGACCTTGACGAGCTGGGAGGTCTGCTCACCCGTGGGCTCGTAGTCGAGGGAGGCGTAGCCGCGCGTCTTGGACTTCAGCTGGTCGAAGAAGTCGAAGACGATCTCGGCGAGCGGGAGGGTGTAACGGATCTCGACCCGGTCCTCGGAGAGGTAGTCCATGCCGAGGAGGGTGCCTCGCCGGGTCTGGCACAGCTCCATGATCGACCCGATGAACTCGCTCGGCGCCAGGATGGTGGCCCGCACGACCGGCTCGTACACCTCGCTGAGCTTCCCCTCGGGGAACTCGCTCGGGTTGGTGACGGTGTGCTCGGTGCCGTCCTCCATGAGTACGCGGTAGACCACGTTCGGGGCGGTGGCGATCAGGTCGAGCCCGAACTCGCGCTCCAGCCGCTCACGGATCACGTCGAGGTGCAGCAGGCCCAGGAAGCCGACGCGGAAACCGAAGCCGAGTGCGGCGGAGGTCTCCGGCTCGTAGACGAGCGCGGCGTCGTTGAGCTGGAGCTTGTCGAGGGCCTCGCGCAGCTCGGGGTAGTCGGATCCGTCCAGCGGATACAGCCCCGAGAAGACCATCGGCTTGGGGTCCTTGTAGCCGCCGAGGGGCTCCGTGGCGCCCTTGGCCTGGCTGGTGACGGTGTCACCGACCTTGGACTGGCGGACGTCCTTCACACCGGTGATCAGATAGCCCACCTCGCCGACGCCGAGGCCGTCCGCCGGGAGCATCTCGGGCGAGTTGGTGCCGATCTCCAGCAGCTCGTGGGTGGCGCCGGTGGACATCATCCTGATGCGCTCGCGCTTGTTGAGCTGCCCGTCGATGACACGGACGTACGTCACGACACCGCGGTAGGAGTCGTAGACCGAGTCGAAGATCATGGCGCGCGCGGGGGCGTCCTTGACGCCGACCGGGGCGGGGAACTCGGCCACGACCTTGTCGAGCAGCGCCTCCACGCCGAGGCCGGTCTTGGCGGAGACCTTGAGCACGTCGTCGGGGTCGCAGCCGACGAGGTTGGCGAGCTCCTCGGCGAACTTCTCCGGCTGGGCGGCCGGCAGGTCGATCTTGTTGAGCACCGGGATGATGGTGAGGTCGTTCTCCATCGCCAGATACAGGTTGGCGAGGGTCTGCGCCTCGATGCCCTGGGCGGCGTCCACGAGGAGGACGGTCCCCTCGCAGGCGGCGAGCGACCGCGAGACCTCGTAGGTGAAGTCGACGTGCCCCGGCGTGTCGATCATGTTGAGGATGTGCGTGTTGCCTGGGTCGTGGGTGGGAGCCCACGGCAGGCGCACCGCCTGGGACTTGATCGTGATACCGCGCTCACGCTCGATGTCCATCCGGTCGAGGTACTGAGCACGCATCTGCCGCTGCTCGACCACACCGGTCAGCTGGAGCATCCGGTCGGCGAGTGTGGACTTGCCGTGGTCGATGTGCGCGATGATGCAGAAATTGCGGATCAGCGCCGGGTCGGTACGGCTCGGCTCGGGCACATGGTTAGGGGTCGCGGGCACGCAGGGTCCTGTCTCTTGAGGCGCCTTATGCCTCGGGTCGGATCGATACGTAGCCTCCATGGTCCCACGGGTGGGGACCGACGACGGGTTTGGGCCACTCGGTGGGCCGCTGGTAGGCTGGGTGGCTGTGTCTCATGCCCTCTCTGCTTGAGGCACGACCCAAGAAATCACCGGTACGGGACCCGTGCGGCCCCGTGCCAGAACCTGAAAAGGCTCATTCGTGGCGAACATCAAGTCCCAGATCAAGCGGATCAAGACCAACGAGAAGGCCCGGCTGCGCAACAAGGCCGTCAAGTCTTCCCTGAAGACCGCGATCCGCAAGGCCCGTGAGGCCGCTGCCGCGGGTGACGTCGAGAAGGCCACCGAGTACCAGCGCGCTGCCGCGCGTCAGCTCGACAAGGCCGTCTCGAAGGGCGTCATCCACAAGAACCAGGCCGCCAACAAGAAGTCGGCGCTGTCCAACAAGGTCGCGTCCCTCAAGGGCTGAACCTCTTCGTTGATCTGATCGCCGGAAGGACCCAGGGCGGGCCCTCTCTCATCCGCTCCCGACCGGCACCCCAGGATCCGCGCGCGGCCTGCGTTCGCCACGCGGGCGCGGATCCGACCGTCTGAACCGAAGGCCCCGCCGCTCACCCTTCCCCAGGGTCAGCGGCGGGGCCTTCGGCCTGTCCGGTCGGGCGTCCTACCCGCGTCCCCGGGACCGGGCCGCCCGTGCGATCGTCACGACCGCCTTCTCCAGGGCGTACTCCGGATCGTCCCCGCCGCCCTTCACGCCCGCGTCCGCCTCGGCCACGGCCCGCATGGCGACCGCGACCCCGTCCGGCGTCCACCCCCGCATCTGCTGCCGCACCCGGTCGATCTTCCAGGGCGGCATGCCCAGCTCCCGGGCGAGATCGGCGGGGCGGCCACCGCGCGCCGACGACAGCTTCCCGATGGCCCGTACGCCCTGGGCCAGCGCGCTGGTGATCAGCACCGGCGCCACCCCCGTCGCCAGCGACCACCTGAGCGCCTCCAGGGCTTCCGCCGTGCGCCCCTCGACCGCCCGGTCCGCGACCGTGAAGCTGGAGGCCTCGGCCCGCCCGGTGTAGTACCGCCCGACGACGGCCTCGTCGATCGTCCCCTCGACGTCGGCGACGAGCTGCGACACCGCCGACGCCAGCTCCCGCAGGTCGCTCCCGATCGCGTCCACCAGCGCCTGGCACGCCTCGGGCGTGGCCGACCGCCCGAACCCGCGGAACTCCCCGCGCACGAACGCCAGCCGGTCCGCCGGCTTGGTCATCTTCGGGCACGCCACCTCGCGCGCCCCCGCCTTGCGCGCGGCGTCGAGCAGTCCCTTGCCCTTCGCTCCGCCCGCGTGCAGCAGCACGAGGGTGATCTCCTCGGCGGGCGACCCGAGATACGCCTTCACGTCCTTGACCGTGTCGGCCGACAGGTCCTGCGCGTTGCGTACGACCACCACCTTGCGCTCCGCGAAGAGCGACGGGCTGGTCAGCTCGGCGAGCGTGCCCGGCTGCAACTGGTCCGGGGTCAGGTCCCGCACGTCCGTGTCGGCGTCGGCGGCCCTGGCGGCGGCCACCACCTCCTGCACGGCACGGTCGAGCAGGAGGTCCTCCTGGCCCACGGCAAGGGTCACCGGGGCGAGAGGGTCGTCATTCGCAGTCTTCCTGGCCATCGCGACAAGCATCCCACGCGCCACTGACAAAGCCGCGACTCCTGCCCCGGCCTACGGCTCCTCGCGCCAGCCGTCCCACTCGCCGGCCAGCGCGTCCAGTTCCTCCGCGGCCAGCCGCTCCTCCTCGTCCCGCAGGACGACGAGCCACTGCGCGTCCTCGGCATCGTCCTCACCGGCCAGCGCGTCCCGCACCAGCTGCGGCTCCTCCTTGACGCCGAACCGCTGCCCGAGCGCCTCAGCCACCTCTTCCGCGGCATCCCGGTCGGGCAGCACCAGCACATGTCTCACATCGCTCACGGCGTCATTCTCCGCGACCCGCCACCGGCGCCCGCACGGCGGGCACTCCGGGTACTCCGGGCACTCCCACGGTCGGCACGGTGGCCCGCTCGATCCCGAACCGCTCCCGGTACACCGCGAGCACCTCCTCGTCCGAGTCCAGTTCCCGCACCTCACGCGTCCCGTCAGGGGCCGTCACCGTCCAGCTGCGGCCGCTCAGGGTGATCCGCCCTCCGTCCTCCGTGACCCGCGAGCACACCAGGGACCGCGTGAAGTGCGACCGCGGCGAGGTGCTGTGCCACCAGGCACCGGCGGCGAAGTCGCCGAGCACCCGGGGCCGCGTCTCCAGACGGTACTGAGGTGCGCCGTCCCGCACGACGTCCAGGTCCGTGGCCGCGTCCGGCCCGGCCGCCTCGATCCGGAACGTGCCGCCGGGATCCCGCTGCTCGCCCCGCTCCCCCAGCTTCAGCGGATAGTGGCTGTGCGCCCCGAAACCGACGTCGGCGAGCCATTCACCGCCGTCCGCCGTCCGCACCCGCAGCGCCAGATGGTCGTACGGGATCCCCAGCCGGCCCTCGTCCCCGTACACCCGGCCCGCGAGCAGCTCGACGTCGAAGCCCAGCGCGGTGAGCAACGCCCCGAAGGCACCGTTGAGTTCGTAGCAGAACCCGCCCCGCCGCGCGCCCACCAGCTTGTCCAGGAGCCGTTCCTCCTCCAGCACGATCTCCTCTCCGAGGTGCACGGACAGGTTCTCGAAGGGCACGGTCCGAAGATGGGCGAGATGCAGTTCGCGCAGTGCTTCGGCGGTGGGCCGCGCCGGGTGTGCGGCCCCGAGGCGGCGGAGGTAGGCGTCGGCCTGTGCGGAGTTCATGCCCTCAGTCTCTCGCCACCCGCACCTCCCCGTCCGCCCCGCCGGTCCCCCCGACCGCCAGCGCCCCGTCCCGGTCCGTGCGCAGCACCACCGCGCCCTCGTCCCGCAGCGCCCGCACGGTGCCGGGCGCCGGGTGGCCGTACGGGTTGTCCGCGCCGCAGCTGATGAGCGCGACGCGCGGCGCCACCAGGCGTATCAGGTCCGGGTCCTGGTAGGCCGACCCGTGGTGGGCGACCTTGAGGACGTCGACGCGGCCCAGCCCGGCCGCCGCCGGTGATCCCAACAACGCCCGCTGGGACGGGGGTTCGAGATCCCCGAGGAGCAGCAGCCGCAGCCCGGCCGACCGGACGAGCAGCGCCACGCTGGCGTCGTTGGGCCCGTCCGGCTCCCCGGCGGCCGGGCGGGGCGGCGGCCAGAGCACCTGCCAGGACAGCGGTCCCGTCCGCCGCTGCTCCCCGGCCACCGCGTGGGTGAGGGGGATGTTCCGTCCGGCCGCCTCCCTCCGTACGAACTCGGCCTGGTCTGCGGGCTCTTCGAAGCCCGTCGTCTCGATCCCGCCGACCGACCGCCCGCGCAGCACCCCGGGCAGTCCCGCGACATGGTCGGCGTGGAAGTGCGTCAGCACGACCAGGGGGATCCGGGTGATGCCCAGCTGCCGCAGACAGTGGTCCACCAGCGCCGGATCAGGACCCGCGTCCACCACCACCCCGGCGCCGCCGCCCGCCGCGAGCACCGTCGCGTCGCCCTGCCCCACATCGCACATCGCCAGCCGCCAGCCGGGCGGCGGCCAGCCGGTGATCACCCGGGTCAGCGGCGGCGGGCGCACCACGGCGAGCAGGAGCAGCAGCCCGCAGACACCGCACCACCAGGGGTGCCGCACCAGCCGCCGCCCCAGGAGCCCGACGGCCACCGTGACGACGGCGAGCAGCAGCGCCCCGGCCCAGCTGCCCGGCCAGTCGACTCCCCCGCCGGGGAGCCCGGCCCCGCACCGGGCCACGCCCGCGATCCATCCGGCCGGCCAACCCGCGAGCCAGGCGAGGGCCTTCGCCACGGGCATCGCCACCGGCGCGGTCGCCAGCGCCGCGAAGCCCAGTACCGTGGCCGGGGCGACCGCGAACTCCGCGAGCAGATTGCACGGCACCGCCACGAGGCTCACCCGCGCCGACAGCACGGCGACGACCGGCGCGCACACGGCCTGCGCGGCGGCAGCGGCGGCCAGCGCCTCGGCGAGCCGCGGCGGCACCCGGCGCCGCAGCAGCGCCGCGCCGAAACGGGGCGCGAGCGTCAGCAGGGCGCCGGTGGCCAGCACGGAGAGCAGGAAGCCGTAGCTGCGGGCCAGCCACGGGTCGTACAGGACCAGCAGCAGGACGGCCGTCGCCAGCGCCGGCACCAGCGATCTGCGGCGCCCCGTCGCCAGGGCGAGCAGGGCGACGGCGCCGCAGGCCGCGGCTCGCAGCACGCTCGGGTCCGGCCGGCACACGACGACGAAGCCGAGCGTGAGCGCCGCCGCGAGCAGTGCGGTCGCCCGCAGGGAAAGGCCGAGGCGCGGCGCCACTCCACGGCGTTCGGCGCGCTGGGCCAGTCCGGGCGGCCCGAGGAGCAGGGCGAGCAGGATGGTCAGGTTGCTGCCGGAGACCGCGAGGGTGTGCGCCAGGTCCGTCTCCTTGAAGGCCTCGTCCAGCTCGGGCGTGATCCGCGAGGTGTCGCCGACGACCAGCCCGGGCAGCAGCGCCCGTGCGTCGCCCGGCAGCCCGTCGGTCGCTTCGCGCAGCCCGGCCCGCAGCCGCCCCGCCAGGCGCTGCGGTCCGTTCGGACTTCCCACGACCTCCGGCGCCTGTCCGGCCCGCACCCGCAGCAGGGCCGCGCTCCGCTCGCCGCTCGCCGGCTCCGGTGCCAGCCGCCCGTTCACCCGGAGCCGTGTCGAGGGCAGCAGGGCGAGCCAGGCCGCCTGCGGTCCCGTCGCGCGCTCCTCGGGAACTCCGCGAGGGCCCGGTCTGCCCGCGTCGACGACCACCAGGACGGGGGTCCGGGTCGTCGTCGCCGTCCCGTCGGCCTCCTCGACGCGCCGCACCTCGGCCCGGACCAGCACGGCGACCGGGGCGGCATGATCGCCTGTGACCCGGGGTCTGCTGAGCCAGGGATCGGAGCCGACCTCGATTTCGGCGGTCACCGTGGCGTGCCGCCGGGCCAGCGCGGGCACCGGTCCGCGTCGCAGGTCCGCCCCGTGCAGCCCGGCGGAGGCGGCGGACGCGGCGACGCAGAGGAGTGCCGCGGCGACCGTGACGCGTGGCCGGGCGACCGACGGGGGCGGGGCCCCGGTCCACCGCCCGTACAGCAGGATCACCGCCGTGATCAGGCAGCCGATCACGAGGCCGGCGGTCCGGCCCGGCGGGATGTCCAGCGTGAGCGCCGCCGTCCCCCAGGCCGCGAGCGCCGGCGGGACCAGGCGGAGGTCCGTCGGTGCCTCCTGCCGGGGGTGTGCGGCGCCCAGTCGCTTCCCGGAGGCGGCGTGCACGGTCCGGCGGGCGGCGGGACGCTCGGGGTGTCCGCTGTCGGGCAAGGGCGTCGGCGGGGCGTGCGGGGCCGGGCTCATGGCCGCACCAGGTTCCTGAGGTCGGCGAAGCGCCGGTCGCCGATGCCGTTGACCTGGCGCAGTTCGTCGACCGAGCGGAAGCCGCCGTGCCGGGTCCGGTAGTCGATGATGTGCTGGGCGAGCACGGGGCCGACGCCGGGCAGGGTGTCGAACTGGTCCGCGGTGGCCGTGTTCAGGGAGACCGGTGCCGAGGGTCCGGCTCCCGCCGTCGTGCCTGTCGCACCGGAACCCGTCCCGGTGTCTGGTGCGGGGCCCGGTGCCGGTGCGGGGCCGCCCACGACGACCTGCTCGCCGTCCACGAGGAAGCGGGCCCGGTTGAGTCCCTCGGTGCTGGTGCCCGGGCGTACCCCGCCCGCGGCGCGCAGCGCGTCGGCGACCCGTGAGCCGGCCGGCAGACGGTGGATTCCGGGGTCGCGGACCTTGCCGCTGACGTCGACCACGATCTCGGCCCCGGTGCCCGTGGCAGCGGCGGCGGCGCTGTTGGGGGCGGTCCGCGTGTCCTGCGCGTGGCCGCCGCCCCCTCCCGGTTCCGTCTCCTTCTGGTGCGCGTACGGGGCCTCGGCCCGCACCACCTGCGGTGCGCTGACGGACTCGGTGCGGCCGGCCCAGAAGTGCTGCGCGGCGAACACCGTGGCGACGGCCAGCGGCACCGTGAGCGCGAGCACGCCCCGCCGCTGAAGACCGCAGCGGGCCTGCAACCACACCGGCATCCGCTCCCGCAGCGCGAGCCCGGCCCGCTCCCGCCAGTCGGGGCTCACCGGCTCGTCGTCCGATCCGGTCTCCACGGGGTCCGCGGACGCGACGGCCGGCGCGGTGCTCATCCGCGGCGCGGTGCTGATCCCCGGCGCCGTGCCCACCCCGCTCGCCGTACCCGCTCGCGGCCCCGGTGGGGGCCCGTGTCCCGACTCCTGTGGTCGGCGGGCACCTTCGGCGAAGAGCAGTTCCGCTCGGCGGCGCAGTTCTTCCGCCGGTGCGTGGCGGTGCCGGGCGGGTGGACGGCCGGCGAGGGGACGGCGGTGCCGGATGCGGCTGTCGGAAGCGGGGGCGCGGCCGGGGCCGCTGGTCGCGGGCGCTGTGCGTGAGCGTGATCGAAGTGCCATGCGACGAGGATCCGACATCCCGTCACTTCGCGATGATCTTGCTCGATTTCCGTGGAGAACGGGCGGGTTGTGGAAAACCGCGCCCCCCGTACGAGCGATGCGGCTGACAGCGGGTCAGCGCGGCGAGACCACGGCTCCCAGCAGCCCCGGACCGGTGTGCGCCCCGATCACCGCGCCGATCTCGCTCACGTGGAGGTCGGCCAGCCCAGGTACCCGTGCCCGGAGCCGGTCGGCGAGGGCCGCGGCACGCTCGGGGGCGGCGAGGTGGTGCACGGCGATGTCGACCTCGGCGCTGCCCGCCCGGTCGGCCGCGATCTCCTCGAGGCGGGCGATCGCCTTCGACGCCGTCCGTACCTTCTCGAGGAGTTCGATGCGACCGCCGTCCAGTTCCAGCAGCGGCTTGACGGCGAGCGCGGAGCCCAGCAGGGCCTGCGCGGCGCCGATCCGGCCGCCCCGGCGCAGATAGTCGAGGGTGTCGACGTAGAAGTAGGCGGAGGTGCCCGCGGCCCGTTTCTCCGCCGCGGTGACGGCCTCGTCCACGGTGCCGCCCGCTTCCGCCGTCTCGGCCGCGGCGAGGGCGCAGAAGCCGAGGGCCATCGCGACCATGCCGGTGTCCACCACCCGCACCGGCACCGGCGCCTCGCGGGCCGCGACGACCGCGGCGTCGTACGTGCCCGACAGCTCGGCGGAGAGGTGGAGGGAGACGATGCCGGTCGCGCCGGACTCGGCGACCTTGCGGTAGGTCTCCGCGAACACCTGGGGGCTGGGGCGCGAGGTGGTGACGGGGCGCCGTTTCTGGAGGGCTTGGGCCAGGGAGCGGGTGGAGATGTCGGTGCCCTCTTCGAGCGCCTGGTCGCCGAGGACCACGGTCAGGGGTACCGCGGTGATGCCGTGGCGCTCCATCGTCCGCTGCGGCAGGTAGGCCGTTGAATCGGTGACGATAGCGACATGGCGGGACATGAGCTGGAGGTTACCTGTCGTAGCGCTCGGGCGGCAGGCCGCCCCCTGTGACCTGGGCCGGGGCCGACCGGATCAAGTCGTGCTCTCCGGGCGGGTCTTCTTCTGCCATGCGTATGTCTGGCGTCGGCCGGGCGGGGTGAGGGACGGCCGGACCGGTTCTTCGGCGGCGTCGGGCCGAGGGGGCTCCGGCCAGGTCTGCTGAGCCGTCCGGTCGCCGTCGGCCGGGGCGTCGGGCCACGGCCGCGGCGCGGACGAGGGCTCCGCATGCGTCCAGTGCCGCAGCGCGCCCGTTTCGACGTCGATCTGGGCACTCAGTGTGTCGAGGTCGTCGTCGGCGAAGCGGTGGGCCCGGTCGCGGACGGCCCAGCGCAGGGAGTCCGCGGACCGGGTGATGCGCTCGGTGCGGGTGCGCAGCTCGGGCAGCCGCTCGGCGAGTGTGGCGCGGTCGGGCTCGGATTCCAGGCGCCTGAGTTCGTCGTCCAGTTCGCGCCCGTGCACGCTGAGCCGCTCGAAGAGGCCGAGGGACTCCCGCAGCGACTCGTCCTCGACGGCGCCGGCCTGCAACGCGTCCTGGGTGGCGCGCATCGAGGTGCGCAGGCTGAGCCGGAGCTGCGCTATTTCGCCGACCGGGCCGGGCTGGGCGAAGGACTTGGCGCGCAGTGTGTGGTCCTCGACCGTGCGGCGGGCCTGGGTGATCGTACGGTCGACGCCGCGCTTGGCGGCGCCGATCACCTTGACCGTGGCGTAGGCGCCGAGGACGACGAACAGCAGGAAGAGCAGGGCGAAGACTGCGATGACGGCTTCCACGGCGCTCCTCCTCCGGCTTCGCGCGGCGAGCACCGCGCTGCTCTCCACGGTAAACGCTACGGGCAGGCCAGGGGTTCCGGAAAAACCCCGAACCTGCCCGTAGGGGACTACCCCGAGCGTTACGCCGGAACGATGTTCACCAGCTTCGGCGCCCGCACGATCACCTTGCGGATCCCGGCGCCGTCCAGCGCGGCGACGACCTTCTCGTCGGCCAGCGCCGCCTTCTCCAGCTCCTCGTCGGAGATGGACGGCGGCACCTCCAGGCGGGCCTTGACCTTGCCCTTGATCTGCACGACGCAGGTCACGGTCTCGTCGACGACGTACCGCGGGTCGGCGACCGGGAAGTCCTGGTGGACGACCGAGCCGGTGTGGCCCAGGCGGCCCCACAGCTCCTCGGCGACGTGCGGGGCCAGCGGGGCGACCAGCAGCACCAGCGGCTCGGCGACCGAGCGGGGCACGGCCACGCCCGCCTTGGTCAGGTGGTTGTTCAGCTCGGTGACCTTGGCGATGGCGGTGTTGAACCGCAGGCCCTCCAGGTCCTGGCTGACGCCGTCGATCGCCTTGTGCAGGGCGCGCAGCGTCTCCTCGTCGATGTCGGCGTCCTCGACGTCGGTGACGGTGACCTCACCGGTGGCCTCGTCGACGATGTTGCGCCACAGCCGCTGCAGCAGCCGGAACTGGCCGACCACCGCGCGCGTGTCCCACGGCCGGGAGACGTCCAGCGGGCCCATCGCCATCTCGTACAGGCGCAGGGTGTCGGCGCCGTACTCGGCGCAGATCTCGTCCGGAGTGACCGCGTTCTTCAGGGACTTGCCCATCTTGCCCAGCAGCCGGGAGACCTTCTCGCCCTGGTGGTAGTACGCGCCGTCGCGCTCCTCCACCTCGGCGGCCGGCACCGCGATGCCACGGCTGTCGCGGTAGACGTAGGCCTGGATCATGCCCTGGTTGAACAGCTTGTGGAACGGCTCCGCGGACGAGACGTGGCCCAGGTCGTACAGCACCTTGGACCAGAAGCGGGCGTACAGCAGGTGCAGCACGGCATGCTCGGCGCCGCCGACGTACAGGTCGACGCCGCCGTGCGGCTGGCCCTCGCGCGGGCCCATCCAGTACTGCTCGATCTCGGGGTCGACCAGCTGCCGCTCGTTGTGCGGGTCCAGGTAGCGCAGTTCGTACCAGCAGGAACCGGCCCAGTTGGGCATGGTGTTGGTCTCACGCCGGTACTTCTTCGGTCCGTCGCCCAGGTCCAGGGTGACGTTGACCCACTCCTCGTTGCGCGACAGCGGCGTCTCGGGCTGGGTGTCGGCGTCGTCCGGGTCGAAGGTGCGCGGGCTGTAGTCCTCGACCTCGGGCAGTTCCAGCGGCAGCATCGACTCGGGCAGGGCGTGGGCGGTGCCGTCCTCGTCGTAGACGATCGGGAAGGGCTCGCCCCAGTAGCGCTGGCGGCTGAACAGCCAGTCGCGCAGCCGGAAGTTGACGGTGCCCTCGCCGGTGCCCTCGCGCTCCAGCCATGCGGTGATGCGTGCCTTGGCGTCGACGACGGTCAGGCCGTCCAGCGAGATCTCGTCGTTCGACGAGTTGATGATCTTCGCGTCGTACGACGCGAAGGCGTTCTCCCAGGTCGAGGTGTCGGTGCCGCGGCCGTCGGTCGGCTCGACGATGCAGTGGACCGGCAGCTCGAAGGCGCGCGCGAACTCGAAGTCGCGCTGGTCGCCCGCAGGGACGGCCATGATCGCGCCGGTGCCGTAGCCCATCAGGACGTAGTCGGCGATGAAGACGGGCACCTTCTCGCCGTTGACCGGGTTGGTGGCGTACGCGCCGATGAAGACGCCGGTCTTGTCCTTGGCCTCGGCCTGCCGCTCGACGTCGGACTTCGAGGCGGCCTGCGCGCGGTACGCGGCGACGGCCTCGGCCGGGGTCGCGTGGCCGCCGGTCCACACCTGGTGGGTGCCCTCCGGCCAGGCGGCCGGGGTGAACTTCTCGACCAGCGGGTGCTCGGGGGCCAGCACCATGTAGGTCGCGCCGAACAGCGTGTCCGGGCGCGTGGTGAAGACCGTGATGCGCTCGCCGTCGATCGGGAAGTCGACGCGGGCGCCCTCGGACCGGCCGATCCAGTTGCGCTGCTGCAGCTTGATGGCCTCGGGCCAGTCCAGTGCCTCCAGGTCGTCCAGCAGCCGGTCGGCGTAGGCGGTGATCCGCATGTTCCACTGGCGCAGCTTGGCCTTGAAGACCGGGTAGTTGCCGCGCTCGGAGCGGCCGTCCGCGGTGACCTCCTCGTTGGCCAGCACGGTGCCCAGGCCCGGGCACCAGTTGACGGGCGCGTCGGAGGCGTAGGCCAGGCGGAACTCGCCCAGGACGTCGGCGCGCTCCGCGGCGGTCAGCCGGTCCCAGGAGCGCCCGCCGGGCACGGCGCGCTCACCGGACTCGAACTGGGCGATCAGCCGGCTGATCGGGCGGGCCTTCCCGGCCTCGTCGTCGTACCAGGAGTTGAAGATCTGCAGGAAGATCCACTGGGTCCACTTGTAGTAGTCCGGGTCGATCGTGGCGAACGACCGGCGCTTGTCGTGGCCCAGGCCCAGCCGGCGCAGCTGGGCCTTCATGTTCTCCATGTTGGCTTCGGTGGACACGCGCGGGTGCGTGCCGGTCTGCACGGCGTACTGCTCGGCGGGCAGGCCGAAGGCGTCGAAGCCCAGGGTGTGCAGGACGTTGTGGCCGGTCATCCGCTGGAAGCGGGCGTATACATCGGTGGCGATGTATCCCAGGGGATGGCCGACGTGGAGGCCCGCACCCGAGGGATATGGGAACATGTCCATGATGAACTTCTTGGGCCGCGCCACCACCTCGGGGTCGCCGGCCAGGTCACCCCTCGGGTTCGGCGCCGCGTACGTGCCGTCGGCGTCCCAGAAGTCCTGCCAGCGTGCCTCGATCTCGGCGGCCAGGGCCGCCGTGTAGCGGTGCGGCGCGGCCTCCGCCGAGACGGCAGCGGCGGCAGCGGGGTTCGTCTCGCTCATGATCTTCAAAGCTCCATCGATCGTCTCTGCCTGCGGGCTGTGACATTCAAAGAAATGAAAAATCCCCTCACACAGGAGGGGACGCCGCGCCGATGCCGACCCGGCTCTCGCCGCCGGTCGGGACTGATCAGCGCGGCCCGCTAAGCAGAAGGCGTACGGCACGCATGGCGTTAGGGTACCGCAGGCTCTGAGCAAGCCGCGACGCGCTTGCGTATGTATAGGTGACAACGACAGTCACTGAACCAAAGTCAAGGATTAATCACGCACAACCGCCACAAAGGGACATCGCAGCGGCCAGATGATCCTTTGATAACAACGCAATAACTCAAACCTCGTACTGATCGGTATGGCGCCATTTACAGTTCGGCAGCGGGACCGCTTTCCCGAACCGCTCGGAGTTGCCCCCATGAACGCTCGTGTTAGTACCAGCTCGCTCCCCAAGCCAGGCCGGTCGGCCTACGGGGTGGCGACGGCTGTCGTCCTGCTGCTCATACCCGTGGTGGTGCTGTCCGGAGGGCACTGGCTACAGGACTTCCTGAACTTCGGCGCGGGCGTCCTGTCGCTCGTCAGCCTCACCTGCTCGGTGATCTGGGGCCTGGTGACCCAGGACCGGATCTTCCTGAACACCCGCCAGCGGATCGTCTCCCAGGCCATCCACCGGGTGCTCGCCATCGCCTCGATCGCGTTCCTCCTGGTGCACGTCACCATCAAGCTGGCACTGTCCCACACCGTCCTGATCGCCGCGCTGATCCCCTTCAGCACGGGCGTGTCGGGCAGCGGCGCGCTCATCGGCCTCGGTTCCCTGGCCGGCCTGCTCATGATCTTCGTGGGCATCACCGGCGCGCTGCGCAACCAGTTCGCCGCCCCCGCACCGGTCGCGGCACGCTGGCGCGCGATGCACATGCTGGCCTACCCGGCCCTGTGCGCCGCGCTGATCCACGGCCTGTTCGCGGGACGCGCGGCGAAGCCGTTCTTCATGATCTCGTACGAGCTGTGCCTGCTCGGCATCATGGCGGCCCTCGCCCTGCGCGCCGCGCCGCGCACGTTCAAGCGCAGGGTCGCCGACCAGCTCGCCGGGATCCTGGGCAGCGCCGAGCGGCCGGAACTCGACGACCTGGACGCCAGCCGGGCCAGGATGACGGACACGGGATCCTTCGGGACGGGCTCGTCCCCGATTCCGGGCTTCGGAAAGCAGGCGGGGGCGGGGTTCGGCGACACCGGTTCCTTCCCGCGCGCGGGGGCACCCTCGGCACCGATGTACGACACGGGCTCGCAGCCCACCATGGCCGGGGAGCCCGCGTCCGGATTCGCGGCCGCCTACCGGGCCGTCTCGACGCCCGGACAGCCCCAGCAGCCCTTCGCGGCCGGCCAGACCGCACGCATGGACATGCCGATGGACATGCAGGCGACGGAGACGTTCTCGCGCGTGGACAACGCGTCCAGCACCTCGGGCACCTGGCCGGTCCCGTCCCCGCCGCCGGTCGGCGAGGCACCCCCGTCGGCCTACGACCCGCTCGCGGACACCGGGTACAACAACATCCCGAATTACAACAATCCGGGCGCCGGCGGGTACGGCGGAAGTGATGTGTACAACACGGGTGAGACGAACGCCCGCTACGGCACGTACAACTCGAACAACACGTACAACAGCGGTCCCGCCAACGAACCAGCACCCGGTGCGTCCTTCGACTCGCCGGGATCGGGCGAACCTTGGAACACGCCTTCCGGAGGCTATAGGTGAACGAGGCCCTCCCCGACGTACCAGAAGTCCGCGTGGTCGGGCTTCCTCAGCTCACGTCGGGTTTCGACCTTGTCGAAAGGCTCGATCTGCCCATGCACCTGAAGGTGCATGGGCCGCTCGAGCCGTTGGGCGGCGAGCAGCTCGCGCAGCTCTCCGAAGCCATCAATCTCAAGGGCCGCGGCGGCGCGGGCTTCCCCTTCCACAAGAAGCTGCGCTCGGTCGCCGAAGCGGCGATCAAGCGCGGCGTCCGGCCGGTCGTCGTCGT
This sequence comes from Streptomyces sp. NPDC020299, assembly GCF_044387825.1. NCBI lineage: Bacteria > Bacillati > Actinomycetota > Actinomycetes > Kitasatosporales > Streptomycetaceae > Streptomyces > Streptomyces sp. NPDC020299. The sequence continues at coordinate 118,521 of NZ_JBIRWL010000016.1, forward strand.
CAACGGCAGCGAGGACGAACCGGCCTGCCGCAAGGACACGGTGCTCATCAACCGTGCCCCGCACCTGATCCTGGACGGCGCCCTGCTGTGCGCGGAGGCGCTGGGCGCCCGCACGCTCGTGATCGGGGTCACCCGTGAGTCCACGCAGCGCTCCATGGAGGCCGCGCTCGACGAACGCGGCCTGAACAACGGCCGCCGTTCGGCGCTGAAGGCGTTCGTACAGCGCAACCCGATCCGCATGGTCACCGGCGCCGCCGCGTCGCTGATCCGCTCCATCGACGGCGGCCCGGCGATCCCGCCCGGACGCAAGACCAGCGCCTCGCAGAACGGTGTCGGCGGCGCGCCCACGCTGCTGTCGAACGCCGAGACGTTCGCCCAGCTGGCGATCGCCGCCCGCATCGGCCCGGAGCGCTACGGCAACACCGGTCTGTACGACGAGCCGGGCACCGTCATGCTCACGGTCTCCGGCGCGGTCGCCCGCCCCATGGTGATCGAGGTCCCCACCGGCGTGCCGCTGCGCTACGTCCTTCAGCTGGCCGGCGCCCCGCCGGTCCCGCAGGGCGTGCTGACCGGCGGCTACCACGGCAAGTGGATCGACGCGGCGACGGTCAACGAGGCGGTCGTCTCCCGCAACTCCCTGGACGCGGTGGGCGGTGCGCTGGGCGCCGGCGCGATCCTGCCGATCAGTCAGGACACCTGCCCGCTGGGCGAGTCGCTGCGGGTGGCGCAGTGGCTGGCGGAGGAGAGCGCGGGACAGTGCGGTCCCTGCTACCTCGGTCTGCCGGCCGCCGCGCGCGGCATGGAGGACATCCTCAACGGCGGCGGCCCGGCCGCCCTGGAGGCCCTCAAGCAGGTCGCCAAGAACGTCAAGCGGCGCGGCGCGTGCTCGCACCCGGACGGCTCCGCGATGTTCCTGGAGTCGACGATCAAGGCGTTCACCGACGACCTGGCGGCGCACGTCCTCGGGAACGGCTGCGGACGGCGCGTGGAAGGCGTTCTGCCGCTCTTCGAGGACGGCAAGATGCCGGTGGGCATCCCGGGCGGCGGAGAGCCCGAGGACAACAGTCCCGGCAGCCGTCAGAAGATCTACGTCGACTGGACACTGTGCCGGGGCCACGGACTGTGCGCGGACATCCTCCCGGAGGTCTTCGAACTCGGTGCGGACGGCTTTCCGACGGTGGCGCAGGCGAAGGTGCCGCGCTATGCCGAGGCCAAGGCTCTACGCGCGGTGCGCCGCTGCCCGGCGCTCGCCCTGCGCATCGAGGAGGACACCCGCGGGCAGGCCCCGGCCCGCAACCTGCCGGTCCTCTCCCAGGGCCGCGGACGCCGCGCTCTGGGCCGCTGAGCAGTCGTACGGCGGGCCACCCGGATCTCGGGTGGCCCGCCGTACGACTGCCGTCGCACCGAAAGCCGCAGAACACCGGAGAACGACGGAGACGCCGGAGAACGCCGAAGGCGGATCACTCGACCGAGTGATCCGCCTTCGACTTCTGTGGAGCTAAGGAGAATTGAACTCCTGACCTCCTGCATGCCATGCAGGCGCTCTACCAACTGAGCTATAGCCCCTTGTTCTCGCTCCGCTCGGTTTCCCTGGCGGCGACGCCAACATTACACGGTCGCAGGGGTACAGCACCAAATCGTTTCCGTTCTGGTCCGATACGGGCGCTAATGTCGGCCTTCGTGACTGCGCTCGCCTCCACCGGAACCCGCCGCCGTGTCCCGACCGCCCTGGGGGCGTGCCTGTTGTCCTTCACGGCGTTCTGGATCGCGCAGCGGGCCGCGCACGTGTCGATGGTCGACCTGTTGGTGTACCGCGCGGAGGGGGCGACCGTCCGCGCGGGCGGCGACCTGTACGCGCTGCGGGTGACGGCCGCGCAGCTGCCCACCACCTACCCGCCGTTCGCGGCCCTGCTCTTCACGCCGCTGACGCTCCTGGACACCGGGCTCCTGCGCACGCTGGCGACAGCCGGGAACCTCGCGCTGCTGGTGGTGTTCGTACGGCTGTCGCTGCGACTCGTGGGCCACGCGCGCGTGGAGGCGGCCTGGTGGGTCGCGGCGGGGGCCGTGTGGTGCGAGCCGGTGTGGACGACGCTGCGCTACGGGCAGGTCAATCTGCTGCTCGCCGTCCTGGTGCTGTGGGACCTGTCCCGCCGGCCCGGGGCCCGCTGGGCGGGGGTGGGTGTGGGGCTGGCCACCGCGGTGAAGCTGACGCCCGCGCTGTTCGCGGTGTTCCTGCTGGCCGCCGGTGCCGTGGCACGGCTCAGGGGCGGCCGCGGCGGGCCCTGGCTGCGGCACGCGCGCGGGGCGGCAGCGGTGTTCGCCGGGGCCACGCTGCTGGCGGCGGCCGTCCTGCCGGGCGACTCGTGGCGGTTCTGGACCAGCATGGTGTTCCGCACGAGCCGGGTGGGCCACGCCGAGGAGACCGCGAACCAGGCGCTGCGCGGCGTTCTCGCGCGGCTGCTGCACACACCGGCCCCGGGAGCCGTCTGGGTCGCCACGGCGGCCCTGGTGGCCCTGCTGGGGCTGGCGGCGGCGGTCTCGGCGGAACTGAGCGGCCGGCGCGCGTGGGCGGTGGCCGCGTGCGCGGTGACCGCGCTGCTGATCAGCCCCGTGTCGTGGTCGCACCACTGGGTGTGGTGCGTACCACTCGCACTGCTGCTGTGGACGCACGGACACCGCGCGGGCGCCGCGGCCGCCACGCTGGTCTTCTGCTCGTACGCGCTGTGGTGGGTGCCGCACGGGCCCAAGCGGCCCGAATTGCACCAGGGCTGTCCGGAGTTGGTGCTGTCGGCGCTCTACGCGGGGGCCGCACTGGTGTTCCTGGTGTTCGCCGGACACCGTTGCCGCGGCCCGGCGGGGATCAGGCCACCCGCGGGGATCAGGCGGGATCAGGCCGTGACGAACGAATAGAACCGCTTGAGGGTGCAGTGCTCCTCGAGGAGCCGGCCGTAGATCGGCTCGCCCTCCAGCTCACGGTACGTCTCGATCGGGTCGCCTTTTATGATCAGCGCCCGCGCGCATTCCTCGCACCAGTACTGGTAGTCGGGATTGAGCGGCTCCATGTCACGGACGATGGGGGTACCGCTCCCGCACCAGTCGCACTTCCGCCTGTGTGCACCCATCGATCAGCTCCAGCTGTGGCCGCAGGCCGTGCACACGTAGGAAACCCCGCCGTTGTCGCCGAGGACTTGGGCCACATGACCGGAACCGCAGGAAGGGCAGCTGAGCCGGGTGGCCGTGTCCCGTATCACCGCCGCTTCGAGGAGGTGGTCGACCTCCTCGAGGATGCTCGCAGGCATCGCTACTCCTCCCGTCGGGCCGCGCCCCCTTCCGGCCGTTTGATTCTGCCACGGCCGGACCAATACGGTCAGCGACGCCTCAGTACCAGTCCGGACACAGCGCCCACCGCTGCCGTGCCGGACCGGCGCCCACGCACACTGAAAGCGCCTTCACAGAGGTATACGCCTCCAGGACCCCAAGTGACTCAAGCCGGTTCAGGAACAGTGGGGGGAGCACAGAAAATCCCGCCCCTTGGAGGGACGGGATCTTCGAACTGTGGAGCTAAGGAGAATTGAACTCCTGACCTCCTGCATGCCATGCAGGCGCTCTACCAACTGAGCTATAGCCCCTTGTTCTCGCTCCGCTCGGCGGGGCGAACAAGAAGAACTTTAGCCTGCGACCTGCCAGAAAGTGAAATCCGCGCCCGGCCGTCGCTCAGTCGTCGCTCAGTCGTCGTCGCCGAGGACGGGTTCCGGGAGGGTGCCCGCGTTGTGCTCCAGCAGCCGCCAGCCACGCACGCCCTCACCGAGGACGGACCAGCAGCAGTTGGAGAGGCCGCCCAGCCCTTCCCAGTGGTGCGCCTCCAGGCCGAGGAGGCGGCCTATGGTGGTGCGGATGGTGCCGCCGTGGCTGACCACCACGAGGGTGCCGTCCTCGGGCAGCTTCTCGGCGTGCCGCAGCACGACGGGCGCGGCGCGGTCGGCGACCTCGGTCTCCAGTTCGCCGCCGCCGCGGCGCACCGGTTCGCCGCGCTTCCACGCCGCGTACTCCTCGCCGTACCGGGTGATGATCTCCTCGTGCGTGAGTCCCTGCCACACGCCCGCGTAGGTCTCGCGCAGGGCCTCGTCGCGGCTGATCTCCAGGCCGGTGAGGACGGCGAGCTCGGCGGCGGTGAGCGCGGCCCGCTTCAGGTCCGAGGAGATGATCGCGTCGGGCTTCAGGGAGGCGAGCAGCCGCGCCGCGCGCCGGGCCTGGCCGACGCCGGTCTCGGTCAGCTCCACGTCCGTGCTGCCCTGGAAGCGGCGCTCCACGTTCCAGGCCGTCTGGCCGTGCCGCCACAGGATGACGCGGCGACCGCGGCCCTTGCGGTCGCTCACCTCACCCGTGGCGCTCATCGCCACTCCCCGTCCAGCTCCTCCGCGTCCTCGGCGGCCTGCAGCCTGGCGTGCTCCTCGGCCTTGCCGCGGGTGGCCTTGGCGTCGGCGGGCAGCTCGATCTCGGGGCAGTCCTTCCACAGCCGCTCCAGCGCGTAGAAGACGCGCTCCTCGCTGTGCTGCACGTGGATGACGATGTCGACGTAGTCGAGCAGGATCCAGCGGGCCTCGCGGTCGCCCTCACGGCGCACCGGCTTGGCGCCGAGTTCCTTCTGGAGTCGCTCCTCGATCTCGTCGACGATCGACTTGACCTGGCGGTCGTTGGGCGCGGAGGCCAGCAGGAAGGCGTCCGTGATCGAGAGCACGTCGCTGACGTCGTAGGCGATGACGTCGTGGGCGAGCTTGTCTGCGGCCGCCTGGGCGGCGGCGTTGATGAGCTCGAGGGAACGGTCGGTGGCGGTCACTACGTGGCTTTCCGTCGGTGGTCACTTGACACCAAGGGTCTCATGAGCCGCCGGGGGCGCCCCACGTGATTACGGGCTCACGTGGGGCGCGGCCGCCGGATCGCGGTGCGCGCGGCGTCCTAGGAGGACGCCGGCTTGTAGTCCTGGCCGAGGATCACCGAGACGTCGGCGTTGGAGCTGACCGTGCCCTTCTTCACCGAGCCGGAGGGCAGGCCCAGGGTCTTGACGACCTCGGTGGCGTTCTCCTTGTCGGCGGCGTCGGCGTAGAGCACCTCGGAGGTGGCCCGGGTGGTGGCCGCCGTGCCGGCCTCCAGGAAGGTGAAGCCGCCGTTGACGAGCACCACGCGTGTCTTCTCGGTGTTGTCCTTGACGCCGGTGGCGTTCTGGACGGAGACCCGGACGGCCGCCCCGGCCTCGGGGCTCTTGGCGGTGCCGCCGAGGATGTCCTTCACCACGCTGTCGCTGGTCTGAGCGCTCAGCGTGCCGTCGGACTGGACCGGCAGCAGCGCCGTCTTGTAGTCGCCGCCCTTGGCGAGGTCGGCGAGCTTGGCGAGGAAGACGCCCAGGTCCTTGTCGGTCAGCGAGGGATCCAGGATCTGCGCCAGCGTCTGCACGGTGGTCGTCGCCGTGGTCGGGTCGGAGGGCATCTTGCGCAGCACGCCCTGCATGACCTGGCCGAACCGCTCCAGCTGGGCGTTCTGGGACTCGCCGGAGGCGCGGTAGGTGGCGTAGGCGACGGCCATCTTGCCGCTGAGGGTCTGGTCCTGGCCCTTGTGGACGAGGGGCGCGCCGCCCTTCTTCTTGGCGGCCGGGTCGGGCACGTCGGCGTTGGTGTCGATGTCGATGTTGCCGACGAGCTCGACGAGGTTCTGCAGGTAGGGGGTGTCGAGGCGCCAGGTGCCCTCGATGTTCGTGCCGAGGACGGTGTCGAGCTGGTCGAGGGTGCCCGAGGAGCCGTCGTCGCCGACCGACTTGGCGAGGGTCGTGGCGGTGCCGTCGTCCCCGCTCATGGCGAGCGAGTTGGGCAGCAGCACGGTGGTGCCCCGCTTGGTGGTGGTGTTGTCGACGAGCAGCGCCGTGGAGGTGCCGCCCTTGGCCGTGTTGTGCAGGTGGACGACTATGACGTCGCGCTTCTGGGCGCCCGCGGCCGTGGTGGTGCCCGACGTCGAGCCGGAGGAGGACAGGCCGGGCAGCTTCCCGGCGTACCAGAGGTAGCCGACGCCGCCGACCGCGACCAGCGCGAGGACGACGACGAGGGCGATGACCCGGCTGCGGGCGCGGCGGCGGGCCTCCTCGCGGCGCTCGGTGCGGTTCTCCGTGAACTTCAGCCAGTCGATGACGTCCTCGGAGTCGCCGTCCGGTTGCTCGACGAAGGCGAACTGCTCCGTGCGGTAATCCCGTTCGCCGGTGGCGGGGGCGTCCGTCTCGTCGGCCTCGGCCTCGGCCTCGGCCTCGGAGGGCCCGGCCTGGTGCGGGATGTAGGCGGTCTGCTCGGCGACCTGGGGCTGCCGGCCGCCGGCCGCGGCCTGCCCGTACGGGTCGTACGCCTGCTGACCGGTGTCATAGGGGTCGTACGACGGCATGGACTGCTGCGGCATGGACTGCTGGGGCCCGGACTGCTGCGGCATGGACTGCTGCTGTCCGGTCGCGTACGGGTCGTAGCCGTAGCCCTGCTGTGCGTACTGGTCGTAGGCCTGGGGCGGCGTGTGCTGGGCGGGGACCTGCCGGTAGACAGGCTGCCCGTACTCGTCGTAGCCGACCAGCTCGTACTGGTCCTGCCCGTACCCCGGGTCGTATCGGTCGTTCACCGGTGCCCCTCTCGGCTCACTCGCCGCGGTACAGCTCGCGCTTGTCGATGTAGCGCACGACTCCGTCCGGGACCATGTACCAGATGGGGTCGCCCTTGGCGACTCTCGCACGGCAGTCCGTCGAGGAGATGGCGAGCGCGGGAACCTCGACGAGCGTGACTCCGCCCTCCGGAAGGCCGTGGTCGGTCAGTTGATGGCCGGGGCGGGTGACCCCGATGAAGTGCGCGAGGGAGAACAGCTCCTCGCTGTCGCGCCAGGTCAGGAGCTGGGCGAGGGCGTCGGCGCCGGTGATGAAGAAGAGGTCGCTGTCGGGGTTGAGCGCACGCAGGTCCCGCAGGGTGTCCACGGTGTAGGTGGGGCCGCCGCGGTCGATGTCGATGCGGCTCACCGAGAACTGGGGGTTCTCGGCGGTCGCGATGACCGTCATCAGATAGCGGTCCTCGGCCGGGGAGACCTTGCGGTGGGACTTCTGCCACGGCTGGCCGGTGGGGACGAACACCACCTCGTCCAGCTGGAACTGCGCGGCGACCTCGCTGGCCGCCACGAGGTGCCCGTGGTGGATCGGGTCGAACGTTCCGCCCATCACGCCCAGGCGTCGCTTGCCCGTGTGCGCGGGGCCGTGGCCCGGCCGGTACCCGGGGGCCTTCACCGTGTCGTCGGACGTGTCGTTCGCCGGACCGGTAGGCATGTCCTGCTCTCCCATGCGTGCAGACCCTACCGGCCCGGCCCGTGAGGCCCGGCCGCCAGATCCCCGGCGACGGTCTGCCGGCTCAGCGGTCGCGGTTGAAGCGGGTGGTGATCCACAGCAGGAGCAGCAGGATGATGAACGCGCCGCCGCCGGTGACGTAGGGGCTGAGGCTCTCGTGGTTTCCGCCGTGTTCCTCGCCCTCGGCGGCGAGGGTGACCAACTGGGCTGCGGTGCTGTGGAAGCTCATCTCGGCAGGACCTATCCGGTGGGCGGGACAAAGATGTCGGCTCATCGTATGCGGGCGGTCCGGAGCCGATCACCCCGACTCCGCCGATGGGGAAGCCCGGGGTGGACGCCGGGGAACTCCGCGGGCCGCTCAGTCGTCCTTCTGTTTGTACCCGCGCAGCAGGAACCAGGCGGTCAGCGCGCAGCCCAGGACCATCACGACCAGTACGATCCGGAGCAGATTCCCCGCACCGTGCTGGGGGGCGGCGCTCGCGGCCTCGGTCAGCCAGGCGGCTGCGGGGGTGTGCTCCATGGCGGGACTCCTTCGGCTGTACTGCCCGTCCACGGTATCTCCGCCTAGGGTGGGGCCTGCCTCGGGGGCACATGGGGCACTTCAGACGCGCATGGGGGAAGACATGTCCGACGACGGCCACGTACACAACGGGCAGGGGAACGGGAGCGTGCCGAGCAGGCAGCGCAGGCGTTTCCCGGGGATCTCCTCCCGTGCGTACGAGCACCCTGCCGACCGCTCGGCCCTGGTGGCCCTGCGGAAGCTGAGCGGTTTCGACACGGTGTTCAAGGCGCTCAGCGGGCTGCTGCCGGAGCGGAGCCTCAGGCTGCTGTTCCTGTCCGACTCGGTGCGTGTCTCGGACCAGCAGTTCGCGCACCTGGGCGACATGCTGCGGGACGCCTGCTACATCCTGGACCTGGAGAAGGTCCCGCCGATGTACGTCACCCAGGACCCGCAGCCGAACGCGATGTGCATCGGTCTGGACGAGCCGATCATCGTGGTCAGCACGGGGCTCGTCGAACTGCTCGACGAGGAGGAGATGCGGGCGGTGGTGGGCCACGAGGTGGGGCACGCGCTGTCCGGCCACGCGGTGTACCGCACGATCCTGCTGTTCCTGACCAACCTCGCGCTGAAGGTCGCCTGGATCCCGCTGGGCAATCTCGCGGTCCTGGCGATCGTGACGGCGCTGCGCGAGTGGTTCCGCAAGTCGGAGCTCTCGGCCGACCGGGCCGGCCTCCTCGTGGGCCAGGACCTGCGGGCCTCGATGCGCGGCCTGATGAAGATAGCCGGCGGCAACCACCTGCACGAGATGAACGTGGACGCGTTCCTGCAGCAGGCCGAGGAGTACGAGGCCGGGGGCGACCTGCGCGACTCCGTGCTGAAGATCCTCAACGTGCTGCCCCGCTCCCACCCCTTCACCACGGTCCGGGCGGCCGAGCTGAAGAAGTGGGCCGAGTCGCGGGACCACCAGCGGATCATGGACGGGCACTACCCGCGGCGCGACGAGGACAAGGACACCTCGGTCAGCGACTCGTTCCGCGAGTCGGCGGCGCACTACGCCGACCACGTCAAGAGTTCCAAGGACCCGCTGATGAAGCTGGTCACCGACCTCGCCGGCGGGGCCGGGGACCTGGGCGGCCGGGTGCGGCGCGGCTTCGACGGGTTCACCAGCCCGCCCCCGCCGAAGGGCCAGTCGCCGACGGACCAGCCACCGACGGACGCTCCGCCGCAGGACGAGGAATAACGAGCCGCTCATACCCCCGGCCGCTCACACCTTCGGCTCGGCCCCGGCCGCCAGCGTCCCGCACAGGGCGGTCGCGCTGCCCGTCGCGTAGGGGTCGGTGCCCGCGGGGCCGCCCGCCTTGGCGGTCTGGCCGGCCAGCAGGGGACGCAGATGGTTCGTGGCGTCCTCGGCACAGGACAGGGGGCCCGCCTGGACGTAGGAGACGACCAGCTGGACCTGGTGCGTGCGCAGGTCGTCGCGGTCGAAGCGGAAGGTCAGTTCGCGGCGGACGGTGAACAGGGACGCCGGGGCCTTGGCGCCGGCACCGGTCTGCCGTAGCGCGTAGACGAAGGTGTGGTCCGCGGTCACCTCCAGCGTGGCGGAGTCGGTCTCGGCGGCCTGGAAGCTGCCCTGGACGCGGACCTCACGGTCGGCCAGCTCGGCGCGGGTGGGGTCGAAGCGGACCAGCCATCCGGTCGGGGTGTGCCGGCCGTCGGCGGCGGGGTGTTCGAAGCTCTGGTCGAACTGGTCGAGTTGCCCGGGGTCGAGCAGGGCCCGGGCGGCCTGGACGTCGCTGCTGTCGAGGACCTCGGGGTAGAGCGAGGAGCGGACGATGTAGTCCTTGGCCGCGGAGAGCGCGGCCACGACCTGGCTCTCCGAGAAGTGGGCGGTGCTCCGGGTGGCGGGCAGCGGCATGCCGTGGGCGCCGACCGCGAACTGGGCGGCGGGGCTGTGCGCGTACAGGTACTCGGCGTCGGCCGATCCGGGCACCTTGCCCTGCGGGGCCAGCGGTATGACGGTCATCCGCAGGGGGTCGACGGTCCGCCGGGCCTGGGCGGAACCGTAGGGGTGCCGGACGCCCATGTAGATGGCGGTGCCGAAGGCGACGGCTATCAGCAGGACGAGGACCAGCACCTGCCGGGACAGCCCGCGGTGCAGGGGCGGGCGGCGGCGGACGGCCGGGGCGTGGTCCGCCATACGTTCCTGCGCGGAGTACTCCTGGAGGCGGGCAGCGCGGACGAACGACTCGTCGAACACGACGGATCGGTACTCGTCCTCTCCACCACCGGGGGCGCCCTCGGGTGGCCCCTCCGGTGGGTCTCCAGGCCCGCCCATACTTTCAGAGTAGGTCCCGGGAGCCTCAGGTAAACGCCCCGCTGCACGACAACTTCTGACAGGTTCTCACCACGGGCGTCCCGGACCGCTCAGGGGGAGCGCGGGATCGCGGAGGCCGCGGGCTGGGCGGGCTGGGAGAATTCGGCGGACGCGGTGGGGCCCGCCGCGGTGCCCTGTTCCAGGCCGGTGGGAGCGTGTGACGGAACCGGGTCCCGGCTGCCCGAGGAGGCGCCGCGGTAGACCGCGGCGAAGGCCAGCGCGACCATCCCGACGCCCATCACGACGGCGAGCAGCCAGGCGACGGGGCGGTGCCAGCGGACCTGTTTGCCGTAGGACCCGGAGGTGCCGTACCGGTCGGCCAGGACGTCGGGGTCGTCGAAGTCGTCCAGGTCCGGATCATGGCCGAGATCGGTGCCGTCCGGGCTGTACCGCTCGTCGTACCGCTCACCTCTGGCATGGGCGCGGCGGGCCTCCGCCTCGGAGGCCTCGGCTCTCGCCTGGGCGGCGGCCAGGAGGCGTTCGACGGCGGTCGGCTCGTGCACCACGGCCGCCTGTACGAAGGCCTCGTCGAAGACCACGGAGGCGAACTCATCGTCCGGCACCCCGTGGTCGTGGTCGTCGTCGGGCTCCCAGCCGTCCGGGAACGGCGTGCCCCCCACGTCCTCCGGCACGGGTCCAGACTAGTCCTGGGGGGTCATTTTGGGCAGACGGTATGGAAATTCATCCGCCTGATGAGACGTCTTTCACGCGACCCACCGGACAGCACGAGCCGGGGCGTCCCGGCCGGCCGCGGTCAGCGCCGTACGTGTCCGTCGCCGGTGACGATGTACTTGGTGCTGGTCAGCTCGGGCAGGCCCATCGGGCCTCGCGCGTGCAGCTTCTGCGTGGAGATGCCGATCTCGGCGCCGAAACCGAACTGGCCGCCGTCGGTGAAGCGGGTGGAGGCGTTCACCGCGACCGTGGTCGAGTCGACCAGCTGGGTGAAGCGGCGGGCGGCCTGCTGGGAGGTGGTGACGATGGCCTCGGTGTGTCCTGAGCTCCACAGCCGGATGTGGGCGACGGCCCGGTCCAGGGAGTCGACGACGGCGGCGGCGATGTCGTAGGAGAGGTACTCGGTGTCCCAGTCGTCCGGCGTGGCCTCCACCACGGTGGCCCGGGAGTCCTTGGCGTACGCCAGCACGCGTTCGTCGGCGTGCACGGTCACCCCGGCCTCGGCGAGGGCGTCCAGGGCGCGCGGCAGGAACTCGGGGGCGATGTCCTGGTGGACCAGGAGGGTCTCGGCGGCGTTGCAGACGCTGACCCGCTGGGCCTTGGAGTTGATCAGGATCTCGACCGCCATGTCGATGTCGGCCTCGGCGTCGACGTAGACGTGGCAGTTGCCGGTGCCGGTCTCGATGACGGGGACGGTGGACTCGGCGACGACGGTCTGGATCAGGGAGGCGCCACCGCGCGGGATCAGCACGTCGACGAGCCCGCGGGCGCGCATCAGCTCGCGCACGCTCTCCCGGCTCTCCCCCGGCACCAGCTGCACGGAGTCGGCGGGCAGCCCGGCGCCGCCGACGGCGTCCCGGATCACCCGGACGAGGGCGGTGTTCGACTCGTAGGCGGAGGCGGAGCCGCGCAGCAGTACTGCGTTGCCGGACTTCAGGCAGAGGGCGGCGGCGTCGACGGTGACGTTCGGCCGGGCCTCGTAGATGATGCCGACCACGCCGAGCGGGACGCGGACCTGGCGCAGGTCGATGCCGTTGGGCAGGGTGGAGCCGCGGACGACCTCGCCGACCGGGTCGGGCAGCTTCGCGACGTCACGGACGTCGGCGGCGATGGCGCGGACCCGCTCGGGGGTGAGGGTGAGCCGGTCGACGATGGCCTCGCTGGTGCCGTTCTCCCGGGCCTTGGCCACGTCCTTGGCGTTGGCCTCGACGATCTCGCTGGTCCGGACCTCCAGGGCGTCCGCGATGGCGAGCAGCGCGTCGTCCTTCACGGCGCGCGGCAGCGGCGCGAGGTCGGCGGCGGCGGACTTGGCGCGGTAGGCGGCCTGGGTGACCGGGGACATCGAGTCGTACGGCGAGAGCGTGGTCATAAAGGAAGAGTAGTGCTCCCGGGAGCGCTGTTCACGGCCTGTTCCACAGCCCGAGATGGGATCAAAAGGGGTGAACGCCCACGGGAGTGGCCGGCGGGGGTCCGTAGCCCTCGGCGACGCGCTGGTGGTAGGTCTCGCGGTCGATGACCTCCAGGCCGACGATCTCCCAGGGCGGCAGACCGGCCGTCTGCCGGTGCTCGCCCCACAGGCGCAGGGCCACGGCGGCGGCGTCGTGCAGGTCGCGGGCCTCTTCCCAGTAGCGGATCTCCGCGTGGTCGTTGGCGTACCTGCTGGTCAGCAGGAAGGGGTGGTCGTGGGCCAGCTGCTCCAGGGCGCGCCTGAGGTCGCCCAGGGGGACTTCCTGCCCGGAGACGCTGAGGGTGACGTGCCACAAGCGGGGCAGGTCCCTCGGCTCCTCGTAGGTGTCACCGGCCGCGACGCTCGTCAGAGCACCGCGGGACGCCGCCGCACCGGGGCGCACTCGTCTCACGACGGCCTCCTTCACGCTGTGCCCGTGGGGGGGCGCGCGCCTGAAACACGCCCCTCAGGAAAGTTGAGCAGGCCGCAGGGCTTCGCGTGGCGGTTTTACGGAACGTCCCCCACCGGGGTCGGTCGTTACGCCCCGTTTTACGAGTGCAGGACCACCAGGTCGTCCCTGTGTACGACCTCGCGTTCGTACTCCGGGCCGAGTTCCCGCGCCAGTTCCCGGGTCGAGCGCCCGATCAGCCGGGGGATCTCCCTGGCGTCGAAGTTGACCAGCCCGCGGGCCACCGCGCGCCCGGTGCCGTCGCGCAGCTCGACCGGGTCGCCGGCGTTGAACTCTCCGTCGACGGCGGCGATCCCGGCGGGCAGCAGCGACTTGCGGCGCTCGACGACGGCGCGTACGGCTCCGTCGTCCAGGGTCAGGGACCCCTGCGGGGTGGAGGCGTGCTGGAGCCACAGCAGCCGGTCGGCGGAGCGCTTGCCGGTGGGGTGGAACCAGGTGCCCGTGTCGCCGCCGCTCAGCGCCTCGGCCGCGTGGACCGCGCTGGTGAGGACGACCGGGATGCCCGCGGCGGCGGCGATCCGGGCGGCCTCCACCTTGGTGACCATGCCGCCGGTGCCGACGCCCGCCTTGCCGGAGCTGCCGATCTCGATGCCGTCGAGGTCGGCGGGTCCCCGTACCTCCGCTATCCGCGAGGTGCCGGGTCTGCCGGGGTCGCCGTCGTACACGCCGTCCACGTCGGAGAGCAGGACCAGCAGGTCGGCGTGGACGAGGTGGGCGACGAGGGCGGCGAGCCGGTCGTTGTCGCCGAAGCGGATCTCGTCGGTGGCGACGGTGTCGTTCTCGTTGACGATCGGGAAGGCGCCCATGGCGAGGAGCTTGTCGAGGGTGCGGGACGCGTTGCGGTGGTGGGCGCGGCGGCTCATGTCGTCGGAGGTGAGCAGCACCTGGCCGACGCGGACGCCGTAGCGGGCGAAGGAGGCGGTGTAGCGGGCCACGAGCAGGCCCTGGCCGACGCTGGCGGCGGCCTGCTGGCGGGCGAGGTCCCTGGGGCGGCGGCGCAGGCCCAGCGGGGCGAGTCCGGCGGCGATGGCACCGGAGGAGACGAGGACGATCTCCTTCTCCCCCCCACTGCGGCTCTTGGCGAGGACGTCGACGAGCGCGTCGACCCGGTCGGCGTCCAGGCCGCCCGAGGCGGTGGTCAGCGACGAGGAGCCCACCTTGACGACGATCCTGCGGGCCTCGCCCACGGCCTGCCTTGCCCTTGCCACTTGCTTTGTCCCCTTGCGCATAGATGCGGCCTGCCCTGCCCGGCAATCTACGCGAAGGAGATCGGCCCCCGCCCCTCGATTCCAGCCTCCGGACAGGCGCTGCGTGATCGTTTGCTCACGTCCCGCGTACGGCAAAAAGGTTGCACTGGTTGCTTATAGAAATTAAAGCCTGCACAAAGTTAATTTCAACGGTGTGTCACCTACAGTTCGCCGCGTGAAGCGCATACTCCTCCGCTCGGGGAAGAGCCCCTACGACGTCGTCCCGCTGGAGGAAGCCCTCCACAGAGACGTCATAGCCACCAACTCGGGCAACCTGATCTTCAGCGACGCCGCCCACAAGATCCTCGAGACACCCGGTACCGAGGTGGTCTCCAACGGGATGCGCACCGACGTGGCCGCGGCGGCCCGGATCAACGAGGAGTACGACGCCTTCGTCGTCCCGCTCGCCAACGCCTTCCGGCCGTCCTTCGAGGCCGGGCTGAACCGGCTGACCCGGCTCATCGGACGGCTGCGGATCCCCGTGGTGGTGCTGGGCGTCGGCGCGCAGTCCGGGGTGAGCTACAACCCGGAGCGGCTGAAGCGGCTGGAACCGGCCGTGCGCGATTTCTGCGCGGCGGTGCTCGACCGCAGCGCGTCGATCGGGGTGCGCGGCGAGTTCACCGAGCAGTACCTGAAGGACATGGGCTTCAGGGACGTCGAGGTGATCGGCTGCCCGTCGCTGTTCATGTACGGACGCGAACTCGACGTGCGCAAGCGAACGCCGGAGCTGACGGCCGGCTCGCGGATCGCGATCAACGGCTCGCACAGCGCGGTGCGCAAGCAGCACCTGGACCGGATCATCGCCCGCACCCACGAGCGCTATCCGCATCTGCGCTTCGTCGGCCAGAACCTCAGCGACGCACGGCAGTTGCACTGGCGGGACCTGTCGGACCCGAACGCCGAGGTGACCGCGATACCGACGCACCCGGACCACCCGATGTACCGGGAGGACAAGGTCCGTGTCTACATCGACCCCGTCACCTGGATCGACGACCTGCGCGGCTTCGACTTCTCCTTCGGCTCCCGCATCCACGGCAACATCGCGGCCCTGCTCGCCGGTACGCCCGCGACCGTGCTGTGCGGGGACTCGCGGACGCTGGAGCTGTGCCGTTACTTCGGCATCCCGCACCAGCTGCTCGACAAGATCGCGAAGACGCCCGAGGCCGCCGACCCCGCGCGGCTGTACGCGGAGGCCGACTTCGGCGCGCTGGTCGGCGGGCACGCGGAGCGCTTCGAGCGGTTCACCGCGTTCCTGGACAAGAACGGGCTGGAGAACACCTTCACCCACGGCGACGGCGGCGTGGCCTACGAGGAGCGGATGCGGTCGCTGTCGTTCCCGCCGGGCGTCCGCCCGTGGAACGACGCGGACATCTCGTCGCTGACCACGCGGTTCGGCTGGCTGCAGAGCCGGATCACCGAACTCTCCGCCGACAACGCGCAGCTGCGGAAGGAGCTGGCGAGGTCGGGGGCGAAGGCCAAGGCCAAGGTGACCGTCGGCGCCGCCGCCAAGGCGACTGAGGCCGCCCCCGCCACCAGCGTCTACCGTCGCGCCCGGCGCGTGGTGGGCCGCCCCATCAAGCGGGCCCTCCAGGCCGGGCGCCAGTAACCGCCGGGCCGGGTCAGGCCGCCGCGGCGAAGCCCCCGGTGGGCAGCGAGCGCCGCACCTTGCGCAGGGCGCGGCGCAGGAAGGAGTTGGCGGCGGCCCCCCGGTACCCCTCGAAGGCCCGGGCCTCCCGGTCCTCGGCGCGGTACACCCAGTCGGGTATGCCGGCCTTCTTGGAGCGGAAGTGCGGGTAGACCAGGTAGACCTCGGTGCCCCGCTTCTCCAGGACCGCGGCGGCCTGCTTCTTCGACCTGACGAACTCCACGACGTCCCCCAGGAGTTCGGGCCGCTCCATGGCCACCAGGTGGAGCCGCAGCCGCTCGTGGACCTTCAGGCGCCGGGCGGTCCCGGGGGTCCAGTGGGCGTCCAGCAGCGGCTTGGCCAGCTCCAGCTTGTGCCGCCGCACCTCGTCGCTGTCCTTGAGGTACTTGGGCCCGAACTGCGGCAGCAGGGTGATCGTGAGGGGCCGGACCATCAGCATGTCGCGCTTGGGGCCCGCCGGGACCATCCGCGCGATCAGGTCCATCAGGGCGCGCGCGGAGTCGAAGCGCAGGGTGTAGCCGCCGGACTTGGTGACGTGCTTGCCGTCGTCGCGGCCGACCAGGTAGTAGCAGGTGTGGTCGGCGACGACCGAGACGCCGTCGGCCCGCAGATAGGCCTCCATCGTGAACAGCGCGTCCTCGCCGGTCCACAGGGACTCGTCGAAGCGCATCCCGTGCCGTTCGAGCAGCTCGCGGCGGAACAGCTTCTGCGCGCTGAGCGTGAACTTGATGTTGGACGAGAAGACGTCGGTGCGGTCGAGGTTCTTGCCCCACATCGACTTCGGCGCCGAGCGGTTGACCCCCTCGACCCGGCCCAGCACCACGTCGGTGCCGTTGCTGTCGGCCGCGGCGACCATGCGCTCCAGGGCCTCGGGGCCGAGCCGGTCGTCGGCGTCCAGGAAGAACACGTACCGCCCGGACGCCTTGCCGAGGCCGACGTTGCGCGGGCCGCTGGGGCCGCCCGAGTTCGCCTGCCGGACGACGGTGACCCGCATGGCGGCGCGGGCCTCGAACTCCTCCAGGTACTCCCCCGACCCGTCCGTCGACCCGTCGTCCACCGCGATGACCTCGATACGCGCCGGGTCCAGGGTCTGCGCCTCCACGGAGGCCAGGCACTCGACCAGATACGGCATCGCCTCGTACGCCCCGATGATCACGGTCACATCAGGCTGCGTCACGACGGTCACATTTCCCCCTCTTTCACACGTTCCCCAAGGTCAATGGGGCGTTTCCCCCGAATCGCATCATTAGCAATCTGTTAGACGGGTTGCCAGGGGAAGCGGTTGCCCCCACCACCTGAATCAGTGGTGTACGTCACATGCCTCCGCGGTGGACGACGGCTTGCGGACGGTGCCACCAGAAAGTACGCGGACCCGGTAAGTGCCGCTCAGGGGATGCGGTAAGAGCGGGACAAGAGAACGGCCCCCGAGGAGTTGATCCTCGGGGGCCGCAGGGAGCGGGCGGGGCCGGTCAGACGGCGGTCGCGTCGTCCGTCTCGCCGGTGGACGACAGCCGCTGGCCGGGCAGGGCGTTGGTCAGCTCGGCCGCCTCGGCGGGGTCGACGTTGGCGCCGGTCACCCGGGCCTCCTGGCCGACGTTGCGGGCCTCGGCCTTGAGGGCGAGATCGGCCACCGCGGTGTTGAACTGGTCGATGGACCTCGGCTCGTCGGGACCGAGCAGGTACTGCTTGAGCTCCTTGCGCTCGGCGGCCAGCGGGTCGGCGGCCGGGTCGCGTACGGCGTCCAGCAGCCCGCCCAGCTCGGTCGCGCCGTTGGAGAGGATCACGGCGGCGCGCACCGCGGTGTTCTGCCGCTTGAACTCCTCCACGCCCAGCTCGGCCGAGTCCGTCACCGCGTACGGCTTGCCGCTGGCGATGAAGTCGGAGACCACGCTGGAGATGTCGGAGACCATCGCGTCGGAGACGTTGAAGCAGTCGTACAGGCGCGGCTGGGCGCCGGTGACGACCCGGTGCTCCCAGGTGGGGAAGGAGCGCCAGTGGGCGTCGTTCCACTCCCCGCGCAGCCGGGCGACCTCTTCGTGCTTCTTGACGTCGGCCACGCCGTCGCGGGTGGCCTCGGCCTCGTCGCGCTTCTCGCCGCCCGTGCCGGACAGCTCGGCGAGGCGGGCCTCGATCCGGGCCAGTTCGGCCTTGGCGCGGTCCTGGACGGCGGTGTCGACGGTGAAGTGCGCGTCGGCGGCGCGCTCGACGGCGGCCTTCTCGACCAGGGCGATGATCCGCCGGTGCGCGGCGCCGGCTTCCTTGCTGACGGTGCCGGTGAAGGGGTGCGGCTTGTACAGGACGCGGACCGGCGGGTCGGCCTGCACCAGCCTGTTCACGATGTTCTCACCGGCGAGCACGATCGAGGTGTTGCCGGGGTTGCCGTCCCAGCCCTCCCAGGTGGGGGCGTACAGCACCGTGGGGATACGGGCCTCGGGCACGCCCTGCCAGGTCTGGATCGGCGCCAGCTGCGGACGGCCGACCTCGACGATGTCGTCGTCGCGGACGCCGACGTCGGCGATGGCGTAGCGGTCGCGGCCCGCCCGGCCGGCGGTCCATACCTCGTCGTACACCTTGCTGTACGGGTTGACGCTGGCGAGCTTGTCGCTGTCGCCGTGGCCGATGAAGACGTGCTTCATGGTGGGCACGCGCAGCAGGTGGATGTTCTTGCCGACGTTCGCCGCGTAGAGCGCGACGCGCACCGTGGTCAGGTCCATGTTCATCAGGTGCACCCCTCCGGGCACGCAGACGACGGGGACGGTGGTGGGCGCCAGGTTGTTCAGGATGACCCGCTCGCGCAGGATGATCAGCGGCCGGGTGTCCAACTGCTCCATCGTCTCCAGCCACATGTTGACCTGGTACGCGGAGTCCTTGGAGCCGGAGAAGTACAGCACCGTCTCGGGCTTGTAGACGGCCAGCCAGTCGTCGACGGCGGCCAGCACCTTCTCGGCGTTCGGCGGGATCTTGCTGCCGCGCACGTACGGCATCAGCGCCAGCACGTACAGGCAGCCCACGCTGACGGTGAGGCCGATGCCGACGAAGCCGGCGACGGCCGAGTCCATGACCCCGGAGACCAGCAGGCCGGCGACGGCCGCGAGGTCGAGGTGCAGCATCTTCTCCGCGGAGCGGTGCAGCAGACGGCGCGGCGGGGCGTCCGGGATGCGGACGCGCGACTTGAGGTCGATGTTACGGGTGGCGACCGGCATCCGGCGGCGGTTGCGGATCAGGGTGACCAGCGCGCCGTGCGGGGCCTGGAGACCGTAGAAGGCGATGAAGCAGGCGATGGCGCTGTAGAAGATCAGGTTGTCCGACAGGGACAGCCGGGCCAGCAGCAGGACCAGCAGCAGCTGGCGGATCAGGAAGCGGATCGACAGACCGGCCCGCACCTTGCTGAGGCGGTTGATCAGGTAGCTGCCCTTGCGGTGCAGATAGTGGTCCGCCAGATACGTCACGGCGGCCGCGGCCGCGAAGGCGGGAACGCTCGGGACGAGCGCGGCCAGCATGAGCGCCGGGAAGCCCAGGATCATGAGGGCCGCCGCGGCCAGCTCGGCCGCGCTGCCCACCCGGGCGACGCGAATAGCGGTGGATATCAACTGAGAAACCTGCTCTGGGAGGGGGAGTGCCGGTTTTGTGTGGAAGTGCTGCGGATTTGCGGGTGATTCGCCAGGTTTACGGATTCAGGCCCCCGCGAACGCCCGGTGAACGGGTGCCCGCAGAGGCCTGAATTCCTAAACGCTAATTGGCGGCAATTATTACACGCCGTCCTGGCGGTCCAGAACCGAGGCCAGCGCCTGCTCGAAGCCGGAGGCCTGGGCGGCACCCGCCGTCGGGTCCTGCTGGCGGACGTCGATGACGTGCCCGGTCAGCTCCGACAGCAGCACGTCCAGCGAGGTACGGGCCACCGCCTCGGAGGAGAGCAGGCTGCCCGTGGGCTCCTGGCCGAAGGCCTTGGTCCGCATCGGAGTGGCGGTGCGCTCCGGGTTGATGCAGTTGACGCGGATGCCGTCGCCCGCCCACTCGTCGGACAGCGCCTGGGTGAGGTTCACCATGGCGGCCTTGGTGGAGGAGTACAGGCTGTACTCGGCGCGGCCGCGGGTGTAGCTGCTGGAGGTGTAGAGCAGCAGCTGGCCCTTGGTCTCCGACAGGTACTTGTACGAGGAGCGCGCGATCTGCACCGGGGCGAGGTAGTTGACCTTCAGCGCCTCCTCGATGGTGGCGTTGTCGGTCTCGGCGAGCTTGCCTATGCGCAGCACGCCCGCGGTGTTGACGACGTAGTCGATCCGGCCGGTCTCCGCGTACGCCTTGGACAGCGCGTCGTCGACCTCCTCCGGGTTCTCCACGTGCGTGCCGGTGGTGGAGCGGCCCAGCGCGTAGACCTTGGCGCCGTAGGACTCGGCGAGCTCGGAGATGTCCTTGCCGATGCCGTACGAACCGCCGAAGACGACGACGGTCTTGCCGGTGAGCAGCTCGCGGTAGGCCTCGTCGCCGTTCTGCTCGGGGGCGGCGGTGGAGGCGAGCTGGAAGAGCTTGTCGGCGATGAAGACGTCGACCGGCTGGGTCACCTTCATGTTGTACTCGTCACCCGCGACGACGTGGATCGGCACGTCCGGCAGGTACTTGAGCACGACGGAGCAGTCGTCGGTGGCCTGGAAGTTGGGGTCACCGGCCGCGACCTCGTAGGCCCGGCGGATCGTGGACAGCTTGAAGGCCTGCGGGGTCTGGCCGCGGCGCAGCCGGGAGCGGTCCGGGATCTCGGTGATGAACTCGCCGTCCTGGCCGTGGGTGCGCGTGACGATGATGGTGTCCGCGGACGGGATGGCCACGTCCACGGCCTCGAAGCGCTCCAGCGCGGTCACGCAGTCGTCGATGACGCGCTGCGACAGCAGGGGGCGGACGGCGTCGTGGAAGAGGACGTTGCGGTCCTCGCCCTCGGCCAGGCCCTCACCGAGGGCGCTGATGGCGCGCTCGGTGGTCTCGTTCCGCGTCGAGCCGCCCTCGATGATCTTCTTGACCTTGGTGAAACCGGCCTTGGCGACGATCTTCTCGATGTCGGGGACGTAGCCCGGCGCCATCAGCACGATGATGTCGTCGATCGAGTCGGCGTTCTCGAAGGTGGTCAGGGTGTGCTCGATGACTGCCTTGCCGGCGATCTTCAGCAGCTGCTTGGGGATCGACAGACCCACCCGCTGACCGGTGCCACCGGCCAGGATCACTGCGGTGGTACGGGGCTTGGCTATGTGCTGGGACACAAGTGACCTACCTTGGGGCGACAGGGAACGCGGAAATGCTCCCACTTCGGGTAACCGCAGTGCAAGGTGAGTGACCGCCACCGCATATGTGCGCGCAACCTCTCATTCACCTTGCCCCACTGGTGACGGGCGGTGCCCTGTTTGTCAGTTCCGCGGAATTGCTGTGAGTAACTCCACAGGTGTCGCGGGACTCGTTCAGCGCCCGCGCAGCCGCTTCAGGCACCGGTGTCCGAGCACCCGGACGAGTTCCTTCGACGGCGTCTGGTGAACGCTGCGCGCCTGGGCGGCCCGGGCGGGCACGGAGGCGGCCGCGGCGAGCGCGCCGTACAGCGCCCGGGCGGCCACCTCGGGAGCGATACGGGCCACGTCGGGCACCGGCTCGCCCTGCTCCGGCACGGCACGCTCCGCCGCGGCCTGCTCCGGCACGGCGGACAGCGGCGCCGGATCGCCGAGGACCCGCACGCCCATCGCGGCGATCCGCCCGGCCGCTTCGGCGCCGGCCGCGGCGGCGGCTTCCAGGGCCCACCGGGGCGTGGCGATCCGCACGTCCCGGGCGGTGGGACTGCACGCGTTCTTCATATGCATGACCGCGCCGTTGCGGACGAGCCTGGAATACAGCTCGTCGGGCAGTCCATTGCCCCGGAATTCCACATTAAGATTCCGCAGCATTTCGGTCTCGGCGAGGGTGAGCGACCGATTCGCGGTGTCCGGAACCGGCTGGAGAAGACCGCCGGGCAGGCTCAGCAGCGCCTCGAAGGTGCGCAGCAGGCCGCCCCGGTCCCGGTCGTCCACCACGACCACGGTGACCCGCTCCGGCCCGGTCACCCGCGACCAGCGCTCCACGAGCCGGTCGTGCCGGTGCCGGTGCCAGAAGCTGGGATTGGGCTTCTCGTACGGGGCCTTGCGGAGCATGTGCTCCAGCCATTCCTCGTAACCCATGCGCAGCCCGTTCTGCACGTACTGCTGCCACTGCGACGGCATGATCTTCGCCAGCGGGCGCACCGTGACGAGGATGTGCACCCGGTCGCCGCCGAGCTGCCCGACGATCCGCTCGACGGTGGCGCCGCCGTCGGCGTCGGCGAAGAACTCGCTGCTCACCACGGAGGTGTGCGCGCCGGTGGCACGGACCTGTTCGAGCAGCCGGGTCCAGTGCCTGTCGGTGGGTGCGGTGTCGCCCATCATCGCGGGCCGGGCGCAGGCGGCGAGCGCGGCCTCCATGGGGTGCCGGCTGTGCGCGGGGAACTCGACGCCGTACCGCAGCAGCGTCTCCTTCGCGGCGAACAGGGCGCCCTGGATGGCGGTGGTGCCTGTCTTGTGCGGGCCGATGTGCAGCAGGCGGGTGCCGTTCGGCAGCGGCTCGGGGGTCGTACAGTCCATCTCCATGGCCAACGGAAGGTAAGAGACTTACCTGAGACTTGCCTGAGAGCACCGTGGGACTGGCGTGAGTCCCACGGTGCGGACGGTGTCTCAAGGGGCCGTCAGACCACCCGCACGCCGGGTTCGTCCGATTCCACCCGCAAGGTGGCCAGCGTGCTCGCGGTCGCCTGTTGCTTGAGCACCGTGTCCACGACCCGGACCTTCGCGTCGATGCCGTCGCGGCGGATGTCGAAGAGGTGGTAGCCGCGGTGGGCGTCGATGACCTTCCAGTGCGGGTTGTCCGCCATCAGCGGGTCCCACTGGGCGTGGAAGGCGGCCTGGTCCTGGTCGCCGCTGCTGGAGATGGAGGTGCCGACGAACTCGGCGCCGACGACGTCGGAGTCGGGGTCGGCGAAGTCCTCCTTGAGGTCGCTGATCATCGTCAGGTGCCGGTCGCCGCTGAGCACGACCGGGTTGCGGATGTCGGTGAACTCCTTCAGGAACGCGTTGCGTTCGGCCTGGTAGCCGTCCCAGGCGTCGTAGTACCAGAGCTTGCCCTCGCCGAGCTGGAGGTCGGTCTCGGCCATCATGATCTGCGAGGCGATGATGTTCCAGCGCGCCGGGGAGTCCTTGAGCCCGTCGAGGAGCCACGCCTTCTGGTCCGCGCCGAGCATGGTCGTCGACGGGTCCTGGGCACCGGCCTGGCCGGTGGCCTGGTCGCTGCGGAACTGCCGGGTGTCCAGGACGTTGAGCCGGGCCAGACGGCCGAACTCCAGGCGCCGGTACATCTGGATGTGCGGCCCGTCGGGGATCGCGGTGGCGCGGACCGGCATGTGCTCGTAGTACGCCTGGAAGGCCGCCGTCAGCCGGGCCACGAACGCGTCGTGCGACTGCTTGTCGGGGTCCTGCGGGATCTCCCCGGCCCAGTCGTTGTCGACCTCGTGGTCGTCGAAGGTGACCACCCAGGGGGCGTTCGCGTGCATCGCGGCGAGGTCGGGGTCGCCGCGGTACTGGGCGTAGCGGTTGCGGTACTGCTCGAGGGTGTACGGCTCGCCCTTGCCCTCGTGCTTGCGCACGGCGGTCGAGGAGGGCGAGGACTCGTAGATGTAGTCGCCGACGAAGAGCACGAAGTCGGGGTCCTGGGCGAGCATGTCGGCGTACGGGGTGAAGTAGCCGTGCTGCCAGTTCTGGCAGGAGGCCAGCGCGACGCGCAGCGAGCCGCCCTTGCGGTGCGGGTGGGGCGCGGTGCGGGTGCGGCCGGTGGGCGAGATCTGGCCGCTGGTGCGGAAGCGGTACCAGTACGTGCGGTCGGGGTGCAGACCGCGTACATCCACGTGAACGCTGTGCCCGTACTCGGGCCGGGCCTGGGCGACGCCCCGGCGCGCGGTCTTTCTGAAGCGTTCGTCCTCGGCGAGTTCCCACTCCACCGGAACCACGCTGTCGGGCATACCCCCGCCGTTCAGCGGGTCGGGGGCGAGCCGGGTCCACAGCACGATGCCGTCCGGCAGCGGGTCGCCGGAGGTGACGCCGAGGCTGAACACACCGTCGGGCAGCTTGGTCTCGGCCGCCCGCGCGGTGCCCGGCAGCCAGAGTTGGGCGGAGGCAGCGGCGCCGAGGACGGCGGCACCGGCGGTCAGAAAGCGGCGTCGGTCGGGCGTTACTCCGGTCATGCGCTAACTCCCTTGCCACAGTGGCCTCTTGGACACTCGGAAGCTCCCACGGCCGGACGGTCCGCCCGCTGAACGGAAGCCTTCGCGTGCATGACAAATGGGCAGACAACAGAAGACCCGTTGCGGCACGGGAACCACACGACGAACGTGATCTTGCCGCAACGGGTCTTACCGAAGGTCAACCCGAATTACTGTGTGTGCTACTGGGTGTCAGGAGACATTCTGGGGCGAGCCGTTCAACAGGTGAAGCCCGATCCAAGCCGTGCTCAGGAGACGGTGAGGGGGCGGTGGGGCGCGGTCGCGCGCCCCACTTCACTCGAACGGGTTGAACTCGCCGAACTCCTGGAAGGCCTCGTCGCGCTCCGCCTGCCGGTCCCGGCGTCGCTGGACCGCGGGACGCTGCTCCTCGAACCGGTGGTCCTCGCCGCGCCGGCCGAGCATCTCCGCGCCCGCCATGACCGTCGGCTCCCAGTCGAAGACGACCGCGTTCTCCTCGGGGCCGATGGCCACGCCGTCGCCGGAGCGGGCGCCCGCCTTCATCAACTCGCCCTCGACACCGAGGCGGTTGAGCCGGTCGGCGAGGTAGCCGACGGCCTCGTCGTTGTTGAAGTCGGTCTGGCGGACCCAGCGTTCGGGCTTCTCGCCGCGCACCCGGAACACCAGCTCCCCGCCGGCCTCCTCGCGGGTGACCGTGAAGCCCGCGTCGTCCACGGCCTTCGGCCGGATCACGATCCGGGTCGCCTCTTCCTTCGGCTTCGCGGCCCGCGCCCCGCCGACCAGGTCACCGAGCGCGTACGACAGCTCCTTCAGGCCGATGTGCGCCACCGCCGACACCTCGAAGACGCGGTAACCGCGCGCTTCCAGGTCCGGCCGCACCATCTCGGCGAGGTCCTTGCCGTCGGGCACGTCGACCTTGTTCAGGACGACGATCCGGGGACGGTTGTCGAGCCCGCCGTACTCGCGCAGCTCCGCCTCGATGATGTCGAGGTCGGACAGCGGGTCGCGGTCGGACTCCAGGGTCGCCGTGTCCAGCACGTGCACCAGGACGCTGCACCGCTCCACGTGCCGCAGGAACTCCAGGCCCAGGCCCTTGCCCTGGCTGGCACCCGGGATCAGGCCGGGCACGTCGGCGATGGTGTACACGGTCGAACCGGCCGTGACGACACCCAGGTTGGGCACGAGGGTGGTGAACGGATAGTCGGCGATCTTCGGCTTGGCCGCGGACAGCACCGAGATCAGCGAGGACTTGCCCGCGCTCGGGTAGCCGACCAGCGCCACGTCGGCGACCGTCTTCAGCTCCAGGACGATGTCCTGGAGGTCCCCCGGCACACCGAGCAGCGCGAACCCGGGCGCCTTGCGGCGGGCGCTCGCCAGAGCCGCGTTGCCGAGGCCGCCGCGGCCGCCCTGCGCGGCGACGTACGACGTGCCGTGTCCGACCAGGTCGGCGAGGACGTTGCCCGCCTTGTCGAGGACGACCGTGCCGTCCGGCACCGGCAGGACGAGGTCCTGCCCGTCCTTGCCGGAGCGGTTGCCGCCCTCGCCGGGCTTGCCGTTGGTGGCCTTGCGGTGCGGGGAGTGGTGGTAGTCGAGAAGGGTCGTCACCGACTGGTCGACGGTCAGGATGACGTCACCGCCCCGGCCGCCGTTGCCGCCGTCGGGGCCGCCCAGCGGCTTGAACTTCTCACGGTGGACGGAGGCACAGCCGTGACCTCCGTTACCCGCGGCGACATGCAGTTCGACGCGGTCCACGAAGGTGGTCATGGTTCGTGCCTCCAGATACATACGGGGTAATGCCAATGTCAACACGCGAAAGGCGGACCCGCCTTCCCGACCGGGAAGTGAGGTCCGCCTCGCGAAACGTTCGGTCTAAGCCGTAGCTCAGGCGACCGGAACGATGTTCACGACCTTGCGGCCACGGTGGCTGCCGAACTCCACCGCACCGGCCTGGAGCGCGAACAGCGTGTCGTCGCCGCCACGGCCGACGCCCGCGCCGGGGTGGAAGTGGGTGCCGCGCTGGCGGACCAGGATCTCACCCGCGTTGACGACCTGACCGCCGAAGCGCTTCACGCCGAGCCGCTGGGCATTGGAGTCGCGACCGTTCCGGGTGGACGATGCGCCCTTCTTGTGTGCCATGTCTCCTCAGTCCCTTACTTCGCAGCCGCGGGGATCTCAGTGACCTTGATCGCCGTGTACTGCTGGCGGTGGCCCTGACGACGGCGGTAGCCGGTCTTGTTCTTGTAGCGAAGGATGTCGATCTTGACGCCCTTGTGGTGGTCCACGACCTCGGCCTGGACCTTGATGCCGGCCAGCACCCACGGGTCGCTGGTCACAGCGTCGCCGTCGACAACGAGCAGGGTCGAGAGCTCGACCGTGTCGCCAACCTTGGCGGTGGAAATCTTGTCAACCTCAACGATGTCGCCGACAGCAACCTTGTGCTGGCGACCACCGCTGCGCACGATGGCGTACACGCGGATCTCACTCTCTCGCTCGGGGAACGGCACCCCCGCAGTCCAGCCGCCCGGCACGCGAGCGGCCTCTCCGGAACACCCAATGCTCCGGAGGAAGAGGTTTACGGGGATGTGGCGCGTCCATATCCACGGAACACGCCGAGGGTCAAGGTTACGGGGCCACGGTCGAAGGGGTCAAACCGGGCCGGGCCCCGCCGCTGTGCGGCCGGTCACGTGGACCGGCCGCACAGCGTGCCGACCTTGCCGGGTCAGCCCTCGTCGGTGGCGGCGGAGACCGTGGTCTTCTTCGCCGTCGTCTTGGCGGCGGCCGTCTTGGCGGTCTTCGCCGCCTTCTTGGCCGTCGTCTTCTTGGCGGCCGTCTTCTTGGCCGCGGTCTTCTTCGCCGTGGTCGCCTTGGTGGCGGCCTTCTTCGCGGTGGCCTTCTTGGCGGCCTTGCGGGCCGTCTTCTTGGCCGGAGCCGCCTCCTCGGCGGCCTCCACGACCTCGGCGGCCGCTGCGGGCGCCTCCGCCGACGGGACGACCACGACGGCCGCCTCCTCGGACGCGGTGGGCGCGGTGGCCTTGCGCACGGCACGGCGGCGCGGACGGGCCGGGGCGGCGCTCTCGGCGGGCGCCTCCTCGACCGCGGCCTCGGGCTGTGCCACCGGGGCCTCGGGCTCCGCCACCGGGGTCTCGGCGGCGGGTGCCACCGGCTCGGTGATCGTCACCACGGACGCCTCGGCCCCCTCGGGGGCACCGGCCGGAGCCGACACCTTGCGGGTCGCCCGGCGGCGCGTACGGCCCTTGGGCGCGGCCTCCTCGGCGGCCGGGGCGGGAGCCTCGGCCTGCGCCACCGGCACGACCGGGTCCTCGACGGCGACGGGCTCGGCCTGCGCCTCGGCGGCCGGCTCCGGCAGCACCGGACGCTCGGTCTCCGCCGCGACGGAGACGTCCTGGGCGGTCGGGGCCTCGACGACCTCGGCCTCCGCCTCGGGGGCCTCCTTCTTGCGGGTCTCCGCCCTGGGCGCGCCGGCCGGAGCCGACGCCCGCCTGCTGGCCCGGCGCCGCGAACGGCCACGGGTGGCGGCGGCCTCCGCCTCGGCGACGCTGCTGTACAGCTCCTCGTCCGGGGAGAAGTCCGGCGCGGGCAGCGCCACCGGCTCGGCGATCTCGGCCGCGACCTCCGCCACGGCCTCGACCTCGGCCTCCTCCTCGACGGTCGCGGCGACGCCGGAGGCCACGGACACGGTCTCCTGCTCGGTCACCTGACCGTCGCCACCGCGCCCGCGCTTCTTGCGCTTGCCGCCACCACCCCCGGGGGCGGTCGGCTGCTCCATGTGCACGATGACACCACGGCCGTTGCAGTGGACGCAGGTCTCGGAGAAGGACTCCAGCAGACCCTGGCCGACCCGCTTGCGGGTCATCTGGACCAGACCCAGCGAGGTGACCTCGGCGACCTGGTGCTTCGTACGGTCCCGGCCCAGGCACTCCAGCAGACGCCGCAGCACCAGGTCCCGGTTGGACTCCAGCACCATGTCGATGAAGTCGATCACGATGATGCCGCCGAGGTCGCGCAGCCGCAGCTGGCGGACGATCTCCTCGGCCGCCTCCAGGTTGTTCCTGGTGACGGTCTCCTCGAGGTTGCCGCCCTGGCCGGTGAACTTGCCGGTGTTGACGTCGACGACGACCATCGCCTCGGTCCGGTCGATCACCAGCGAACCGCCGCTGGGCAGCCAGACCTTGCGGTCCAGGGCCTTGGCGAGCTGCTCGTCGATCCGGTAGGTGGCGAAGGCGTCGACCTCGGAGGTCCACTTCGACAGCCGCTCGGCCAGGTCCGGCGCGACGTGCGAGACGTACCCGTGGATCGTCTCCCAGGCGTCCTCGCCGCTGACGACGACCTTGGAGAAGTCCTCGTTGAAGATGTCGCGCACGACCCGGACGGTCATGTCCGGCTCGCCGTACAGCAGCGTCGGGGCGTTGCCGTTCTTGGCCTTCTTCTGGATGTCCTCCCACTGCGCCTGCAGCCGCTCGACGTCCCGGCGCAGCTCCTCCTCGCTCGCGCCCTCGGCGGCGGTGCGCACGATGACGCCCGCGTCCTCGGGGACGATCTTCTTGAGGATGGTCTTCAGCCGGGCGCGCTCGGTGTCGGGCAGCTTGCGGCTGATGCCGGTCATCGAGCCCTCGGGGACGTACACGAGGTAGCGGCCCGGGAGGGAGACCTGGCTGGTCAGGCGGGCGCCCTTGTGGCCGATCGGGTCCTTCGTCACCTGGACGAGGACCGACTGGCCGGACTTCAGGGCGGACTCGATACGGCGCGGGCCGTTGGCCATGCCCAGCGCCTCGAAGTTGACCTCACCGGCGTACAGGACCGCGTTGCGGCCCTTGCCGATGTCGATGAAGGCGGCCTCCATCGACGGCAGCACGTTCTGGACCTTGCCCAGGTAGACGTTGCCGACGTACGAGGTCGACTGCTCCTTGTTGACGTAGTGCTCGACGAGCACGCCGTCCTCCAGGACGCCGATCTGCGTGCGGTCGCCGTTCTGGCGGACGACCATCACACGCTCGACGGCCTCGCGGCGGGCCAGGAACTCGGCCTCGGTGATGATCGGGACGCGGCGGCGGCCCTGCTCGCGGCCTTCCCGGCGGCGCTGCTTCTTGGCCTCCAGTCGGGTCGAGCCCTTGATGGACTGCACCTCGTCGGACGGCTCGGCGGCCTTGCGGGGCTCGCGGACCTTGACGACCGTACGCTCCGGGTCGCCCTCGCCGGGCTCGGCGTCGGTGCCGGAGTCACCGGCGCGACGACGGCGCCGGCGGCGGCGACGGCTGGAGCTGGAGCCGCCGGACGACTCGTCGCCACGAGCGTCGTCGGCGTCCTCTTCCTCCTGCTCGGCGGTGTCCTCGGCATCCTGCTCGGCCTGCTCGGCGGCCAGCTCCTCGGACTCGCCGTCCGCGCCGGCCTCGCCGTCGGCGGCGTCACCGCGACGGCGGCGACGGCCACCGCGGCGGCGGCGACGGCGCGAACCGGTCTCCTCGTTGTCGTCATCGGCGTCGGTGTCGTCGGCCTCGTCGCCCTCGGCGAGGTCCTCGGCGGACTCCGCCGGTTCCCCGGCCTTCTCGGCCTCGTCGGCGGTGGTCTCCTCGGCCCGGGCCTCGGCTTCCTCGCCACCCCGGCGGCGACGGCGGCGGCGCGAGCCGGTCTGCTCCTCCGGGGACTCCTCGACCGCTTCGACCGCCGCGGCCTCATCGGGCTCGTCGGTCTCCGCCGCCTCGGCGGCCGCTTCGGCGGCGGCGCGCTGCGGGGTCTGGAACTGCGGCTCGGTGAACACGGGCGCCTGGAACACGGCCACGGCGGGCCGGGCCGGACGGCGCGGGGCATCGCCCTCCGCGGCCTGCGCGGCGGCCGTCTGCGCGGGCTCGGCGAACCCGGTCGCGGCCTGCCGCACGACCCGACGGCGGCGGCGCGGGGCGGCGGCCTCGGCCTCGGTCTGCGGGGCTTCGGCGGGGGCCTGCGGCGCTTCGGCGGCGGGGGCCTCGGCGGGCTGGGCGGGCACGGTGGCGGCCTCTTCGGTCACAGCGGTCTCCTCCGTCACCGCGGTACCGGCCGGAGCGGACACGCGGCGCGTGGCACGGCGGCGGGTGCGGCGCGGAGCGGTCTCCTCCGGGGCCTCCTCGGCCTCGACGGCGGGCGCCTCGGCAGCCGCTACGGGCGTTTCGGCGGCAGCGGGAGCGGCCTCCTCGGCCGCGCTCGGCGTGGCGGCCCGGCGGGTCGCACGGCGACGCGGGCGGGCGGCGGGCGCGGGCTCCTCCACGGCGGCCGGAGCCTCGGCGGCGGGCGCCTCGACGGTCTCCGCCTCGGCGACCTCCGGCTCGGCGGTCTCCGCCGGCGCGGGCGCGGCCTCGGGGGCGGACACCCGGCGCGTGGCACGCCGGCGGGTACGGGCCGGGGCGGCCTCCTGCGCGGCCTGCTCGCCGGCCTCTGCGGCGGCGGGCGCCTCGGCCTCGGCGGGGGCCGGGGCGGCGGCCTGTACGACCGTCTCGGCGGCCTCCGTGGACGCCGGGGAACCGGCGGGCGCGGCGGCCCGGCGGGTCGCACGGCGACGCGGACGAGCGGGCGCGGCCTCCTCCACGGCGGCCGTAGCCTCGACGGCAGGCGCCTCTGCTGCGGGTGTCTCTTCGGTCTCCACCTCGGCGGCCACCTTCTCCTCGACCTCGTCGACATCGGCGGCCGGTATGGCCGGCGCGGTGACCTCGGCCGAGGTCTCGGGCCCGGCGGGCGGACCCGCGGGGCGGGAAGCGGCACGGCGCCGACGACGCGGCGGCAGGGTGTCGCTGGGGGTGTTGAGTTCGGAACCCTCGGTGGGTTCGGTCGGCTCGAGCATGCGGGCGTTTCTCCCGTCAGGCTCCCGGGCGCCGCGCCTGGTCCGGCGTCGATCTCGTCGACCGCCGTTGACGTCCGCGGCTCGCGCGGTGCGCGGTGCCGCCGTTCGCGGCGCGGTCGCCGCACGGGAGCTCTTTGTGTCCTGTCTCGCCGGTTCCGTACGCCTTGTTTTGTACGGCCTGGCGAAAGTCTTGTGGTCGGTGCGCTGCCCGACCCAGGTGGCTCCCGAGTACGAGGGCGGCGCTACGACGTCCGTCCTTACGCGGAACCTTCCGTCGCCGACGCCGTCGCGGCGGCAGCGGGAACGGCCGTTGTGAGGGCCTCCGCCGCCTCGCGGTCGGGCGCGAGCGGGTCGGTCACCGTGCCGGTCTCTTCATCGAGCAGCCCCTGCGCCAGCCTGGTCACC
Source organism: Streptomyces sp. NPDC020299 (assembly GCF_044387825.1). Taxonomy (NCBI): domain Bacteria; kingdom Bacillati; phylum Actinomycetota; class Actinomycetes; order Kitasatosporales; family Streptomycetaceae; genus Streptomyces; species Streptomyces sp. NPDC020299. Next base: position 149,731 of record NZ_JBIRWL010000016.1, read on the forward strand.
GCTGCGGGGACCGGCGGCGCCAGGTCGGCCACGGCGCGGAGACCGGACAGGACGTCGTCGGGTCGTACGGCAGGCGTCACGTGCCGAACAACCAGCCGCAGTATCGCACAGGGCTGGTCGGTCGGCCTATCAGCCTGCTGACTCTGTGTTGTCACTCTCTCCTGGCTCTCCAGGTTCACGACCGCGGGTCGAGCGTCGAAGGTGCGGACGCCGTTCTTGGTCATGCGCTGGACCTCGACGGCGCCGGCCCCGTTGAAGGCCGTCACCGCCCGCTCGGCCTCGGCCGGGTCGACTCCGTCCAGCCTGAGCTCCCACACGGAAGCCGTCAGCCGGTCGGCGAGTCCCGATGTCCGTGCCTCGACCGCGTCGACGATGTCGAGCCCGAGGGGCAGCGACTCGTCGAGGAGGGCGCGCAGCGGCTCCGGGTCGCGGTGCGCGGTGAGGGCGATCTCCAGGTACTCCGCCTCACTGCCCGTGCCGGTGGGTGCGGCATTGGCATACGACACCTTGGGGTGCGGCGTGAACCCCGCCGAGTACGCCATCGGCACCTCGGCACGGCGCAGCGCACGCTCGAAGGCGCGCTGGAAGTCACGGTGGCTGGTGAACCGGAGGCGGCCGCGCTTGGTGTAGCGCAGTCGGATGCGCTGCACCGCGGGTGCGGGCGGCGGGCCTTCGGGCTGTCGCTTGCCCAGTGTCCTAGTCCTTCGTGAGAGCGGTGGTGCTGCTACCAAGAGTACGTGTCCTGGACGCCGGGAGTTCCCACCGTCCGCCGTCAGGTCCGCCGTCAGCCGACGACCTGGACGGTCGTTCCCTTCGTGGCGAAGTCCCACATCGCCTTGCCGTCCGCCGCGCTCTCGCGTACGGCGCCGGTGCGCAGGCCGGGTTTCGGCGACGGCGAGGAGCCGTCGACCGCGTTGGAGAAGGCGTTGGAGGTCCCGAAGTACACGGCGTTCTCTATCTGCACGCCGTCGCTGCCGACCCCCGTCTCACGCCGGAACGTCACGGGAAACGCCCCCTTGGCCGGTGTCACCGTGCCCGGCCAGACGGCGAACGTCCGTTCGGACCTGCCGTCGGCCCCGACCAGCCACACCCGCTTCTGCCCCAGCGAGTACACGACCCGGCGCCCCGTCCCGGAGCCGGCGGGCACCTTGTACTGCGGGGTCTTGGGCGCGGTGGAGTGGGACGCCTTCGGACTCGGCTGCGGAGCGGCACCGCCGGCCAGTCCCCCGTCCGGAATCCCCTTCCGCGCCTGGAGGGACAGCGCGAACACTATGGCCAGTGCCCCCACCAACAGCCCGGTTATCCAGGCACCCGCGGGCACTTTACGCCTCGACACTGGACCAGTCTCCCCACACGCCCCTTGCGGGCCTCCCCGACGTCGGCCCTCCGTGTCCGTAGATTATCCGTGCGATGACACGAGCCGGGCCGCCTCACCCTCGCAGGGTGAGGCGGCCCGGCTCTTGACGTGCGCAAGCTAGGCCGAAGGAGGAGTAAGGAGACAGGAGACAGATCATGACCGCGACACACCACGCACGCCCGGAATCCGCCAAGCAGCACTGGGCGGTCGGTCTGATGATGTTCGCCGCCGTCATGCTGGCGATCGTCGGCGTGCTCGACATCTTCCGCGGCATCATGGGCATCGCCCACGACAACGTCTTCCTGACGACGTCCGGATACGTCTTCCAGTACGACCTCACCGGCTGGGGCTGGGTCCACCTCATCCTCGGGGCGGTCGCCTTCGTGGTCAGCCTGGGCCTGTTCCAGGTGGCGACCTGGGCGCGGGTCGCCGGCGTGGTGATCGCCGGATTCCTCATCATCGCCAACTTCCTCTCCCTGCCCTACTACCCGGTGTGGTCCGTCCTGGCGATCGCCATCTCCGGATTCGTCATCTGGGCGCTGTGCGTGGTGCGGGACGAGAGGCGCCCGGCCGCGTGACGGGTGTGACGGGAACCGGATCGACGTGCGACCTCAGCGGCGCGGAGGCACGCCCGCGGCCTGGGCCCGGCTGGCGCTCCTCGCCCTGCTGGGCAGCGTGCTCGTCCTGCTCGTCACCGCCGGGCTGCGCAGCCTGCTCTGGGTACTGATCGCCGCGGGGGGCGTGGCCGTGACGGCCGCCGGACTCTGGTGGGCCCTCGCCCATGCGGGAGCCGTCCGGGCCGCCGGGATCCTCCTGGTGGTACTCGTTCCGCTCGTGGGCCTGGCCCTTTTCGCCGCGTACGGCATGCTCTGGCCGGCCTGCCTCTCCCTGGGCCTGTGGGTGCTGGCACTGGCGACCGCCCGGATCGCGACGACCCCCGCGGACCGTGCCGCCGGGCACGGCGCCGAGCCCGGGCCGGTGACGGCCCCGCGGCATCCGTGGGTCGTGATGAACCCGCGCTCGGGCGGGGGCAAGGTCGGCCGGTTCCACCTGGCCGAGCAGGCGAGAGCGGCGGGCGCCCGCGTCGTCCTGCTGGACCCGGAGCACCACCAGGACGTGGCGGACCTGGCCCGGCGTGCGGTGGCCGAGGGAGCCGATCTGCTGGCCGTGGCCGGCGGGGACGGCACGCAGGCCCTGGTCGCCGAGGTCGCGGCCGCGCACGACGTGCCCTTCATGGTGATCCCGGCGGGGACGCGCAACCACTTCGCGCTCGACCTGGGTCTCGACCGGGACGACCCGGCAGCGGCCCTCGATGCCTTCACCGACGCCGTCGAACTCCGCGTCGACCTGGGGTTCGCCGCCGACCGGGTGTTCGTCAACAACGCCTCCTTCGGCACCTACGCGGTCGTGGTGGGCGATCCCGCCTACCGGGACGCGAAACTGCGCATGACACTTCAGGCGCTGCCCGCTCTCCTCACCGGCCCGGCTGCGCCACGGCTGCGGATGCGTGCCGGGCAGTCGCGCGCCGAGGGGCTGCAGGCCGTGCTGGTCAGCAACAACCCCTACCGGCCCGTCGCCGACTCGGCGCACCCCGGGCTGCGGGAACGCCTCGACTCCGGACGGCTGGGTGTGCTGGGTGTGCGCGTCGACAACTCCGCCCAGGCGGCCCGGCTCCCGGCCCGGCTGCTGGGGAGGGGCCGGCGGTCACCGGCCGTGACCCGGCTGACGGCCCGCGAAGTGGTCGTCGAGTCCGACGGGGACACCGTCGCGGTCGGCATCGACGGAGAATCCGTCGTACTGCCCGCTCCGGTGGTCTGCCGGGTGACCCCCGGAGCGCTGCGGGTCCGTGTCCCACGGCACCGGCCGGGAACACCGCCGAACAGGCCCCCGGCCGACTGGCGGCGCGTGCTGCGCCTGGCACTGGCCCGGCCCGACCGGTCACTTTCGCACTGAGGGTCCGCCGTTCCAGCGGGCGAGGAACTTCCCGATCTCCCACAGCGCCAGCAGCGCCAGGGCCGGCACCAGCGTCCAGGCGAACTGCGGCAGATTCAGTTCGGTCGTTCCGAGCAGCCGGCGGAAGGCGTCCATCTGGGTGACCAGGACCGCGAGGACGAACTCGACGAGCATGGCCCGGTTCATCTGCTTGCTGTCGAAGCTGGCGGTGGTGAGCACGGTGTCCGTCTCGCTGCGGCACTCCAGCGCGGCCACGATGAGGCAGAGCGCGAAGGACGTGAACGCCATCGACTGGCCGACGGCGGCACTGCCGAAGCGCGACTCCCCCAGCTTGATCAGCAGGAGCAGACCGATGGTGATCACCAGCCCGGAGAGCCCGACCGTGATGACCACTCCCCTGCTCAGCACGGGCATGCCGCGTGGCCGCGGCCGGCGTTCCATGAGGCCGGGGCTCTGCCGGTCGAAGCCGAGCGCGAAACCGAAGGCCGCGTTGACGAAGAAGTGGATCCACAGCACCTGTGCCGGGGTGAAGGGTTCGCCGGCGGCTATGTCGAACAGCGCCGCACCGAGGAACGTCAGCACGAAGACGACGAGGAGGACGAGGACGAACCGGATGTACTTGGTGAGGTTGTCGTAGATCTTGCGGCCCTGCTCGACGGCGAAGACGATCGTGGCGAAGTTGTCGTCGGCCAGCACCATGCGCCCGGCGTTCTTGGCGACCTCGGTTCCCGATCCCATGGCGATCCCGACGTCGGCCGCCTTGATCGCCGGGGCGTCGTTGACGCCGTCGCCGGTCATGGCCACCACATGGCCCTTCTTGCGCAGGGTGTCGGCGAGCAGCACCTTGTGCTCGGGGGCGACCCGGCCGACGACCCCGACGCCGTCGATCCGGTCGAGCCGCTCGTTCTCGGGCAGCGCGGCGAAGTCCGCGCCGAGCATGGCCTCCCCCTCGATCCCCAGCTGCCGGGCGATGGCCGCACCGGTGACGACGTCGTCCCCGGTCACCATGCGCACCCTGACGTGAGCGGCCTGCGCGTCCGCCACCGCGGTGCGCGACTCGGGCCGCGGCGGGTCGACCATCCCGACCAGGCTCGTCATCCGCAGTTCGGTGACGTAGCCGAGCAGGTCGCCCGCGCTGTCGAACTCCGCGGGGTCGAGGTCGCGTTGTGCGGCGGCCATCACCCGCAGGCCCTCCCTGCCCATGCGCTCGACGTGCTCCTGCGCCCGGCCCCTCAGTGCGTCGTCCCACGGGACGGCGGTACCCCCCGACAGCGCGCTGCCGGCCCGCTCCATCATGGCGGGCGCCGCCCCTTTCACGAAGCAGCGCACGACGGGGCGGCCCGCGGCGTCCGTGGCCGCGTTGAAGGTGGCCATCAGCTTGTACGACGGGTCGAAGGGCAGGGTGGCCAGCCGCGGCAGCCGGTCCCGGGTGGCGTCGATGTCCACCCCGGCCTTGTGGCCGAGCACCAGCAGCGCGCCCTCCGTGGGATCGCCGACGACCTCGCCGTCCACCAGTCGCGCGTCGTTGGCCACGAGGTAGGGCAGGATCGCGCTCTCCATGTCCGGTGCGCTGCCGACGGCGTGGTGGACCTTGCCCTGAAGGCCGTACCCGGTGCCGGAGACGGTGTAGCGGTCACCGGGGTCCACCACCTCCACGGCCGTCATCTGGTTCATGGTGAGCGTGCCGGTCTTGTCGGAGTTGACGGCCGAGGTGAAGCCCAGCGCCTCCACCGACGGCAGGTCCTTCACGATCGCCTCGCGCCGGGCCAGGTCGACGGCGCCGATGGACAGGATCGTCTGCGTCACGGTGGGCAGGGCCTCCGGGATGGCGGCGATGGCCAGCGAGACGGCACTCACGAACAGCGCGTCCCACGCCGTACCCCGGCTGCGTCCCAGGACGAACATCACGATCATCGTCAGCCCGGCCGTCGCCGTGATCCACAGAGTGAGCCGGTCCATCTCCTGGCTCAGCGGTGAGGCCTCGCGCGGGGTGGCCGACAGCATCCCGGAGATGCGGCCGAGTTCGGTACCGGAGCCGGTGGCCGTGACGATCACCGTCCCGCTGCCGTGGGTGACCGGCGTGTTCATGAACGCCATGTTCCGGCGGTCCCCGGGCGGCAGGCCGGTCCCGGTCAGGGTTCCCGTCTCCTTCACCGCCGGCACGCTCTCACCGGTCAGCGCCGACTCGTCGATCTGCAGGGCGTTGGCCGCGACGATCCGGCCGTCGGCCGGCACCTCGTCCCCCGCCGCGAGCAGCACCACGTCGCCGACGACGACCTCCTCGGCGGGGATCTCGGACTCCGTCCCGTCCCTGCGCACCCGGGCCGTCGCCTTCATCATCGACTTGAGCGCGTTCATGGCGCTCTCCGCCTTGCCCTCCTGCCGCATCCCGACGACCGCGTTGAGGACCGTCAGGACGAGCAGCAGCACTCCCGTGCTCCACTCCTTGATCAGCAGCGAGACCACGGCGGCGCTCACCAGGACCAGCTGCATGTAGCTGCGGTACTGGGCCAGGTAGCGGCGCCAGCCCGGCACGGGTTTCTCCTCGGGCAGCGCGTTCGGCCCGTCCGCCCGGAGCCGCTCCGCCGCCCGCGCCGCGGGCAGCCCCCCGGCCGGGTCCACATCGAAGGCCGCGGCCACTTCCCCGGTCGGCAGCGCGTACCACGCCCGGCCGTCCGCGGCCCCCTCGGCTCTCTCGTCGGCCATCGCCTGCTCGTCCCTTCGTCGCCCCCTCAAGGTGCGGCATGGTCAGCGGGGGCGGCATCACCCTCCGCGGGTGGTTCGCGCGGCGCCGACGCCGGCCGTTACGGCAGCAGGTCCCGTTACGGCAGCAGGTCCTGCTCGGTCCAGATCGTCTTGCCGGTGGGGGTGTAGCGCGTGCCCCAGTGATGGGTCATCTGGGCGATGATGAACAGGCCCCGGCCGCCCTCGTCGTCGCTCGCGGCGTGCCGCAGGTTGGGGGTGGTGTGGCCGGTGTCGGAGACCTCGCAGATCAGGTTACGGTCGCGGATCAGGCGTACCTGGATCGGGCCGCCGACGTAGCGGATGGCGTTGGTGACCAGTTCGCTGACGATGAGTTCGCTGGTGAACGCCAGTTCGTCCAGCCCCCAGTCGCCGAGCTGCTTGCTGACGGCGCCGCGGATGGTGGCCACAGCGGCCGGGTTCGGGGACAGCCCCCACTCGGCGAACTGGTTCCGGTTGAGCAGGCGGGTGCGGGCCACGAGCAGCGTCGCGTCCTGGTCCACCGGTCCGGGCAGCAGGGTGGTCACCGCCCGGTCGCACAGTTCCTCCAGGGAGCTCCGGTCGCCGGCGAGGACGTCCGACAGCTGTGCGAGCCCGGCGTCGCGGCCGTCCGTCGCCTGGAGGAGGCCGCCCGTGAAGAGCGCGACGAGGCTGCCCGGCGGGAGCTGGAGTTCCGTGCTCTGGTAGGGCTCGCCGCCGACTCCGAGCGGCGGTCCGGGCGGCAGTTCCGGATAGTCGACGACGCCCGTGTGCGGTTCGACGACCGCCAGCAGCGACTCCCCGGCCCGCGCCAGGCTGCACTTGCCCGACACGGGGTCGTACACCGCGTACAGACAGGTCACCCGGACGTCGGCGGGCGCCCGCCGCCTCAGCAGGCCCGGGTCGTGGCCGTTCCCGCGCTCGTGCGCGGTCTGCTCGGCCAGGTCGTCGAGGCGGGACAGGAGCTCGTCCGGGGTCAGGTCCAGCCGGGCCAGGACGCGCACCCCCGTACGCAGGCTTCCCATGGTGGCCGCGGCGCGCAGCCCGTGCCCGAGCACGTCCCCGACGACCAGGCCGACCCGGGTGCCCGACAGCGGGATGACGTCGTACCAGTCGCCGCCCACCCCGGACCCGCTGTCGGCGGGCAGATAGCGGCTCGCCGAGTCGAGGGCGGTGTGCCGCGGCAGACGGCGGGGCAGCAGGCCCCGCTGGAGTTTGAGCGCCACGGTGTGGCCACGGGTGACCACCGGCAGCAGCAGCGCCCCGAGCAGCAGGGCGCCCAGGCCGATGACGGTGACCCCGCCGGTCGGGCCGATCAGGGGCAGGTCGACGCTGGTCGCGCCGTACCCGGGGGCCGCGTAGACGTAGGTGGCGTAGAGGAACAGGCAGAGCATGATCAGCCCGCCAAGACCGGGCAGTACGCCCTTGAAGACGAGGTCCTTGTTGCTGCGGGTGAGGACCTTGCGGTGGTACCAGAGGCAGGCGAAGCCGGTCAGTCCGTAGTGGAAGGTGATCGCGAGGCCGACGGAGTCGATCGAGTCGGCCAGGACGTTCCCGCTGAAGGAGGTCAGCAGGACGAGGAAGGCGATCGAGAGCGCCCCCATGCCGACGGTCGACCAGGTCGGGGTGAGGAACCTGCGGTGGACCCGGGCGAACCGGGCGGGGACGGCCTTGTGGACCGCCATGGAGAAGACCGTCCGGGCCAGGGGCAGGATGGTGGTCTGGGTGGAGGCCAGCGCCGAGGTCAGGACCATCAGGATCAGCAGGCTCGACAGGACGAGCCCCGCGTTCTGGCTCCCGAAGACGGCGTCGCCCAGTCCGGAGAACACATCGTCGGACTTGCCGCTGTTGCCCAGCCCGATGCCCGAGGAGCCGACTCCGGCGAAGGCCTGCGCCGAGGTGGCCACCAGCGCGTACATGATCAGGAGCAGCACGGTGGACAGGACCGCGGCGCGGCCGGGGATGCGGGTGCTGTCGACGGTCTCCTCGTTGATCGAGACGGCGGTGTCCCAGCCCCAGTAGATGAAAACGCCCGCGAGGAGGCCCGAGGTGAGGCCCTTCACCGAGGACACCTCGAAGGGGTTGAACCAGGAGGCGGAGACATGGATCGCCGTCGGGGGCGCGTCGGTGTAGACCCTCACCAGCGCGGCCACGGCGAAGAGGAGCAGCATCCCCACTTCCAGGCACAGCAGCCAGCGCTGGAGGGCGGCGGAGAACTGGATGCCGACGTAGCAGACCGCGGTCATCACGGCGATCCAGACGATGCCCGCCACGGTGGTCCACAGCCGGCTACTCGCCAGCCCGTCCAGGCCCACCAGCCGGAAACTGTAGGTACCGGCGATCTCGGCGAGGCTCGCCATGACGATGACGTTGGCGACGATGATGCCCCAGCCGCCCATCCAGCCGGTGCGGGGACCGAAGGCGCGGGTCGCCCAGGTGAAGGTGGTTCCGCAGTCGGCGTTGCTCGCGTTGAGCTCCCGGAACGCGTACGCGATCAGCAGCATCGGGACGAACGACAGCATGATGACGATCGGGGCCTGCAGGCCGACCGCCGCCACGATGAGCCCCAGCGTCGCCGCGAGGCTGTACGCCGGGGCGGTGGAGGCCAGCCCGATGACCACCGAGGAGAACATGCCCAGGGCGTCGCTCTTGAGCCCCTTCCGGCCGGACCCCGTCCCGGGAGCGGGGCGGCCTGCGGACACGGCGCCGCCAAAGTGCCTCACACTTGATTCCAACGCCGGGCCGCCGCCCTCCGCAACAGAAGCGGCGGCGCCCCGGAGTACGGGCCGGGGCGGGCGCGCCGTGCCTGACGTGCTGCGGAGCGCCAGGTCCCCCACTCTGGGAACATGCTCACATCGCATCACCGGACCGCCGGTACCTCCCGTCGGCGGGGATCGGCGCATCGGCTGGCGCCGCATCAGCTGGCGCATCGGCTGGTCGCCGCCGCCCGGTCCGCGCACTCCCGGGCGGCGGCCCGGTTCCCGGTGGTCACCCACCTCGCGGACCGCTTGGTGTCGGTGAACGTCTTCGACTCCGCCACCCGCCTGGCGGCGCAGTGCTTCCTGACCGCGGTCCCGCTGCTCTTCGTGGTCGGGGCGTACGCTCCCCCTCCGGTACGGCAGCAGCTCATCACGTCCGTACGCACCGTCTTCGGGGTCACGGGAGCCGCGAACGCCCAGCTCGTACACGCGCTCACTCCCACCTCGGGCGATCTGCGGCAGGCGACCGGTGTGGTGGGCGGACTGATGGTGCTGCTCTCGGCCACCGCGGTCAGCAGGGCGATGCAACGGCTGTGCAAACGGGCCTGGGAGATCCCCCGGGCAGGAACCCGGATCGCCCCCTGGCGCTGGCTGGCCTGGCTCGTCCTGTGGCTGGGGGCACTGCTGGTGCAGGGTCCCCTGCGCGACGGGTTCGGCGTCGGGGCCTGGCTGGGGATCCCGATCACGCTGGTGGGTCTGACGGGGCTGTGGTGGTGGACCCAGCACCTGCTGCTCGGCGGCCTGATCGCCTGGAAGCCGCTGCTGCCCGGCGCGGTGATCACAGCTGTCGCCCTCACCGCACTGAGCGTGACCGCACGGCTGTACCTGCCGCGGGCCCTCAACCACGCCCTCGCCGAGTACGGCTCCCTCGGCTCGGTGTTCATCATGCTGTCGTGGTTGATCGCGGTCTGTGTCGCCGTCGCGATCAGCATCAGCGCGGGTGCCGTGGCGGCCCAGGAACCGCGGCTGGCCGGCCGCCTCGGAAGCCCGCCTCCGGTGCGGGACCGGGATGCGCGTCCGTGACATGAACTCCGTCAGGAACTCAGCACGAACTCCGTCAGGAACTCAGCACGCCGATCCCGTCCCCCAGCAGCTTCAGCCCGAACACGAAGAACAGCACCGCCATGACAGCCGTGTTGTGCCGCGCCGCCCATTCCTTCCAGTTGCCCAGCGTGCTCTTCGCCCGCTCGCCCATGACCAGGAAGACCCCCAGCGGAGTCAGCAGCCCGAGGGAGGCGACGAGGACGAAGATCGCCAGCGCGGCGATCTGCTCTCCGGCCGGCAGTCCCGACGAGCTGATGGTGGCCGCCGCGGCGATGGTCAGCGGGGCGTTCTTCAGGTTTCCGGCGGACAGCAGCAGGGCGAGAAGGAAGATCTTCACCGGGGTGAAGCGGTCGAGCGCGGCCATCCACTGAGGCAACTGCGCCTGTGTGGCATCCGCAGGACGATGACGCCACAGCCGCACGGCGAGCAGAACCAGCGCCACCCCCAGCGCGAGCTTGAGAGCCCCCACCCAGTCGGCGGGCTGTCCCTGGGCTCCGGCACCGCCCTTGCCGCCGATAAGCAGCATCACCGCGCCCAAGGCGGACAGGCCCACCACCCAGCCGGTGGCGAACACCAACCCGTTCACGCGTCCACGAGGCGTCGCCAGCACGATGATGATGGCGATGATCGGCAGCGGACTGACGGCCACACCGGCCGCCAGGCCCAGCACATCACCCAGCACTTGACCCATGCGGCAAGCATCGGCGCCAGCGATCACCGCCGCACGGGCACGCGGCGGGCGGGTGAACGAAGTTCCCCGGGTGCGGGTGACATGCCCGGGGGATACCGTTTTACGAGGGTGCGCACCCCGCCCGTCGGCTCTCCGCAGGAACAACCACTCGTCGCGGACAGGACGACTCGTCGCGGACAGAACGACCGGCGTCTGTAGAACCGCCCAGAGGACCTGACCCTGTCATCGGTCCGCAGCTCGCAATCCCTGTGGAGGTCGGGATGAGAGTTGTCGTTGATCTTTCCCGGTGCGAAGGCTACGCGCAGTGCGCGTTCCTCGCCCCGGACGCGTTCCGGATGCACGGCGAAGAAGCGCTGATGTACGACCCGAACCCCGACGACGCCCGGCGCGACCAGGTCCTGCGGGCCGCGGCGGCCTGCCCGGTCCAGGCGATCCTGGTCGACCAGTTGGAGGGGCGGAACGTACCGATGGAGGCGTCGACGTCATGACCAGCGCCGACACCCTGCGAGCGTTCAAGCGTGACGGCCGCGTCGTGGTCGTCGGAGCGTCCCTGGCGGGACTGCGGGCCGCGGAGGCCCTCCGCGACGAGGGATTCACCGGATCGCTGACCATGATCGGTGACGAGACGGGCGAGCCCTACGACCGGCCTCCCCTGTCCAAGCAGGTACTGACCGGCTGGGTGCCGGCCGGGGGCACCATGCTGCCGCGACGCCGTGACATCGACGCGGAGTGGCTGCTGGGCGTACCCGCCGCCGGGCTGGACCTGGCGGCCAACCACGTGCGTCTCGCCGACGGACGCGAGATTCCCTTCGACCGGGTGCTGATCTCCACCGGGGTACGGGCCCGGCCGTGGTTCGTCGAGGCCGAGGCGGACCTGGACGGCGTATTCGTCGTACGAACGCGCGAACACGCCGAGAGCCTGCAGCGAGCCCTCGCCGCCGGGCCCTCCCGCGTGCTGGTCATCGGCGCGGGATTCACCGGGTCCGAGATCGCCTCCGTCTGCCGCGAACGGGACATCCCGGTGACCGTCGCCGAACTCGCGCCGGCCCCGCTGGTCGGGGCGCTCGGCGCCATGATCGGCGAGGTCGCGGCGGACATGCAGCGCGCTCACGGCGTCGACCTGCGCTGCGGTGTCAAGGTCACCCAGCTGGAGGGCGACGCGCGGGGCCGCTTCCGCCGGGCCCACTTCGACGACGGCAGCACGATCGACGCCGACGTGGCCGTGGTGGCGCTCGGCGGCATCCGCAACACCGAATGGCTGCGGGGCTCGGGACTGGCCGCCGGCCCGTGGGGGATCGCCTGCGACACGGGCTGCCGGGCCCTCACCATCGACGGCCTGCTCACCGACGACGTCTTCGTCGCCGGGGACGTGGCGCGCTGCCCGAACCCGGTCTACGAGTACCGGCTCATCTCGCTGGAACACTGGGCCAACGCCGTGGAACAGGCCGAGGTCGCGGCGCACAACATGGTCAGCGGCCAGGCGGACCGCTGGCCCCACCTGTCCATCCCGGTGTTCTGGTCGATCCAGTTCGGCGTCAACATCAAGTCCGTCGGCGTACCGACCTTCGCCGACGAGGTGGTCGTCAGCCAGGGGTCGGTGTCCGACCGCCGTTTCGTCGCCGCGTACGGCTACCAGGGCCGCGTCACCGCGGCGGTCAGCTTCAACAACGCCAAGTGGCTCGACCACTACCGGCGGCTGATCGAGACGGCCGCCCCGTTCCCGCCGCCCTGCCCCACGCCCGACCAGCCCGTCGACGTGAAGCCGGTGCCCGTCGACTTCCCCGGCCCCACCCTGCTCGCCCAGGGCGCCACCGTGGTCGTCACCGGACATGACCCGGGTGAACGGCGCGTCACGGCCGCTTACCAGCACCACCGGTAGGAGGGAGAGCGAGATGACCACGACCAAGACACCCGACACCCTGCACCGGATCCTCGACTACTCCTCCCGGGCCGACCCCTACCCGCTGTACGCCGAACTGCGCGAGACGCCGGTGGCCCGGCAGGAGGACGGCAGCTACGTCATCAGCACCTACCGCGAGCTCACGGACCTGCTGCACGACCCGCACCTGAGCTCCGACGTCCGCAATCTGTCGCACCCGATGCCCACGCACGAGGGGGAGGCCACCCCGGCGTTCATCAACCTCGACCCGCCCGAGCACGACCGCCTGCGGCGCATGGCGATGCGCCACTTCGGCCCCCCGCACACCCCGGGGCTGGTGACGGGCCTGGACGGCGACCTGACCGCCGTCGTCAACGGCCTGATCGACGGCTTCGCGGGCAAGGAGCGGATCGACATCGTCGACGACTTCGCCTACCCGTTCCCCGTCACGGTGATCTGCCACCTGCTCGGCGTGCCACGCGAGGACGAACCGCGGTTCCATCTGTGGGTGGACGCCCTCGTCAACGCGATCGACTACAACCCCAAGACCGACCCGAAGGAAAAACTGGAGAACGGGCTGCAGGCCCGCAAAGACCTGCGGCAGTACCTCGGCGGGCTGCTGGAGCAACGCCACGGCCGGCCGGGCGAGGACCTGCTGGCACGGCTGGCCAACGACGACGGGCCGGACGGGCGGATGACCGACGACGAGATCATCGCCACCGCCAACCTGCTGCTGATCGCCGGCCACGAGACCACCGTCAACCTCATCACCAACGGCATGCTGACGCTGCTGCGCAACCCGCAGGTGCTCCAGCGACTGCGCGACGAACCGGGCCTGGTCGTCCCGCTGGTGGAGGAACTGCTGCGCTACGAGCCCCCCGTGCACATCATTCCCTGGCGGGCGGCGTACAGCGACATCACCGTCGCCGACACCGTCATCCCCAAGGGCTCGCAGATCATGCTGATGCTGGCCTCGGGCAGCCGTGACCCCGACCGGTTCCACGACCCCGACCGCTTCGACCCCGACCGGCGCGACAACCAGCACCTCGGCTTCGGCAGCGGCATCCACCTGTGCTTCGGCGGCCCACTGGCCCGCCGGGAAACCCAGATAGCCCTGACCGAACTGGTACGCCGCCTGGACCACCCCCGACTGGTCACCGACCCCCCGCCGTACCGGCGCAGCCCCGTTCTTCGCGGTCCGGTCCATCTGCACATCGAGCAGAACGCGGGGTGACGCGACAGCCCGGTGCCCCGACTCGTCCCGCTGACCCACTTCCGTACGCCTCCCGCGCGCCCTTGTCCCGCGGGCCCGTGTCCGCGACCCTGTTCAGCACTTGTGCGGGGCGCACGCCCTGCGGGGTCGAATGACGGGGGCGTCATGGCGGTTTCATCTGCTGAGCGGATTCGCGCGCGTGTACGTCTTTTCCGGTCGCGCGTGGAGTCGGCCGTCACGCGGTGCGTGCTGCTGGGTGTCGTTGCGCTCGGCATCCTGGCGCAGTTCGTCAAACCGGTGGGTGACTTTCTCGAAGGAAAGATGTTTCTCGGCGGGGCACTGCTCAGTGCGGTCGCCTACATCCTGTACGACGCCCTGAAGGATCTGGCGGACACACCACCGAACGGCCGCAACACACCGCCGGTCACCAATCCGCACTCCTTGGGCCCCTACATCGATGAGGCCTTCACCGCCCGCACGGTGAACATTCGCTTCATCGGCTATACAGGGGAAACCCTCTTCCTGCACCTGCAACGCCTTCTGCTGGATGTCCTCACCACCCCGGGGCGCACCCGTTCGGTCACCATCCGGATCCTCGTTCCGGACCTGGCGGGACCCGTCGGGCTCCCCTGTACGCTCCACCAGGACGGCTCAACGTCCGACGACCCCGAATTCCGCGAATACCAGACCCGCAGAACCAGGGATTATTCTCATCACCTGTCCGGACTTGCGCTGCGCCTACGGGAATCCGGGGTTGATGTCACCGTCGAGTTTCGAACCTACCCCGGAATTCCCGTCTTCAAGCTTTACATCTTCAACGAGGACATGGCTTTCACCGGGTTCTATGACGTGGCCTGGACGTCAGGGTTCCCCATCCAAGACCCAACCCGCACCCTGCTGAACCCAAAAGGCCCACTCACCAGCATCCACGGCTGGAATTCCAGACACGGAAACGACGAGTCAAAGCGCTTCGTCCGGGACAGCACGGAATTCTTCGAAGGACTGTGGAAGATATCCGCCGAGCTTGTGTAGTCGGGCCCCGCGCCTGCCGCCCGTCCTTGACCGCCAGAGGCAGCAACCTCTTGCCGGTGCCGTCATTCCACTTCGATGCCGTACTCCTGCACGAGCTGCTCCAACCCCCCTGTGTACCCCTTCCCGCCGAGCACGAAGTCCCAGTCGCCACTGGCCCTGCGCCGGAAGGAGCCGAGCACCAAGGCGGTTTCGTGGGAGCGGCCATCGGAGACCTCAAGCCGACCGAGCTCAGTCATTGCCGGGTCCAGCAACCGGATACACGCGTCGGTGAATCCGGACAGGTCGGCTCCAGGGTTCACCTCCGGATCAACGGCCGCCACGAGCACGAACCGGTCAGCCGCTTCCGGCAGCGCGTCGAAGGAGACACGGAGCGCCGCCTTGTCCGGCGCCGCGGCCGGCACCGTGCGTACCGAACCGTCGGGAGTCTGCGGATTGTTGAAGAAGACGAAATGGTCATCGCTCAGGACTCGGTCGCCACGGCAGACGAGCGCGCATACGTCCAGTGCGACACGGCCGGACCACGTCATGCCCAACACGTTGTGGTCGTCGGGCGCCGATGCGGGACTGGACGACGACGGCTGCGCCGGAGTCGGTCGTCCGCCCTCTCCCAGGCGCCCCCGAAGCCCGTGCCGGTGCAGCAGATCGACGAGTTCACCGCCCGAGATGAGCTCCAAAGGCTTGCCCCGAACGAATGCGTGTGAGCCGGGGCCGAAGCCCGCCGTGGTCACCAGCACTCCCTTGTTGGCGCCCATGTCCTGGACCGTTCCGTACAGGTCCCGCACCGCGGTGGGCGGCACCGTGCTCCGGTAGCGCTTCACCTGTACGACGATCTTGCCGCCTCGGATGGGAGTCGGGTCCAGCGCGTCGACGTCCACGCCGCCGTCATTCGAGCGCTGAGTCGTCACAGCCTGCATCCCCATGGCGCGGAACAGGTCGGCAACGAGCGATTCGAATTCGATCGGATCCATGTCATACAGATCCGGATCCTCATCACCGCCGTGGGTGACAACGTGGTTCCCTACGTCCTGAGGCTTTCGACCAGGCCGTACGGAGGTGAGTTGATCAGGTCTGGACGCGAGCTGGCCCCTCAACGCGTCGGTCAGGCAGCTGACCGCGTCCACCTGTTCCAGGTGCAGGCCGATGAACGCCGCCCGCTGGGCCATGACGGTCGCAAGGAAGATGTGCGTTCGCCTGCCCGTCGCCGGGTCGTGGGCGTCCACGAAGCCGTTCAGGGCCACCGAGTCGAGGATTCCGTACTCGTCCGCCGCGAAGAGCTGGTGCAGGACCAGCAGCAGGCTCTGCGCCAGCACCTCTCGGTACAGCCCACGGCGCTGAGTCACAGGACGTGCGGTTTCCTTGTCCTCATCCTGGGCGGGCACGTACCTCACGGATTTCGCCTCGGGGACCACGTCGTACCCGGGCAGCTCCCAGTCCAGAACAAGCTGCCCCGCCGCCGAGTCGAAGGCTGCCGCGACCTGCCGAGGAAACCCTTCCGGCCAGGCAGTCGACGAGTAGAGAGCCGCTGAGAAGTACTCGACCACGGAGTCAGGGTCTCCCCGCCTGACGCCCTCGGTCACCTCGACGATGCCGGCATTGTGCCGACGCACCTCCGCACGCTGAGCCCCAGTCCTCTGCTCGTAGTCCCGCTGGAGGGCAGCCAGCTGCTGCTGTCGCTGGGCCTCTGCAGCTTGCGCGGCGTGCCAGTCCCGTTCGAACCGAGCCCGTGCCTCCGCCTCGGCCTGTGCACGCCTGTTTGCGGTCCACCCACCCTGCGCCTGGTACTGGCTCGGATCCGGCATGCGCACAGGCCACGCGAGTTGTCCCGGGTCGAACGGCGCGATCTCTTCCGCGCGCATCAGGGACGACGCCCTGAAGGCCGGCGCCTGGCAACCCGCGGCCAGCAGCCCCTGCAAGGTGGCGACCTGCGCGTCCAGTTCCTCCGTGCGCCGCCTCGCCTCTGCCTGTCGATACTGCCGACGTTCCTGAGTGGCAAGTCGTTGATAGGCCCGCGCCTGCCGTGCCTCTTCCCGGCGCCGTCTGGCCTCGGCTTCCACTTGACGCTGGTGCTGACGCTGCATTTCTGCCCAGGCACCGACAAAACCAGCAGAGCGACGACTCATGCGCTACAGGCCCTCCCCAGGATGTCGGCACAGCCGACCGAGCTCTGGTTGTCCCCACAACCAGTAGTAACCACATGACTTTAACCAGCAATCGCTTACATGGGCATCAACTTGCCGAAGGCAACTTGCATCGGCTGTTCCGGCAGGTCATGACACGACTGCGCCCCCTCCGAAGCGAAGGGGGCATCATGGTCACCTCAGTGCGTGTGACCACTCGAAGCGGGCGCCGGCGCAGCGTTCTTGACCGTCAGAGGGAGCAACTTCTTGCCGGTCGGGCCGATCTGGATCTGGGTGTCCATCTGAGGGCACACCCCGCAATCGAAGCACGGTGTCCAGCGGCAGTCCTCGACCTCCGTCTCGTCGAGGGAGTCCTGCCAGTCCTCCCAGAGCCAGTCCTTGTCCAGGCCCGAATCCAGGTGGTCCCAGGGGAGGACTTCCTCGTAGGTGCGCTCGCGGGTGGTGTACCAGTCGACGTCCACGCCTTGGGGGGCGAGGGCCTTGTCGGCGCAGGCGATCCAGCGGTCGTAGGAGAAGTGCTCGCGCCAGCCGTCGAAGCGGCCGCCGTCGTCGTAGACGGCGCGGATGACGGCGCCGATGCGGCGGTCGCCGCGGGAGAGGAGGCCCTCGATGATGCCGGGCTTGCCGTCGTGGTAGCGGAAGCCGATCGAGCGGCCGTACTTCTTGTCGCCGCGGATCTTGTCGCGGAGCTTTTCGAGGCGGGCGTCCGTCTCCTCGGCGGAGAGCTGCGGGGCCCACTGGAAGGGCGTGTGGGGCTTGGGGACGAAGCCGCCGATCGAGACCGTGCAGCGGATGTCGTTCGAGCGCGAGACCTCGCGGCCCTTCGCGATGACCTTCGTCGCCATGTCGGCGATCTGGAGGACGTCGTCGTCGGTCTCCGTGGGCAGGCCGCACATGAAGTACAGCTTCACCTGGCGCCAGCCGTTGCCGTAGGCCGTCGAGACCGTACGGATGAGGTCGTCCTCCGAGACCATCTTGTTGATGACCTTGCGGATGCGTTCCGAGCCGCCCTCGGGAGCGAAGGTGAGGCCCGAGCGGCGGCCGTTGCGGGTCAGCTCGTTCGCCAGGTCGATGTTGAAGGCGTCCACGCGGGTGGAGGGGAGGGAGAGGCCGATCTTGTCTTCCTCGTAGCGGTCCGCCAGGCCCTTGGCGATGTCGCCGATCTCGGTGTGGTCGGCGGAGGAGAGGGACAGCAGGCCCACCTCCTCGAAGCCCGTCGCCTTCAGGCCCTTGTCGACCATCTCGCCGATGCCGGTGATCGAGCGCTCACGCACCGGGCGGGTGATCATGCCCGCCTGGCAGAAGCGGCAGCCGCGCGTGCAGCCGCGGAAGATCTCCACCGACATGCGCTCGTGCACCGTCTCGGCGAGCGGGACGAGGGGCTGCTTGGGGTACGGCCACTCGTCCAGGTCCATGACCGTGTGCTTCGACACGCGCCAGGGGACGCCCGACCTGTTGGGGACCACGCGGGCGATGCGGCCGTCGGGGAGGTACTCGACGTCGTAGAACGCCGGGATGTAGACGGCGCCGGTCTTCGCCAGGCGGAGGAGGACCTCCTCGCGGCCGCCGGGGCGGCCTTCCGCCTTCCACTCCTTGATGATCCGCGTCATGTCGAGCACGGCCTGCTCGCCGTCGCCGATGACCGCCGCGTCGATGAAGTCGGCGATCGGCTCCGGGTTGAAGGCCGCGTGGCCGCCGGCCAGGACGATCGGGTCGTCGACCGTGCGGTCCTTGGACTCCAGCGGGATGCCGGCCAGGTCCAGGGCCGTGAGCATGTTCGTGTAGCCCAGCTCCGTGGAGAAGCTGAGGCCGAACACGTCGAAGGCCTTCACCGGGCGGTGGCCGTCCACCGTGAACTGCGGGACGCCGTGCTCCCGCATCAGCGCCTCCAGGTCCGGCCACACGCTGTACGTGCGCTCGGCGAGGACGCCCTCCTGCTCGTTGAGTACCTCGTAGAGAATCATGACGCCCTGGTTGGGCAGGCCGACCTCGTACGCGTCCGGGTACATGAGCGCCCAGCGGACGTCACAACTGTCCCACGGCTTGACGGTCGAGTTGAGCTCGCCGCCTACGTACTGGATCGGCTTCTGCACATGCGGGAGCAGGGCCTCGAGCTGTGGGAAGACCGACTCGACAGACATCGCGGGGGTTACCTTCGTACCTTCGTGAGCTGACAGGGGTGACCATCTAGCCTAACCCGGCGAAGGGCCCCGCTCAGACGATCACCCTCGACCGCGCCTTCTTCCACACCCGTGGCAGCTCCGCCTCCACCTCCGCCGCCCGCTGCTCCTCCCGCCCGTACAGCAGTCCCCAGGTGAACGTGTCCTCCCCCGTCGCGTGCGCCACGGCGGAGAGCTCGCGCAGGGCCAGGCGGGCCATGACGCTGTCCTGGTGGTCGCCGAGCAGCTGGGTCAGGGACTTCATGGCCTTGGTCAGGGCGGCCGCCGGGTGGCCGAGGGCCGGGGTGGCCGCTTCCGCCGTGTAGCGGGTGCGCTTGGCCTTCTTGCGGGCCTCGTGCACGGCGACGTCGCGGTCCTGGCCGGGCGGCGTGTCGATCGCCTGCTCGATGAGCCCGGCGACGCGGCGGGACTCCTTGCGGGCGGCCTTGGCGATCGCCTTGGACGGCTTGCCGCCGGCCGCCTTCCGCAGCGGCGGGTCGGTGAGCAGGGCGTCCAGGGAGTCGAGCAGCGCCAGATGGCGGGCGGAGTCCAGTACGCCGATCACGTGCGGCCGGGAGCCGCCGCGCCGGCCCTCCGACCAGGCGTGCAGCCGGTCGGCGACCGGGCCGTGGACGAGCGTGTCCGGCAGGCCGCCGAGGTCCGTCGTGAGGCGCTCGGCCAGCACCTCCCGGTCGCGGTCCACGCCCAGTTCGCCCGCCAGCCACTTCAGCTCCGCGCCGATCGGCTCGGTGACGGACCGGTCGAACAGCGAGCGGTAGGCGCGCAGGGCGCTGCGGGTGCGGCGGGTGGCGACCCGCATCTGGTGGACGGAGTCCTCGACGTCCCTGCGTACGGCCGGGTCGAGGTCGACGATCACGTCGCGCTGGGTGCGGATGTAGGCGAGGACGTGGTCGCCGGCGGTGGCGGGTTGGGCGGGCTGTCCGGCCTTCTGCCGGCGCCGGCCCTTCTTCCCCTTCGGCCCCGACCCCTTCGGCGCGGTCTCCGTCAGCGCCCGGGCCAGCTTCGACGGTGACTTGGACGGCCGTACGTCGGCCTTGCGCAGCCGCTTGTCCACCAGGTCGAGGAAGGCCGGGTCCCCGCCGTCGGCGAGCTCCACCTCGATCTCGGTCCACTGGGCCAGGCCGCCGTCTCCGGTGAGCCGCTCCGCGGTCACGGCGTCCACGCTGGCCTCGGCGAGCAGCCGGCCGTCGGCGTCGACGAGGTGGCGTACGTCGCGGACGGAGCGGAGCCGGACCACGGGGACCAGTTCGGCGTCGCGGACGCGGGAGCGGAGCAGGGGGGTGAGGTCGTCCGGGACCGTGTCCGAGAGGGGCGCGCGGATCTCGTCGCGCACTCCCGGGGCGACCGGGAGTTTGAGGTGCCAGCCCGCGTCGGAGCCGCCGGTGCGGCGGCGCAGGGTGACACCGGTGGCGGCGAGGCGCTCGTCGGGGGTGTCGTAGTAGGTGGCGTCCAGTTCCACGACGCCCTTGTCGAGGACGCCCGCCACCCCGCCGACGCCGGTCAGGTCGGGCAGGCCGCTCTCGTCGGACTCGTACTTCCGTTCTATCTCCCGCTTCGTATCCGCCATGAACCGAATCTAGCCCCGATCCGGCCTGGTACGCCCTCCCGCAGGGACATCGGCTGCGCGGAGGCTCCGCGATGCTCCGCGGGGCTACGCGGACATCGGCCGCTGCACCCTGATCGACTGGAGGAGCCCCACCGCCACCCACACCACGAACATCGACGATCCGCCGTAGGAGACGAACGGCAGTGGCAGGCCGGTGACCGGCATGATGCCGAGGGTCATGCCGATGTTCTCGAAGGCCTGGAAGGCGAACCAGGCCACGATCCCGGCGGCGACGATCGTGCCGTACAGCTCGGTCGTCTCGCGGGCGATGCGGCAGGCGCGCCAGAGCACGACGCCCAGCAGCAGGATGATCAGGCCCGCGCCGACGAAGCCCAGTTCCTCGCCCGCGACGGTGAAGACGAAGTCGGTCTGCTGCTCGGGCACGAACTGGCCGGTGGTCTGCGAGCCGTGGAAGAGGCCCGCGCCGGTCAGGCCGCCGGAGCCGATCGCGATGCGGGCCTGGTTGGTGTTGTAGCCGACGCCGGCCGGGTCGAGGTCGGGGTTGGCGAAGGCGGCGAAGCGGTTGATCTGGTACTCGTCCAGGATGTGCAGCTGCCAGACCGCGATCGCGCCCAGGGCGCCCGCGCCGAGCAGGCCGAACACCCATCGGTTGGAGGCGCCGGAGGCGAGCAGGATGCCCAGGATGATGATCACCATGACCATGACCGAGCCGAGGTCGGGCATGAGCAGCACGATCATGATCGGTACGGCGGCCAGGCCGAGGGCCTGCAGGACGGTGCGGTGGTCGGGGTACTTCTTGTCGCCGGCGTCGACGCGGGCCGCGAGCAGCATCGCCATGCCGAGGATGATCGTGATCTTCACGAACTCCGAGGGCTGGAGGGAGAAGCCGCCGCCGAGCACGATCCAGGAGTGGGCGCCGTTGACGGTGGAGCCGAGCGGGGTGAGCACCAGCAGGATGCCGAAGACGGAGAGGCCGTAGAGGATCGGCACGAAGTTGCGCAGGGTGCGGTGGCCGAGCCAGATCGTGCCGATCATCAGGGCGAGCCCGATGCCGGTGTTCATCAGGTGCCGGAGCAGGAAGTAGTAGGGGTCGCCCTGGTTGATCTCGGTGCGGTTGCGGGTCGCGGAGTAGACGAGCAGCGAGCCGAGCCCCGACAGGGCGAGGCACGCGAGCAGTATGGGCCAGTCCA
Source organism: Streptomyces sp. NPDC020299 (assembly GCF_044387825.1). Taxonomy (NCBI): domain Bacteria; kingdom Bacillati; phylum Actinomycetota; class Actinomycetes; order Kitasatosporales; family Streptomycetaceae; genus Streptomyces; species Streptomyces sp. NPDC020299. The sequence continues at coordinate 171,455 of NZ_JBIRWL010000016.1, forward strand.
GTCGGCGGGCCACCGAGTCGCGGGCGAGGAGCCGGGTCCAGCCGGCCCGCGCGGGGCCGTACCCGGAGACGGAGAAGCTGTTGCCGGTCATACGGGCATCCTCCGGCTTCCCCTCTTGCGAGGTCGCCTGCGGGTGTTGCTGTTGCGGTTGCCGGTCTCGGGCGAGGCGGTGGTCGCCGGGGGCTGGGAGTCGTCCGGGGCGGGCGAGCCGGACGGGGTGGCCTGGATGTCCTTGGCAGGGTCGCGGGAGACCTTGCCGGCGGCGATCGTGCCGTCGGTGCGGACCTGGGGCAGGCCCTTCTGCGGGGTGGGCAGCAGGGCCTTCTTCTTGTCGATGGAGCCGTCGGACTGGACGCCGTAGAGCGCGCTGTAGATGTTGCGCACGGCCTCACCGGAGGCACCGGAGCCCGTACCGGCCTGGGCGATGGTCATGATGACCGTGTAGTCCTTGGAGTAGGTGGCCAGCCAGGACGTGGTCTGCTTGCCGTAGACCTCGGCGGTACCGGTCTTGGCGTGCAGCGCGATCTTGTCCTGCGGCCAGCCGCCGAACTTCCAGGCGGCGGTACCGCGGGTGATGACGCCCGCGAAGGCCTCGTTCATGCCCTTCAGGGTGGCCTGGCTGACCGGCAGCTTTCCGGTCTTCTTGGGCTTGATCTCCTGGACGGACTTGCCGTCGGGGCTGATGACGGCCTTGCCGATGGTCGGCTGGTACATGGTGCCGCCGTTGGCGACGGCGCCGTACATCACGGCCTCCTGGATCGGGGTGACGAGGGTGTCGCCCTGGCCGATGGAGTAGTTGATCTCGTCGCCCTCGCGCATCTTGTTGCCCTCGAGGCAGTTCTCGTACGCGATCCTCTCCACGTACGAGCCGTTCTTCTTGCCGGACTTGCACCAGGCGTCCTTGTTGGCCTTCCAGTAGTTCTGCTTCCACTGGCGGTCGGGGACGCGGCCGGTGACCTCGTTGGGCAGGTCGACGCCGGTCTCCTTGCCGAGGCCGAACTGGTGGGCGGTCTTGAAGAAGTAGTCCTTGGGCTCGCCCTTCTTGGGGTTGATGCCGCCGTCCTTCTTCCACTCGCGGTCGGCGAGGCCGTAGAAGACGGTGTCGCAGGACACCTCCAGGGCGCGGCCGAGCGAGATCGGGCCGAAGTTCTCGCCCTCGAAGTTCTTGAAGACCTGGCCGCCCACCGAGTACGAGCTGGTGCACGGGTAGCCGCCGTCCCAGACGTAGCCGGCCTGGACCGCGGCGGCCGTGGAGACCACCTTGAAGGTCGAACCGGGCGCCGCCTGACCCTGTATGGCCCTGTTGAGCAGCGGGTAGTCGGAGTTCTTGCCGGTGAGGGCCTTGTAGTTCTTGGCGGAGATGCCGCCGACCCAGACGTTGGGGTCGTAGGTCGGGGCGGAGGACATGGCGACGATCCGGCCGGTCTTGGCCTCCATCACGACGACGGCGCCGGAGTCGGCCTTGTAGTTCTCGCCGGTGATCTTGTCGTACTGCTGGCGGGCGACCTTCATGGCGTGGTCCAGCTCGTACTCGGCGACCCGCTGGACGCGGGAGTCGATGCTGGTGACGAGGTTGGCGCCGGGCTCGGCGGCGTCGGCCTGGGCCTTGCCGATGACGCGGCCGAGGTTGTCGACCTCGTAGCGGGTGACGCCGGCCTTGCCGCGCAGCGCCTTGTCGTACTGGCGCTCCAGGCCGCTGCGGCCGACCATGTCGGAGCGCAGGTAGGGCGAGTCGGTGTCCTTGGCCTGCTGGATCTCGTTGTCGGTGACCGGCGAGAGGTAGCCGAGGACCTGCGCGGTGTTCGACTTGCCGGGGGCACCGTAGCGGCGCACGGCCTCGGGCTCGGCGGTGATGCCGGGGAAGTCCTCGGCGCGCTCACGGATCTGCAGGGCCTGCTTGGCGGTGGCCTTGTCGGTGATCGGGATCGGCTGGTACGGGGAGCCGTTCCAGCAGGGCTGCGGGGTCTTGGCGTCGCACAGCCGGACCTTCAGCATGACCTCCTTGGGGTCCATGCCGAGGACGCCGGCCAGCTTGGTGAGGACCGCCTTGCCGTCGTCCTTCTGCTTCAGCAGGTCGGTGCGGGAGGCGGAGACCACCAGCCGGGTCTCGTTGTCGGCGAGCGCCACACCCCGCGCGTCCAGGATCGACCCGCGTACGGCGGGCTGGACGACCTGCTGGACGTGGTTGCCGGACGCTTCCTTCTGGTACTCGGCGCCCTCACGGATCTGGAGGTACCACAGCCGGCCGCCGAGGGTGCCGAGCAGGGAGAGGACGAGGATCTGGATCACGATGAGCCGGATCTGGACCCGTGGGGTCCGTCCGGTCTCGGGAATGTTGGTCACTGCGGCTGCCTCCCCCTCTCAGTGCGTGTATGTGTCATATACGACGAAGCTGTGCGCGTCGGGGCGCGGCCACCGCGTCTGTACGGCCGTCTGCGCAGCCGTCTGTACGGCCGTCTGTGCGACTGTCTGTACGGCCGTCAACTGTCCGCCGGTCACAGGCGCTTGACCCCCTTGATGCGGCTCACGCGCGCGGCGCGGGTACGGGTCCTGGCCTTCAGCCCGCCGAGACCGCCGCGCTGGCTGCCGATGCGCAGCCCGGTGCCGGAGGAGAGCCAGCCGGAGGAGATGTCGGTGGCCTTGGCCGCGGAACCGGTCTCCGCGAGCGGGTCGTTCTCGGCGCGGCGGGCCAGGGCGATGATGCCGGGGACGACGAACGGCGCGAGGAGCAGGTCGTACACGGCGGCCGAGGTCAGCAGGCCGACGAGGCCGACATGGCGGGCGGCGGTGTCGCCGACGAGGGCGCCGACCCCGGCGTACAGCAGCGTCGAGCCGATCGCTGCGGCGACCACGACGACCATCGGGCCGGTGGCGGACTTCAGGCGGCCGTTCTCCGGCTTGATGAGTCCGGCGAAGTAGCCGATGACGCACAGCACCAGCGCGTAGCGGCCGGCGGCGTGGTCGGCGGGCGGGGCGAGGTCGGCGAGGAGTCCCGCGCCGAACCCGACGAGGGCGCCGCCGACATGGCCGTAGACGATCGCCAGGCCCAGCACGGTGAGCAGCAGCAGATCGGGCACCGCGCCCGGGAGGTGGAGGCGGGCGAGCACACTGACCTGGATGACCAGGGCGACGACGACCAGCGCGGTGGAGAGCAGGATCCGGTTGAGGCGCATGGGACTTCGAGCTCCTACTACTGCTGCTGGTCGTTGGCGGTCGCGTCGGACGACGGGGTGACCGTCACGGTCACCGTCGGTGTCGGGGTCGGCTTCGGCTTGGCCGGCAGCACCTCGTCACGCGGGTCCTTCTTCGGGGCCTCGACGACGACACCCACGATGTCCAGCTTGCTGAAGCCGACGAACGGGGTGACGTAGAGGGTGCGGGTCAGGCCGCCGCCGGAGGGGTCGATGCGGGAGACGACACCCACCGGGACACCGGGCACGAACGGCTTGTCGGACTGGGAGCCGAAGGTGACGAGCCGGTCGCCCTTCTTCACCTCGGCCTTGCCGTTGAGGAGTTCGACGCGCATCGGGCGGTCGCCCTGCCCGGAGGCGAAGCCGAGTTCGTCGCTGCCTTCCATCCGGGTGCCGACGGTGAAGTCGGGGTCGTTGGCGAGCAGCACGGTGGAGGTGTTCGGGCCGACGGTGGTGACGCGCCCGACCAGGCCGTCACCGTTGAGCACGGTCATGTCCCGCTTGATGCCGTCGTCGGCGCCGACGTCGATGGTGACGGTCCAGGAGAAGCCCTGGGCCGATCCTATGGCGATGACCTCGGCGCCCTTGATGCCGTACTGGCCCTCGCCGGCGATCTTCAGCATCTTGTCGAGCTGCCCCAGGCGGCTGCGGTTGCGGTCGCTGCTGCCGAGCTTCGCCTTGAGGGCCGCGTTCTCCTTCTCCAGCCGGGCGAGCCGGTCGTGCCGCTCACCGGAGGCGCGGACCGCGGAGACGGCGTTGCCGACCGGGTCGACCGCCGACGACACCCCGTTCTCGATCGGGCCGAAGACCGCGGCGGCGGCCTGCCGGGCGCCGTCGACCGGGGAGTTCTGGCCGCCGCGGATGTCCACCGTGATCAGTGCGAACGCGATGGCGATCAACAGCACCAGGAGCAGCCGGCTCTCTTTCGTGTCCCTCACGTGCGGCGGCCGTGCCCTTCCTCATTGGAATGCGACTGGGGAATGAACTTGGGAATGAGCTGGGAGATGAGCTGGGAGATGAGCTGGGGGATGAACTTGTGGCTCAACTTGCGGCTGAGCTTGTGGTTGAACTTGTGGGAGCTTATGTCTCTATATCAACGATCCGCCGTACGAGAGGAGATCATCTCGCACGGCGGAATCGAAGAGTTACGTCATCTGCGCGGCTGGGCGTCGAGCACCTGCTGGAGCGCCTCGAACTCCTCGACGCACTTGCCGGAGCCGAGCGCCACGCTGTCCAGCGGGTCCTCGGCGATGTGGATGGGCATGCCGGTCTCGCGCCGCAGCCGCTCGTCGAGGCCGCGCAGCAGGGCGCCGCCGCCGGTGAGCACGATCCCCCGGTCCATGATGTCGCCGGACAGCTCCGGCGGGCACTTGTCCAGGGTCGTCTTCACGGCGTCGACGATCGCGTTGACGGGCTCCTCGATCGCCTTGCGTACCTCGCCGGCGGAGATGACGACGGTCTTGGGCAGCCCGGAGACGAGGTCCCGACCGCGGATCTCGGTGTGCTCGTCGGTGTCGAGTTCGTACGCCGAACCGATCGTGATCTTGATCTGCTCGGCCGTCCGCTCACCCAGGAGGAGGCTGTACTCCTTCTTGATGTGCTGGATGATCGCGTTGTCCAGCTCGTCGCCCGCGACGCGGATGGACTGGGCGGTGACGATGCCGCCGAGCGAGATGACCGCGACCTCGGTGGTGCCGCCGCCGATGTCCACCACCATGTTGCCGGTGGCCTCGTGGACCGGCAGGCCGGAGCCGATGGCCGCCGCCATGGGTTCCTCGATGATGTGCACCTGGCGGGCGCCGGCCTGGGACGACGCCTCGATGACGGCGCGGCGCTCGACTCCCGTGATACCGGAGGGCACACAGACGACGACACGCGGCCGGGCGAGGTACCGCCGCTTGTGGATCTTCAGGATGAAGTAGCGGAGCATGCGCTCGGTGATCTCGAAGTCGGCGATGACGCCGTCCTTCAGCGGGCGTACGGCGACGATGTTGCCCGGGGTCCGGCCGATCATCTTCTTGGCTTCGGCCCCGACCGCGAGGATGCCACCGGTGTTCGTGTTGATCGCGACGACGGACGGCTCGTTGAGTACGATCCCGCGACCCCTGACGTACACCAGCGTGTTGGCGGTCCCGAGGTCGACAGCCATGTCACGGCCGATGAACGACATTGAGTTCCCCATCAGGATTCGTCTGGCCTTCCCACGAGCTTTTGAGGGCTTTTCAGGTAGGCGAGGTGGGTGCTGTGACGTGAAGGCCTCCATCGTAAACGGGCCTGCACGAACACTGCGCGAGGGTCTTCGCCATTGTCAGCAGATGGGCGAGTGCCTCGCTTGTGGAGACGGCCCAACGGGGGCACGCGTTCCCCCGATCGGCACGCATATGCCAAGCGAAGGCCGAAAAGGTACGCGCGCCGCAGCTCAGCGGGCGGGCCGAGGTGACGCCCCCTCAGAAAAATCCTTGGAAACTTCGCCTGCCGGAGGCCGCCGATACCGGCCATCCGAGCACACGCCACCCGAACGGACGCCGCCGCGCGGGGCGGGCTGAGCGGGTTTGCGGGTCGGCGAACTCCGCGGCGCACAACCTTGCCGAGCAGATCCGCGAGCCAACCGCCCCGAACCAGCGGACGCCGCTGCGGGGGGGCCTGGCGGCCGGCAGGCGCCGGCGAGCAGTTACGGACCGGCCGCGCCAACCCAACGGGCACACGACACGGACGCCGCCGCGCGGGGCCTGGCCCGGCCGGGGTGGGCACGGGCAGGTCCGCCCAGCGGGCGGCATGCGGCCCCCGCGCCCGAACGGCTCGGCCGAGCACGACACGAACCCGCGCGCGGGCACGGCCGCACGGACATGGCCCGAACTCGACAGCTGTGGCAGCACAAACCCGGCGGGTATCAGGCGGGGCCGGCAGCCTGACAGCCCCGGACGCGAGCCCCGATGCGTAGGGCCTGGCCGGGTCATCGCGCTTCCGATCCCCGGCGCTCGGCCCTGGCGGGCACCTACTGCACCACCCCCGGAGGGCGTGGCGAAGATCGACATGGCCCCGGAGCCTGACACGCCTGGACGGGACCCGGCCCAGGCGGCCCGCTTACACCCCCGGCGGGGGCCGGCAGGCATGGCGCGGGCCGATGCACGGAACGCGGCCGGGAGAACCCGCCCCCGGCGGACACCCCTCCCGGCTCAAGGCCCCGAAGGAACCGGGCCCGGCCCCCGCTCAGCCCTCGGAGGGATCACGCGTGGGCAGGGAAGAAGATCTTGACCTCGCGGTTCGCGGACTCCTCGGAGTCGGAGGCGTGGATCAGGTTCTCGCGGACGATGACGCCGTAGTCGCCGCGGATGGAGCCGGGAGCCGCGGCGATCGGGTCGGTGGGGCCGGCCAGGGCGCGCACGCCCTCGATGACGCGCTCGCCCTCGACGATCATGGCCACGACCGGACCGGAGGCCATGAACTCCACCAGCGGCTCGTAGAAGGGCTTGCCCTTGTGCTCGCCGTAGTGCTGCTCCAGCGTGTCCTGGTCCAGCGTGCGCAGCTCCAGCGCGGTGATCTGCCAGCCGGCCTTGCGCTCGATACGGCTGATGATCTCGCCGGTCAGGCCGCGACGGACGGCGTCGGGCTTGAGCAGGACGAGGGTGCGCTGGGTCACTGAGGGCTCCTTCTGACTGACATATGCGGTGGCACGAGATTACAGGTGCGAGCTCCGCACTTGTTACGCAGCGTCAGCTGTGGTCGAGCTCCTCGCCTGCGCCGCGAATCGCGCCTTCGCCTCGTCCACCTTCCGCCCGAAATGCACCGACGCCCACCACAGCGCCGCGAACACCACACCCAGGATGAACATCATCGGCACGAAGAACCCGGAGGCGACCAGCGCGATCTGCAGCGCCCAGCCGAGGGCCACGCCCCCGGGCCGGGTCACCATGCCGCACAGCGCCACGCTCAGGAACATGGCGATGCCGCACACCGTCCACACGGTCGACGTGGACAGGTCCTGGTCCTTCATCGCCACCAGCCCCGCGAAGCCGATGATGAAGAACTCCCCGATCAAGGTCGAGGAACAGAGCGTACGCATGGCGGCCCTCAGCCCCTTCCCAGCAGCAGCCGGGCCTCGCCGACCGTGATGACGGAACCCGTGACGAGCACACCGCCGCCGGCGAACTCGCCCTCCTCCTCGGCCAGCGTGATCGCCGCCTCCAGCGCGTCCGGCAGCCGCGGCTCGACCTGCACCCGCTCCTCGCCGAACACCTCGACGGCGACCGCGGCCAGCTCGTCGGCGTCCATCGCCCGGTGGCTGGAGTTCTGCGTGACGACGATCTCCGCGAAGATCGGCTCGAAGGCCTCGAGCAGACCGCGCACGTTCTTGTCACCGCTGGCCCCGACCACACCGATCAGACGGCTGAAGTCGAACGCCTCCCCCACGGCATCCGCGGTCGCCCGCGCGCCCGCCGGGTTGTGCGCCGCGTCCAGCACGACGGTCGGCGACCGCCGTACGACCTCCAGCCGGCCCGGCGAGGAGACCGCCGCGAAGGCCTTGCGGACGGTGTCGATGGACAGCCGCTCCGCCCGCTGCGCGCCGACCCCGAAGAACGCCTCGACGGCGGCGAGCGCCACGGCCGCGTTGTGCGCCTGATAGGCACCGTGCAGCGGGAGGTAGACCTCCTCGTACTCGCCACCCAGCCCGCGCAGCGTCAGCAGCTGCCCGCCGACCGCGACCTGCCGCGCCACGACACCGAACTCCAGCCCTTCCCGGGCCACGGTCGCGTCGACCTCCACCGCCTTCTTCAGCAGCACCTGCGCCGCGTCCACCGGCTGCTGGGCCAGGATCACGGTCGCGTCCTGCTTGATGATCCCGGACTTCTCGCCGGCGATCTCGGCGTGCGTCTCCCCGAGCCGGTCGGTGTGGTCGAGGTCGATGGGGGTGACGACGGCGACGTCCCCGTCGATGACGTTGGTGGCGTCCCAGGAGCCGCCCATGCCCACCTCGACGACGGCCACGTCCACCGGCGCGTCCGCGAAGGCCGCGTACGCCATGCCGGTGAGCACCTCGAAGAAGGAGAGCCGGAACTCCTGCTGCCCGTCGACCATCTCCACGTACGGCTTGATGTCCTGGTACGTCTCGATGAACCGCTCGGCGGTGATCGGGGCGCCGTCCAGGCTGATCCGCTCGGTGATCGACTGCACGTGCGGCGAGGTGTAGCGGCCGGTGCGCAGTTCGAAGGCGCCGAGCAGCGCCTCGATCATGCGGGCCGTGGAGGTCTTGCCGTTGGTTCCCGTGATGTGGATCGAGGGGTACGAGCGCTGCGGCTCGCCCAGGACGTCCATCAGCGCGGAGATCCGGCTGACGGAGGGCTCCAGCTTGGTCTCGCCCCAGCGGCCCGCCAGCTCGGCCTCGACCTCGCGCAGCGCCTTGTCGACCTCGGGGTCCTCGGGCCGCGTCGGGACGTCCGCCTCCGGCGGCCCGCCCTGCGTGCGCAGGGTACGGCTGCCGGCCTCGATCACGGCGAGGTCGGGGTCGCGGTCGGTCTCGGCCGCGATGATCTCTTCGAAGGAGTCGAGGGGGTCGGGCTGGTCGCTGTCGTCGCGCGGGGGGATGTCGCTCACGGGGCCAGTCTACGGAGGCCCGGTGACAGAGGTGGGCGAAGGCCCCCGGAGCTGGATTTTCCGGGGGCCTTCACCGACGTACCGGGGCCTACGCCTGCGGCAACCGCTCCAGCTGCGCGGCGATCCGCGCGATGTCCTCGTCCGCCTTCGCCAGCCGGGTACGGATCTTCTCCACCACCGGCTCCGGCGCCTTCGCCAGGAACGCCTCGTTGCCGAGCTTGGCCGTGGCCTGGGCCTTCTCCTTCTCCGCGGCGGCAAGATCCTTGGCCAGACGCTTGCGCTCCGCCGCCACGTCGATCGTGCCGGAGAGGTCGAGGGCGACCTCGGCACCGGCGACCGGCAGGGTGGCCGTGGCCGTGAAGTCCTCGCCCTCCGGCTGGAGGCGCAGCAGTTGGCGGATCGCCGCCTCGTGCGGGGCGAGCCCGGTGCCGTCGAGGGTCAGCCGGGCGGGGACCCGCTGGCCGGGCTGGAGGCCCTGGTCGTTCCGGAAGCGACGGATCTCCGTGACGAGCTGCTGCAGCGCCTCGATCTCCCGCTCCGCGGCCGGGTCGCGGAAACCACTGTCCTTCGGCCACTCGGCGATCACGAGGGACTCGCCGCCCGTCAGCGTCGTCCACAGGGTCTCCGTGACGAACGGGACCACCGGGTGCAGCAGCTTCAGCGTGACGTCGAGGACCTCGCCCAGGACCCGCTTGCTGACCTCGGCCGCCTCGCCGCCCGCCTGGAACGTCGTCTTGGACAGCTCGACGTACCAGTCGAAGACCTCGTCCCACGCGAAGTGGAAGAGGGCGTCGGAGAGCTTCGCGAACTGGAAGTCCTCGTAGAACGCGTCGACTTCGGCGACCACGGTGTTGAGGCGGGACAGGATCCAGCGGTCCGTCGCCGACATCGCGGACGGCTCCGGCAGCGGCCCGTCCACCGTCGCGCCGTTCATCAGCGCGAAGCGCGTCGCGTTCCAGATCTTGTTGGCGAAGTTGCGGGAGCCCTGGACCCAGTCCTCACCGATGGGGACATCGACACCCGGGTTGGCGCCACGGGCCAGGGTGAACCTGAGCGCGTCGCTGCCGTACTTGTCCATCCAGTCCAGCGGGTTGACCGCGTTGCCGAAGGACTTCGACATCTTCTTGCCGAACTGGTCGCGCACCATGCCGTGCAGGGCGATGGTGTGGAACGGCGGGGTGCCGTCCATCGCGTACAGGCCGAACATCATCATCCGGGCGACCCAGAAGAAGAGGATGTCGTAGCCGGTGACCAGGACGGAGTTCGGGTAGAACTTCGCGAGCGACTCGGTCTGTTCGGGCCAGCCGAGGGTGGAGAACGGCCACAGGCCGGAGGAGAACCAGGTGTCGAGGACGTCGGTGTCCTGACGCCAGCCCTCCCCGCTCGGCGGCTCCTCGTCGGGACCGACGCAGACGACCTCGCCCTGCGGCCCGTACCAGACCGGAATCCGGTGCCCCCACCACAACTGCCGCGAGATGCACCAGTCGTGGAGGTTGTCGACCCAGTCGAAGTACCGCTTCTCCATCTCCTGCGGATGGATCTTGACCTTGCCCTCGCGAACGGCGTCGCCGGCGGCCTTCGCCAGCGGGCCGACCTTGACCCACCACTGCATGGACAGCCGCGGCTCGATGGTGGTCTTGCAGCGCGAGCAGTGGCCGACACTGTGGACGTACGGCCGCTTCTCGGCGACGATCCGGCCCTCGGCGCGCAGGGCCGCGACGATCGCCGAGCGGGCCTCCAGCCGGTCCAGGCCCTGGAAGGGGCCGTGGGCGGTGATGACGGCGTGCTCGTCCATGACGGTCAGGGACGGCAGGTTGTGGCGCTGGCCGATCTCGAAGTCGTTCGGGTCGTGAGCCGGGGTGACCTTGACGGCACCGGTGCCGAACTCGGGGTCGACGTGCTCGTCCGCGACGACCGGGATGGAGCGGTCGGTCAGCGGCAGCCTGATGAGCTTGCCGACCAGGTGCTTGTACCGCTCGTCCTCGGGGTGAACGGCGACGGCGGTGTCACCGAGCATGGTCTCGGCACGGGTGGTGGCGACGACGATGGTGTCGTCCCCCTCGCCGTACTTCATGGAGACGAGCTCGCCGTCGTCGTCCTGGTACTCGACCTCGATGTCCGAGATGGCCGTCAGGCACCGGGGGCACCAGTTGATGATGCGCTCGGCGCGGTAGATCAGCTCGTCGTCGTAGAGCCGCTTGAAGATGGTCTGGACGGCCTGGGACAGCCCCTCGTCCATGGTGAACCGTTCACGCGACCACGCGACACCGTCTCCCAGGCGCCGCATCTGCCCGCTGATCTGCCCGCCGGACTCGGCCTTCCACTGCCAGACGCGCTCGACGAACGCCTCCCGGCCGAGGTCGTGGCGGGACTTGCCCTCCTTGCCGAGCTCCCGCTCCACGACGTTCTGCGTGGCGATACCGGCGTGGTCCATGCCGGGCTGCCACAGCGTCTCGTAGCCCTGCATGCGCTTGCGGCGGGTCAGGGCGTCGATGAGGGTGTGCTCGAAGGCGTGCCCGAGGTGCAGGCTGCCGGTGACGTTCGGCGGCGGGATGACGATCGTGTACGGAGGCTTGTCGCTCTTCGCGTCGGCCTCGAAGTAACCCCGCTCTACCCAGCGCTCGTACAGCGGCCCCTCTACATCGGCCGGCGCGTACTGGGTCGGCAGTTCGGTGTCGGGCGCTGGTGGCTGCTGCTGAGCGTTCTCGGTCACGGGGTCAGTTTAGAGGTGTCACGGGGCGGTCCCGAAACGCCTTTGTTCTGTAACGGTGAGACCCCCGACGAGGTGCGCCTCCTGCGCCTGGGCGAGGATGTCAGGAACACATAAGCAGTCTGGAGGGGAACCCAGAAATGAGTCACAACCAGCCGGGCCCATACGGCCAGCAGCCGCAGCAGCCTGGACCGTACGGCCAGCCGGGGCCCTACGGCCAGCAGCCGCCGCAGGCTCCGCAGCCCGGCTACGGCTACCCCCAGCAGACGCCCCCGCCGCAGCCCGGCTACGGCTACCCCCAGCAGACGCCCCCGCCGCAGCCCGGCTACGGCTACCCGCAGCAAGGCGCCCCGCAGCAGCCGAACCCGTACGGCCAGCAGCCCTACCCCACCGTCCCGCAGCCGCCCGTACCCGGAGGCGGCAAGAAGAAGACGGGATTGATCATCGGCGGAGTGGCCGTCGTGGCCGCGATCGCGGTGGGGGCGTACTTCGTCATCGGCGGAGGCGGCGGCTCGGACATCGCCGACGACGGTCCGCACAAGCTGATCACTCCGGACACGGTGCTGACCGAGTACAAGAAGAGCGACGACGCCGGCGGTCCCATGTCGAAGGACGACCTGAAGGACGCCGAGTCGTGGGGGGTGAAGAACGCCAAGGACGTCAGCGCCGGCTATCAGGTGAAGAACGAGGACAACCCGCTGGCCGGCAAGATGCTGACCTTCGGCGGCGTCTACGGCACCATCGACGACCCGGAGAAGGCTATCGACGGCCTCTTCGCCTTCACGAAGAAGGACGCCGCGAAGGATGACGTCACCTTCGAGGGCAGCCCGAAGGAGTACAAGCCCAGTTCACTCGACGGCGCGGTCCTCAAGTGCCAGAGCGCCAGCGCCAAGAACGACTCGAGCAGCTCGTCCGTGGCGAAGACCATCAAGTTCACGTTCTGCGTATGGGGCGACCACAGCACGCTCGGCATGGTGATGCCCATGGAGTACGCGGACATCGCCGCAGGCAAGGCCACTGATCCGTCCGCTGCTGCGGAGATGACTGCCAAGTTCCGCAACGAGGTCCGCGTCAAGGCCTGAGGCCTGCCCAGCATCCCCGTTGCAGAAGGCGGCTCGTGACAACAACGAGCCGCCTTCTGACGCTTACGCCGTCTTCTGCTCGCCCGAGCCCCGCCCGCGGGCGTCCCGGGGGATCAGGGTCGGGTTGACGTTGGAGTGGACGACGTCGGCGGTGATGACGACGCGGGCCACGTCCTTGCGGGACGGGACCTCGTACATCACCGACATGAGGACCTCCTCCATGATGGCGCGCAGGCCGCGCGCGCCGGTCTGGCGGAGGATGGCCTGGTCGGCGATGGCCTCGAGGGCCTCGCGTTCGAAGTCCAGTTCCACGCCGTCGAGTTCGAAGAGGCGCTGGTACTGCTTGACCAGGGCGTTGCGGGGCTCGACCAGGATCTGGAGCAGGGCCTCGCGGTCCAGGTTGTGGACCGAGGTGATCACCGGGAGACGGCCGATGAACTCGGGGATCATGCCGAACTTGACCAGGTCCTCCGGCATGACGTCCTCGAAGACGTCCTTGGACTCCAGCTCGCGCTTGGAGCGGATCGTCGCGCCGAAGCCGATGCCCTTCGCGCCGGCCCGCGACTCGATGATCTTGTCCAGGCCCGCGAAGGCACCGCCCACGATGAACAGGACGTTCGTCGTGTCGATCTGGATGAACTCCTGGTGCGGGTGCTTGCGGCCGCCCTGCGGCGGCACCGAGGCGGTGGTGCCCTCGAGGATCTTCAGGAGGGCCTGCTGTACGCCCTCGCCCGAGACATCCCGGGTGATCGACGGGTTTTCGCTCTTTCGGGCTACCTTGTCGATCTCGTCGATGTAGATGATCCCGGTCTCGGCCTTCTTGACGTCGTAGTCCGCCGCCTGGATCAGCTTGAGGAGGATGTTCTCGACGTCCTCGCCGACGTACCCCGCCTCCGTGAGCGCCGTCGCGTCGGCGATCGCGAACGGCACGTTCAGCATGCGGGCCAGGGTCTGGGCGAGGAGCGTCTTGCCCGAACCCGTGGGGCCCAGCAGGAGGATGTTGGACTTCGCCAGCTCGATGGCGTCGTCCCGGCCCTGGGCCCCGCCGTTCTCACCGGCTTGAACCCGCTTGTAGTGGTTGTACACCGCGACTGAGAGCGCCTTCTTGGCTGCCTCTTGTCCGACTACATAACCCTCGAGGAACTCGTAGATCTCGCGGGGCTTGGGGAGTTCCTCCCAGCGCACCTCGCTCGTCTCCGCGAGCTCCTCCTCGATGATCTCGTTGCAGAGATCGATGCACTCGTCGCAGATGTACACACCGGGCCCTGCGATGAGCTTCTTGACCTGCTTCTGGCTCTTGCCACAGAACGAGCACTTGAGCAGATCGCCGCCGTCACCGATGCGTGCCACGGTGTGCTTCCCCTTCGCCTGGGAGACGCCTGGACGCTACGAGTCCAGCGGCTCCTGGTGCTGCCTTATTCCGACGGTACCTTGCCGGGCCCCCCGTTCGGGCCCCCCTTGGCACGGTTCACTTTGACGTGCACCTTTCCGCGCACGGGGTCAAATCGTGCCAAGGGTGGCAGACGACAACATCACCCCGCGTCAGCGGACGGATTCGTTGTTCATCTTCCGGGTCGAGATGATCTGGTCGACGATGCCGTACTCCAGAGCTTCCTCGGCCGTGAGGATCTTGTCCCGCTCGATGTCCTCGCGGACCTGCTCGAGCGGCCGGTTGGAGTGCTTGGCCAGCATGTTCTCCAGCTGCTCACGCATCCGCGTGAACTCGTTGGCGATGATCTCCAGGTCGGAGAGCTGCCCGCGGCCGGTGGAACCGGCCGGCTGGTGGATCAGCACACGGGAGTTCGGCAGCGCCATGCGCTTGCCCGGCGTACCGGCGGCCAGCAGGATGGCCGCGGCGGAGGCCGCCTGGCCCATGCAGACCGTCTGGATGTCCGGCTTCACGAACTGCATCGTGTCGTAGATCGCCGTGAGGGCGGTCATGTCGCCGCCGGGGCTGTTGATGTAGATCGAGATGTCCCGGTCGGGGTCCATCGACTCCAGGCACAGCAGCTGCGCCATGACGTCGTTGGCGGAGGCGTCGTCGATCTGGACGCCGAGGAAGATCACGCGCTCCTCGAAGAGCTTCGCGTACGGGTCGTACTCGCGGACACCCTGGGAGGTGCGCTCGACGAAGCGCGGGATGACATAGCGGGCGTCGGGTCGGGGGCCGTCGTAACGGGCGTCGGCGGCGCCGGAGAAGTTGGTCATGAGGGTGTTCACCGTCCTGGTGGCGTTCGGGGGGCTGGAGTCTCGGCGGTGCGTGGCGTGGCCGGGCCTGGCGTCATGATGCGCCGGTGCCGCCGCCTCCCGGAACGCCGGAGGCGTTCGTGATGATCTCGTCGATGAGACCGTACTCCTTGGCCTCGTCCGGGGTGAACCAGCGGTCGCGGTCGGCGTCCCGGAGGATCGTCTCGACCGACTGGCCGGAGTGGAACGCGGTCAGCTCGGTCATGGTCTTCTTGGTACGCAGCAGGTACTGGGCCTGGATCTTGATGTCCGAGACCGTACCGCCGAGGCCCGCGGAGCCCTGGTGCATCATGATGTCCGTGTGCGGCAGAGCGAAGCGCTTGCCGGGGGTACCACCGGTGAGCAGGAACTGACCCATCGAGGCCGCCATGCCCATGCCGATCGTGACCACGTCGTTCGGGATGTACTGCATGGTGTCGTAGATCGCCATACCGGCCGTCACCGAACCGCCGGGGCTGTTGATGTAGAGGTAGATGTCCTTGGTGGGCTCGGCCGCGAGGAGCAGCAGCTGCGCCGTGATCTTGTTGGCGATGTCGTCGTCGACCTGCTGGCCGAGGAAGATGATCCGCTCGCCGAGCAGCCGGTTGTAGACCTGGTCGCCGAGGCCACCACCGATGGAGGGCTCGCCGGCGGCGGAGGGCATCAGATTCGTCACGTATCCACCTGCTCGTCTTACGACGGCGCCGGGCCGTCTCACGTGTTCCCTGCGTAATCCCTGCCAGGGGCTGGGGCGGGTTCGGGGACTCCCCTGCCCCCGTATTCATGGACCCTAACGCGCGGGCCCCTTCGGGGAATCCCGTGGAAGGGGGTGTTCGCCGGGGGCGTAGCGGCGGCCTCCGCCGGATCGGCGGGTGCGGCGGCGGTGCGGCGGCGGTGGGGCAGCGGTGGAGGCGGTGCGGCGCCGGTGCCGGGTGCGGGTGCGGCGCGGCTTGTCGCGCCCCGCTGCGGGGCCGCCGTCGACACGGCTCCGCGCCCCTTGGGGACGCGAGCGGGCCCCGGGGAGCACATGTCCCCGGGGCCCGCTCTGAGTGCTTCAGAGGCGCTGCAGGGCTCAGCCCTCGGTCTTCTCCTCGGAGGCCTCGGCAGCCTCGGAGGCCTCCGCAGCCGGGGCCTCGGCCTCGGTCTCGGCGGCCTCGGTCTCCTCCTCGTCGTCCAGGTCGACGATCTCGCCGTTGGTGTCCTTCACCGTGGCGGCCTCGACCACGACGGCCAGGGCCTTGCCGCGGGCGACCTCGCCGACGAGGAGGGGCACCTGGCCGCCCTCGACGACGGCCTGGGCGAACTGGTCGGGGGACATGCCGGAGGAGGCGGCGCGCCGCATGAGGTGCTCGGTGAGCTCCTCCTGGTTGACGTTGAGCTTCTCCACCTTGACCAGCTCGTCGAGGACGAACTGGGTCTTGATGCCCTTGACCGCGGCCTCGCGGGTCTCGGTCTCGAACTCCTCCGCGGTCTTGCCCTGGAGCTCCAGGTACTTGTCGAGGTCGAGGCCCATCTGGCCGAGCTGGTGGTGCTCGAGGTTGTGCTTACGGGTGTTGATCTCGTCCTCGAGCAGCTTCTCGGGGACGGGCACCTCGACGAGCTCCAGCAGCTTGTCCAGGACGCGCTCCTGGGCCTGCGTGGCCTGGTCGTACTGCTTCGTGCTGGCCAGCCGCTTGCGGCTGTCGGCCTTCAGCTCCTCGAGCGTGTCGAACTCCGAGGCGAGCTGCGCGAAGTCGTCGTCCAGCTCGGGCAGTTCGCGGGCGGCGACCTGGGTGACCTTGACGGTGACCTCGGCCTCCTGGCCCGCGGCCGAGCCGCCCTTGAGCTCGGAGGCGAAGGTGGCCTCCCCACCGGCCTCCAGACCCTTCACGGCGTCGTCGATGCCGTCCAGCAGCTCGCCGGAGCCGATCGTGTAGGAGACGCCCTCGGCGACGCCGTCCTCGAGGACCTCGCCGTCGACCTTGGCCTGGAGGTCGATGGTCACGACGTCGCCGTCCTCGGCGGCGCGCTCGACCGGGGAGGTGGAGGCGAAGCGCTCGCGCAGCTGCTCGACCGCCTTCTCCACGTCCTCGTCGCTGACCTCGACGGCGTCGACCTCGACCTCGATGCCCGAGTAGTCCGGGATCTCGAGGGCCGGGCGGATGTCGACCTCGGCGGTGAAGTTCAGCGTCTCGCCGTCCTTCAGCTCGGTGATGTCGACCTCGGGCTGGCCCAGCGGGCTGAGCTCGGCCTCGTTGACCGCCTCGGTGTAGAACTTCGGCAGCGCGTCGTTGACGGCCTCCTCCAGCACCGCACCGCGGCCGAACCGCTGGTCGATGACACGGGCGGGGATCTTGCCCTTGCGGAAGCCCTTCACCGTGACCTGCTGGTTGATCTTCTTGTACGCCGCGTCGAGGCTGTCCTTGAGCTCCTCGAAGGGCACCTCGACAGTGAGCCGAACCCGGGTCGGGTTCAGGGTCTCCACGGCGCTCTTCACGGTTCGGTCTCCTTGTGGCTGACTTCTTGGTTTCTGCCGATCCCGACAGGTCCGGCGGATTTCGCCGCCCGGTGGAGTTCGAGGCCGAGTGGGCCGGGACACACGGGCGCGCAGCTTGCATAGTAACCGCAGCCGCTCAGCGCCCCAAAAGGCGATCATCACGGTGACGTGAGTCTGTGGTCGGGGTGGCGGGATTTGAACCCACGGCCTTCCGCTCCCAAAGCGGACGCGCTACCAAGCTGCGCCACACCCCGTGCTGGTGCGACACGTAGGGTACATGCCCGGGCCGTTCACGTCGGCCGCTTTCCCGCACGACCGCCCCCGCGGAAACCCCGCAGACCAACGCGTTGGCCTGTGCGGCATGCGACCCGCTACGATGCCTGTGTCGCCGCGGTCCCGGACCTGCGGCGCACGCGTGCGGGCGTAGCTCAATGGTAGAGCCCTAGTCTTCCAAACTAGCTACGCGGGTTCGATTCCCGTCGCCCGCTCTGTACGGCTCAGGGCCAGGTCAGAGGATCATTCCTCCGCCTGGCCCTGAGTGTTTCCGGGAGTCCCGGTCAGTCCGCCGTGTCCCCCGCGTGCCCCTCGGGCTCTGGATCTTGCTTCTCGTCGCCCGTCCGGGTCTTCCTGCGCCCCTTGTCGACCAGGGCGCTCAGCGCGTCGGCGATCAGCCGGTCACGGTCCGCACTGGCGTGCTGGTAGATCAGCGCGGCGCGGGCGGTGCTGTGGCCCATGCGCGTCATCAGCTCCCGCGTGCTGGCCCCCGTCGAGGCTGCGAGGGTGTTGCCCGTGTGCCGAAGATCATGGAAGTGCAGGCCCTTGACCCCGGCATCGTCGCAGGCCTTGTGCCACAGCCGGTTGAAGTGGTTGCGCCGCGGGGTCGCCCCCTTGGCACCGACGAAGACCCGGCCGTCCGCACCCGGCTCAGCGAACCGCTCCAGGTGATCACGAATGTCGGAAACGATCGCGGTCGGGACCGTCACCGTGCGCTTGCCCGCCGCGCTCTTGGGAGCCTTGATCTGGCGCTGGCCGTTGTTCAGCTCAGCGACGGCCCGGCGGACGCGCACGGTGCCGTGGTCGAGGTCGACATCCCGGCGGTGCAGCCCGATCAGCTCGCCCCAGCGCAGACCGAGGAAGCCAGCCATGAGCACGAGCGCCCGGTAGCGGGGCTGGATCGCGTCGGCCAGGTCGTAGACCTCCTGCACGGTGGCGGTCGGACGTTCCGGGGTGTGCACGGTGCTCGCACCCTTGATCGTGCATGGGTTGCGCCGGATCATCTGATCGTCGACGGCCGTGCCCATGATCGCGCGGAGCAGGGCGTACGCCTTGGCGACGGTGGTCGGCCCGGTGCCGGCGGCGAGCTTGTCGGCACGCCAGCGACGCACGAGCGGAGGCGTGATCTCCGCGACGTTGGCGGTGCCGAGGACGGGCTCCAGGTGCTGACGCAGGAGCGAGCCGTAGAGCTGCCGTGTGGTGGCGGTCAGCTCGCGTTCCTCGATCCAGGCAGCGGCGTACGAGCCGAACGGCACCTTCCCCGCGTCCGGGTCATGCCAGTCGCCACGGCGCAACTCGGTCTGTTTGTCGGCCAGCCAGTCATCCGCGTCCCTCTTGGTGCGGAACGTCTCCGGAGCGGGCCGCAGGAGGCCGTCAGGGCCGACGTAGCGTGCCTGGTAGCGACCCGAGGGCAGTTTGCGGACGCGGCCGAACTGTCGGCGCTTACCGGCCATCAGGCAGCCACCCCCTGGGCGCCACCACGGCGGGGCTCGATCGTGTTCGCGACGATGAAGGCCCGAACGGCGCTCTCAGGGATGCGGACGTGCCTCCCCACCTTCACGTAGGTGATCCGCCGCTCCTCGATCAGCCGGCGGGGGAAGCGCACGGTCGTACCGAGCAGTTCGGCGACCTGGTCAACGTTCAGGTAGCGCTCATGCATGGTCGTACGCCCCTTCCGGGTCGAGGTCTGCGAGCGCCTCCCGGGCCGTCTCGCGGTTGAGTTGGATGTCCCGGCGGATGTTGGCGGCGAGCCAGGATTCGCCGGGGGTGTGGCCGTGGCCGGCGTAGGCCCAGTGGGCGAGGGTGAAAGTGGTGGCTTCCTCGTCGTCGGGGTCGGGCAGGCCGAGGGCTTCGCGTTGCTGGGCGGCGCGGTAGTCGGCACGGACCTGACGAAGGGCGCCGAGGGTGGTGGAGTAGCGGCGGGACTTGGTGGAGAAGTGGCCGCGGAAGCCGAGCATGTGTGCCCAGTCGCGGAGCTTGCGGTCCGGGTAGAGCGGGTGCAGGTCGAGGCAAGCGGCGATGAGCCGGGCCGGGTGCTCCGGGACGCCGAGCAGGTCAAGGGCCTCTTTGTTGCCGATCCGGCGGTCTACGGTGCCGGTGGTTTCGGCGGCTTTGGTGGCGTACTTGGCTACGTAGGAGGCGACTGCCTGTTCGGTGATCTCTTCGCCATGGCCGAAGGCGCCGATCGGCTGTACGTCAAGCTGAGTGCCCCACCGCAGAGTGCGGGCCGGCTGGTCGCCGACCGGGGGCACGTCGACAGCGACGCGGGCAGTGGCGGCGTGGATCGCGTCGGTGAGCAGGTCGAGGGTCGCCCAGGCCGGCGGCGGATCGTCGGGCCCGTCCGGTCCGTCGAAGCGGATCACGGCATGGAAGTGGACGGCCCCACGCTTCTGGTACTCGGCGACCTTGCCGAAGGAGACACGCGACTGTTCCCGGGCATCCTTCTGGGTCAGGCCGGCCCGGCGGGCGATCTCGCGGCGCAGGTAGATCGTGAAGTAGCGCCACAGCTCCGAGGCGTGGTTGTTCCACAGCACGGCGCCCGCGTAGTCGTAGGTGTCCGGGTCGAGCGGTGTGCCCAGTTCCGGGGCGTCTTCGGCGTGGTGGGTGCCGCAGCGGCAGGGCCGGTTGCCGGGCCGGTTGTGGACCGGGCCGAACGAGGCCGCGGTGAGGGTGGCGAAGACGCGGGGATGGTCGTGGATGGTCTCGGGTGTGCCCTTGGCGGGGTCGCCGACGAGGCCGGCGCGGATGAGGTGATAGGTATCCCCGGCGTACGTCCAGGCGCAGGAAGGGCAGCGGGAGGCCCGGCGGTTGCCGCAGGCGAGGCGGAGCACGCCTCCGGGCTCGTGGTCGGTCGAGTACGAGTGCAGGACCTGCCCGGTGGCCGCGTCGCGGGTGACGGTGGAGCCTTGCAGACGGATCGGGTCGGTGCAGCCGCCGGTGCGGCGGATCTGGTCCTGGATGCGGTCGAAGCCGGTGGACCCGGCCAGCCTCAGCACGTCGGCGAGGGTGGCCGGGTCCAGGCCCGCCGCGGGGGCGGAGTCGGTCATCCCCTGCCCTTCTTGTGGGCGGGGCCATGGTTGGTCTCGTAGTCGGCGATCACGTCGGTGGCGCGGGAGCCGGTGGCGGAGTCGGACTTGCCGCAGCCGCCGCAGTGGTAGGAGGCCTTCGGCGTGGTGGCGGTGGTCTTCCACCAGCGGCCGGGGTCGTCGTGGCGGCGGTAGATCGGTTCGGCTGCGATGTGCAGTCCGGGCGTCTTCTCGTTCGGCGTCAGGTCGGACACGGCGCTCACCTCCCGGTCCGCGCGAGGGAGCCGGCGGGGGTGGTGTGGCCGGTGCCCTTGCAGGCCGGGCAGGTGACGGTGAGGGTGGCGCGGGTGCCGTCGGCGTGGCGGGTGCCGGTGGTGATGGCGGCGGTGGCGAAGCCGTCGCAGTCGCGGCAGACGCGCATGGTCCGGGCGTGCTGAGGCATGATGAGGCTTCCCTTTCGGGTCCGTTGGATCTGGAAGAGGTGCAGGCGCCCGGAGCGGCGGAAGTTTGGCGACCGAGGCCGCTCCGGGGGCCGTTAGCGCTGCTTGTTGACGTCCTTGATCAGCGCCTTGAGGACGACCGCGACCACGGCCACCGACGTGGCGGTGATGGCGACCGCCAGCAGCATGGAGACCAGGACCGCGCCGACGACCAGGACCACGGCGGTGCCGCCGCCGACCAGGGCGAGCACGGTGCCCGGGGTGAGCTGAACCGTGGGCCGGTTCGAGGCCGGGACGACCGGCACCGGGGCCGGCGTGGCGGCGGCGGGGACGTTGTCCGTCGTGGGCGCCGGGGTCGGGACCGTGGGGGCGGTGTCCGGGGGCGGGTACTTGGGCGTGAACACGGGATCGTTCCTCCTGTCAGGGGTTGCAGCGGTGGGTGCGGGCGGCGAGTTCGGCGGCGGAGCGGTCGGCGTAGTCGCCGGAGAAGCCGCAACCGGGGGCGTTGCAGGCGGCGGTGTGGCGGGTGCGGCCCCGGCCGTCGTGGTAGGTGGCGACGGTGACCGGGCCGAAGCGGCGCACGTCGCGGAAGCGGCGGAAGACGGCCATGTCAGCTCTCCCGCCGCAGCGTGCCGCCGGGGAACTCGTCGAGGATGCGGGCCGCCTCGGTCGGGTCCGGGGTGCGGTCGGCGGCTTCCTCGGCGAGCATCCGGGCCAGAGCCGGACGGCCGGAGTCGGCCATCTCGCGAGCCGCGTCCAAGTAGTCGGCAGCGCGGTTGAAGGTCTGCGGCATGGGCTGTTTCCCTTTCACGTCAGGTGAGTTGGAGTTGTGCGGCGATTGCCTGGCAGGTCGGGGCGGGCAGGCCGAGCCGGGCGGTGAGCGCGTCGGCGGTGATCCGCTCACCCGTGCTGGTGTGGTGTGCGTCGGCGATCGAGCGGGCGTGTTCGAGCAGGGCCGGCGGAACGGCCGCAGTACTGGCGGGCGGCTTCGGCGGTACCGGGGCCAGCTCCGGGACCGAGGCCGGGGCCGGGTCGGGTGCGTCGGTGCGCTGCATCTCGACTTCCGGCACCGCCGGATCGTGGTCCGCTTCCGTGTCCGGCAGGGCCGGGGCGGGGGCGTGGACCAGAAGGGTGCCGCCGAGGAAGGCGAGGGCGGGCCAGCCAGCGACGAGGATGCGCAGCCAGGCAGGAACGTGGTGCAGGTCGAGCAGCCCGGCCGTGGCGACGTTGGCACCGAGCGAGGCGCACAGGGCGATGGCGAACCAGGTCCAGGAAGCCCCGTCCCGGCCGGCGCGCAGCCGACGCCAGGCGGCGACCAACAGCAGGTCGACCGAGACCGGATAGGCCCACGCCTTCCAGCCGGACTGTCCGGCCGCCGCTGCCAAATCGTGCAGGTGCGCGAAGGACAGGGCACCGGCGATCACGGCTTGGATCAGGACTGCATCTGGACGGATCGAGCGAGACACG
The DNA here is from genome assembly GCF_044387825.1 of Streptomyces sp. NPDC020299. Taxonomy (NCBI): domain Bacteria; kingdom Bacillati; phylum Actinomycetota; class Actinomycetes; order Kitasatosporales; family Streptomycetaceae; genus Streptomyces; species Streptomyces sp. NPDC020299. The sequence goes on from NZ_JBIRWL010000016.1 coordinate 193,938, forward strand.
GTCATCACTCCCCGCCCGCCGGGACTTCCCCGGTTCCCAGGCAGGCCAGGCAGATCCCCGCCTGCTGGCCCACCGTCCGGTGACGCCGACCCACTCGAACCGTGGTCGGCACCGAGCCGGTACCGCCGCACTCCGAGCACGCCTTGACCGCCGGGACGGGCGGAGCCGTGCGCTTGGTGGTCTTGCGAGCAGCCATGGCGGTCCCTCCTACTCGGTGACCGGGCGGGGCTTGACCAGGGACGGGCCCGGAGCGGTGACCGGGTCGGGCACGTCGGGGCGAAACGGCGCCAGCGCGGGCAGACTCGGCACCAGGTGCGCGTACTGCCGGCAGGCGGCGACCGCCTCGGAGCGGGAGACGTGCGGGGTGCGGATGCGGGACCAGCCCCCGGAGGAGTCACCGGCCACCGCCGTTCCCGGGCGGTCCGCGCGGATCAGGCCGGCCGCCGGGACCGCGTCCGGGGCCACGTCGGCCAGGCCCATTTCGGCGGTCTGCTTGTCGTTGACCCGGTGCACCACCCGCCCGGTGAGCTGCGCGCGCAGCATGGTCGCACCCCTGCCCAGCTCGGAGCCGAAGCGCTGCCCGCACACCTCCAGGTAGATCCCGACCGCGCGGGACATCTGTGCCAGGCGGATCAACGCCGTCACGAGCCGTTCGCGGCGTTCCTCGTCCTTCTTGGACGCGATCAGGAACAGTTCCGCGATCTCGTCGACCAGGACCACGACGGGGACCGGGCGCGCCTTCTCGGGCAGCTCCCACAGGTCCGACACCCCGTGTCGGGCCAGCAGGTCGAACCGGTCGCCCATCTCCCCGACCAGAGCGTCCACGAGGGCGGAAGCCTGATCCGGGGTGGTCGCCAGCGCCGACAGCCGAGGCCCGTACGCGGTCTGTTCCACACCGCGCTTGCAGTCGATCCCGACCAGCGCGACCGGCAGCGACGCCAGCCCCTTGATGAGCGAGCGCTGGTAGACCGACTTCCCCGACTGGTTCGCGCCCAGGGTCAGCGCGTGCGGCACGGCCCGGTAGTCACGGGCGAACACTGTCCCGTCGTCCCGCAGAGCCACCGGCACCACCAGGCCATCCGCGCGGGCCGAGCGGGGCAGGCGCACCCGGTTGAGAACGTCGTAACCGGTCATCCGCAGTTCGACGAAGCCCGGCTTGGTCTCCGCCACGGTGACCGCGTGGACGCCCCAGGCGTGCCGCAGCCGCTCCGAGGCTGCCGCGATGTCCGCCGGTTCCAGGCCGGCCGGAAGCCGCAGCGTCACCCGCAGCCCCGTCGACGTACCCCGCACCCGGCGCACCTTCGGCGGGACCGGCAGCACCTCCCGACGGGCCACGTTCCGCGTCACGAACGCCCGGAACCCCGACGGCTGCACCGTCAGCCCGCACACGTCCATGGTCGAGCGGTACGACCAGGTGAACCGGGCCCAGGTGACCGGCAGGCCCACCAGCGACCAGTACACCCGCGGGGCCCGCACCTTCGCGTAGCCGAGGCCGCCGGCCCCCGCGAGCGCCCCCGTGGCCTCCAGCCACACCGTTGCGTCGGTCATGGTCAGGCCACCGAGGTGATCGCGACCGCGCGGAACGAGATCCCGTGCCGCTTCTGGCCGTTGAACTCGTTCTCCCAGTCGCGGGCCTTCAGACCGATCACCTTCACCGGCATGCCCGGCGCCAGACCCTCCGGGTAACCCGTCTCCGGGATGGTCACCTGGTAGAGGTTCCCCTCCCCCTCGTCCGAGACCAGCAGGCCCACCGTCGACAGGGCCGCACCGGTCTCCCGGTCCATGGCCCGCTCACCGGTCTTGGCGTTGGCCAGCTTCGGCGTCGGCGCGGTCGCCACGAACACCACAGCGGTCGAAGTGTCGATTTTGAAGGACGGCATGCGTCACTCCTCGTTCCTGGAGGCCGCCTGACGCGACCTCTCTAGACATCTCCATTTGAGCGTTCATCTCTAGAGACGTCAAGAGAGATGTCTAGAGACGTTGAGGGTCGCGGATCTCGGCTACACGGAGAGAGCGGGCGGCGCACCCGTGACCTAAGCTGTCTAGAGAAGAGAGGAGGGCTTCGAAATGGCCACCACCGACGACGACCGTCGGCCGAAGTACCAGCGGATCGCGGACTCCCTACGCGAGGCGATCCAGTCGGGCGAGTACGGTCCCGGTGATCGGCTTCCGGGCGAAAACGACCTGATGGCCGCGCACGGCGTGGCCCGCATGACGGCCCGACAGGCATTGAGTGTGCTCCGTGACGAAGGCGTCGCCGAGGCCCGCAAGGGCGCCGGCGTGTTCGTCCGGGCGTTCCGGCCGCTTCGGCGCCGAGGCATCCAGCGACTTTCCCAGCAGCAGTGGGGCAGCGGCCGTTCCATCTGGTCCGCGGACATCGAAAACCGCGCGCTCGAAGTGGACCAGGTCACCGTGTCGGAGGAGGGGGCCCCCGACCACATCGGCGCGGTCCTGGAGCTGGCCGACGAGGAGACCGTGTGTGTGAGGCGCCGGCGCTTCGTCTTGGATGGGAAGCCCGTTCTGCTCGCGACGAGTTACCTGCCCACCTCAGTGGTTGCAGGGTCGGCGATCACTGAGGAGAACACCGGACCCGGCGGGACGTACGCCAGGCTTGCCGAACTCGGCTACAAGCCCGTGCACTTCCGCGAGGAGATCCGCTCACGCATGCCGTCGAAGGACGAGGCGGCGCAGTTGAACATCTCCTCGGGTACGCCGGTCATTCTCATCTGCCGCACCGCTTTCGCGGACGAGGGCCGCCCCGTCGAGATCAACGAAATGACGCTTGACGCTGCCTCGTACATCCTGGAGTACGACTTCGACGCCTGATCAACTGGCCCAGGTCTGAGCCCTTCGCGCCACACCGTAGATGTGGGCCACCTGGTCGGTGGAGAGCGTCGGCGAGAGCCCCGACAGAGCCTGGTCGAGGTGTTCGACAGCCAGGACGAGCACCGGAGGGTTCGCCCCCTTGACGGTCAGTTTCGACGCGTGCACGACGGAGATCACCGGACGGACGGGAACGTCGACTCCGCAGCGCTGAGACAGGATGCGGGACACGCGGCGCGCTTCAGACTGGCTGATTGCGATGTGACGGGTGGGAGCGCCGTTCACCGTGATGGCACGGTCGCCGTACCAAACAGCCTTGCCTCGGTGCCGTTTGGAGTTGATGGCGAAGACGCCGGCGGGGCCGATGGTGAGGTGATCTATGTCCGCGCCGCTCGCCCACTGGATGGCGTGGAGAGTGAACCAGCCACGGCCCCGTAGTCTGCTCAGCTTCCGGGCGGTGAGCCGTTCGCCTGTGAGTCCGTCCACCCAACTCCGGATCTCCGAACGGGGCCGCCAACGGTCGACCAGCCGCAGTGCTCGATTCGGCTGCAACTCGTGGATCTTGCGGCGCACCGCGTCGCCCGGCCGGTTCCGCGCCAAGTCATCCGGTAACGGCTGCACCCTGCCCCCCTTCGCGTGCCATCGCTGCCAGATCACCACGGAGGCATGACCAGGGCCAAGACCCGTATCGGCCATGAGCTGTTACAGGTTTCTCTACCTCATCAAGCCCCGGCTGCGCTCCGCTCCGCCGGGCGCGCTTCCCGGCTCTGGCCGCGCCCGCGCTCCTGCCTTCGGCCCGCTCGGCGCGGCCGACGCCGACGCGCGCCCACATGTGGATAGGGCCGGAAGCCATGAGTCGATCACCGCATAGCGCGGCCCACGGTCAAGACGATGCCTCCGGCGGGGGATCGGCCGGCACCGGGATGGAGGGGGCGCCGTTCCCGACTGCGGGTCCGTAGTGGCGTGCGTGGGGCGCTCCCATCCCGACCACCGTCGACCCAGGCAGAGCCGAGCAGACGCGGCTCATGGCGTCCAGGTCGTTCGTACAGTGGCGCGCTCCACCTGGACGCCATGAACCACGCCCGCTCCACGGTGTGTGGGTCGACGGCGGACGGGATGGGAGCTGGGGAGGGTGGTGGGTTGAGGCTGGAGGGTGCCGGCGGAGTGGTTCAGAGGAGCCGACGAAGAGCGAACAGGCCTTCCGGACCTTCGCCTGAAGGCTGGCCAGCGCCGTAGCGATCACGGCTCCCTGCCAGGGAGGATGCCTGCCATGGCCGTAAACCAGGATCTTGCTCCCACACGTTCGTCGCGCTCGATGCCGTTGGCGTTCGTCGCGGGAGGAGCGGTCGGGATCCTCGGCGGCATGATCGGTCTGGGTGGCGCAGAGTTCCGGCTGCCGCTACTAATCAGCCTGTTCGGATTCGCCGCTCTCTCAGCAGTGATCCTCAACAAGGCCATGAGCCTGGTCGTGGTCCTGGCCGCGCTCCCCGCTCGCCTAGCAGCAGTCTCGGCATCCGAGCTGGCCTCGCATTGGACCATCGCCGCCAACCTGCTGGCCGGGAGCCTGTTGGGCGCCTGGGCCGGAGCCACGTGGGCGGTCCGGATGCGCAGCTCCACCCTGTACAAAGTGCTTGCCGCGCTGATGGTGCTCATGGCCGCAGCCCTGATGGTCACCCACACCACGGCCCTGGGAACCCTCTCACTGCCTCTGTGGGCCCAGGTGCCCATCGGAGTCCTGGCAGGCTTCGGCATCGGAGTAGTCGCCGCGATCATGGGCGTGGCCGGGGGCGAGTTGCTGATCCCGACGATCGTGTTGCTGTTCGCGGTCGACATCAAGACCGCAGGGAGCCTGTCCCTGCTCGTGTCGTTGCCGACCATGCTGGTTGCCTTCGCCCGCTACAGCCGTGATGGCAGCTTCGCAGTCCTGCGCGCCAATCTCCCCTTCACCATGGTCATGGCCGGAGGGTCGATCGTGGGTGCGTTGCTGGGCGGCCTGCTGGTCGGGGTGTTCTCCGAGATGGTCCTCATCCCCGTACTGGCCGTGATCCTGCTGATCTCCTCGATCAAGCTCGCCCGCCACGCGTAGGCCTGTGTCAAGGGGATCGTGCAGCCCTGACATCAGCAGCTGACACCAACAACCGCGAACGAAGCCGATCGGCGTCGAACCTCCACGGCCTGTCGATACAGGGCTAGGAGGCGTTCGCCAACGTCGATCAGTCGGTGTGATCGACCTGATAAGGATGAGGCCGCAGGTTCAAGTTCACGATCGCCGGGGGGATGCGGCGCATGACGGAGTACACGTGGCCGAATGGCGTGGATGATCCGACGTCCGAGGACATAAGACGCGCCTGGCCAGCGACCATGACCGCACTGCCAGTGGGCGCCCGCGTAACCGGCAGGGTCATCGGCCGGCAGCGCTTCGGCGTGTTCGTGAAGATCGATGGGGCGCCGTACGCCCTGGGCCTGGCCGAGATCGGTGGCTCACCGCCTGGAACTGTCCCTCCCCGGCTCGGGTTCATGATCAGTGGGAGCGTTGTCGACCATGCGGAGCACAACTGCCAAGTCAAGCTCAGGCTCGATGACTGGGGAGACGAGCGCGAACCCCTCCCACTGACAATTAACGAGCGCCTTGCCGACCGCGAGGCCCTGAGCGGCTTCCTGAGGCGTCTGCGGCAGGACTTCGAAGCGAGCGGCGACCAGTGGGAGAACCGAACGCTAGACCGCTTCCTGGAGGCTCTGGAAGCGTGGGTGGGCGACGCCCCGGGGTGGTACGCGAACCACGGCCAAGAGCTACCGGCCGGCGGTGACTGGACGTTCATAGCTCGGGCCCTGAGCGCAGCGCGGTTCTACGAGTGACAACGTGCCCCCTGCGTGCCCGATGAGGAAGCGGCCGACGGGGAACAGCGGGGAGTCCGGGCGAACGAGCCAAGAAGCCACAGGTCTGCGTCTCGCCAGATCAGGCCGAATGCGCGTACGCGATCTTCCAAACTAGCTACGCGGGTTCGATTCCCGTCGCCCGCTCTGTACGGCCCTGGGGCCCGGTTTCCGTTTCGGCGGGGCCGGGCCCCTGGCGTTTGCTACAGGTTGTTGATGTCCGCGGAGTAGACGGCGCGGATGCCGTACGGGACGTAGACGGCGTCGCCGCGGACCAGGGGGGTCGAGCCCACGTACACGAAGACGGGGTCCGTGCGGGCGTCGCGGCCGGGGAGGCTGTGCCGTTCCCTGCCGGTGCGGCGGTCCAGGGCGGCGAGGCGGCCGCCGGGGGAGACGACGAGGACGTAGGCGTCGCTGACGGCGGGCGGGCCGGGGCGTTCGACGGAGGAGCGGGTGTCCCACAGGGTGCGGCCGGTGGCCGGGGTGACGGCGCGGACCTCGCCGCTGTTGAGCGTGAAGTAGAGGGTGCCGCGGAGCACGGTGGGCGTGGAGCCGGACGGTACGGCGCGGGCCAGCGGGACGATGTGCGGTGAGCGGTCGCTCACGTCGAGCAGGGTGAGGCGGTGGTAGGCGGGGCCCGAGGCGTCGTCGGGGGCGTTCGGGGACGCGAGGAGGACCAGACGGCCCACGGACCGGCCGGCCAGGGTGAGGGCGCCGTCCACCGTGGCGGTCCACCGGGCCTTGCCGTCGGCCGGGGCGACCTCGGAGATCCGGGTGTGCTTGCCCTTGGGGTCGACGCACAGCAGGTAGCCGTGGCCCGCCGCGGTGCGGACCTCGCAGGTGTCCCTGGCGGGCGTGGTGCGCTTCCAGCGGGGTGTGCCGGTGGCGGTGTCCAGCAGCGAGTACGTTCTGCCGTCCGGGCCGTAGGTGATGATCGGCCCGTCGGCCGTGACGGCCGTGCTGCCGTCCACCGCGGACAGCTCCCGGTCGCCGACGGGCATGTTCCAGCGCACCTTGCCGGTGCGGGCGTCGAGGGCCTGGAAGACGTAGTCGTCGACGTCGGCCGGGCGGGCCTTGGTGTTGGCGACCACGTAGACGTCGTGGCCGTGGGTGCCGAACACTCCGCTGTCGGGGATGCTCCCGCTGCTGCCGGTCGGGTCGGGGTGGTCGGCCACCGGATGGCTCCATTCGACCTTGCCGGTGGTGAGCGAGAAGCGGACGGCCTTGATGCTGTCACCGGCGCAGATCAGTCCGCCGTCGAGCGCGGTGCAGGACGGGAACGCCGCGCTGGGGCTGGTCGCCTTGTCGAGGTCCTTCGCCTGCCAGGCCCGCCAGCCCGCCGGCAGGTCCCTGTGGGTACTGCTGCCGTCGCCGGCGCCCGTCAGCCGCAGCGTGGTGACGGAGGCGGCCGCCGCCAGCAGGAGGGCGGCGCCCGCGATCGCCGCGGTCCGGAGCCTTCGGCGCCGGGCGGGCGGGCTCTGCGGCGCGGTGTCCTTCCGGGTGTCGTCCCGCGTGCCCTCCCGTGTGTTCACCCGTGTGGGCTCCTGACGCGGGTGCGGCAGGCTCCCGTCGCGCAGGAGGCGGAGGAGGTCGTCGGGGGTGGGGCGGGACTTCGGGTGCTTTTCCAGGCAGAGGCGGACGAACGGGAGCAGCTCGGCGGGGACGCCGTCGAGTTCCGGCTCGCCCTCGACGACCCGGGTCGCCGTCTCGTAGGGGCTCGGGCTGTCGAACGGCCCGCGCCGGGTGGCGGCGTACACCAGGACCGCGCCGAGGGAGAAGATGTCGGCGGCCGGGCCGACCTCGTGCGGGGAGGAGAACTGCTCGGGGGACATGAAGGGCGGGGTGCCCATGACGCGGCCGGTCTGGGTGAGGGCGTCGGCGGAGGCGGACTCGGCGGCGCGGGAGATGCCGAAGTCGATGACGCGGGGGCCGTCCTCGGCGAGCATCACGTTGGCCGGTTTCAGGTCGCGGTGGACCACGCCGGCCCGGTGGATGTCGCGCAGCGCCTCGGCGAGGCCGGCGGCGAGTTCGCGCAGCCGGGGCGGGGGCAGCGGGCCGTGCCGGCGGACGTGGGTGCCGAGGTCCTCGGCCGGGATGTAGAGCGTGGCCATCCAGGGGCGCGGGGCGTCGGCGCCGGCGTCCACGACGGGCGCCGTGAAGGCGCCGCTGACCTGGCGGGCGGCGGCCACCTCGCGGCGGAAACGGGCGCGGAACTCGTCGTCGTCGGCGTACTGGCCGTGGACGACCTTCACGGCCAGGCGGCGGCCGGAGGCGGAGCGGGCGAGGTAGACCACACCCATGCCGCCGCTGCCGAGGCGGTCCTCGATGCGGTAGCCACCCACCTCCGCCGGGTCCGAGTCGCGCAGCGCCATCGCCGTACGTCCCCCCGTTGTTCCGTTGTGTCGCGTGCCGCCGACCGCGGACCGCGGGTCAGAAGCTGATGGAGTTGATCGATTCCGCCAGCGAGTTCAGGAACCGCTGGATGGACGGAGCCATCCCGGTCGAAGCCAGGAAGAAGCCGAAGAGCACCGCGACGATGGCGGGGCCGGCCTTGATGTTCCCCCCTCTGATCAGCACTACAAGGATGATCGCCAACAGCAGCACCACGGACAGTGAAATGGCCACAACTGATCACACCCTCGGTCGGTCCGCACTCCCGGAACCATCGTGCCACCAACCGGGCCGTCCTATGCGGCACGTGACACAACGTCGGCTGCGCCCGCTCCAAGTCCGGGGCTCCGCACAGTAATTCGAGGCGCCACCCGCGCCCGTATCCAACGGGACCCCACAGGGAATTACACGACTTCGTTTCCCTGTCCACACATCTCGTGCGCGGGTAATTCGAATTGTTGGCACAGAGACGACGTTATGCACCAATTAGTCGGTATGAATCGGGACATCAGGGTCATCTCGCGTCGCCTCGCGGACCGTTGCGACCCATTGATGTGCTCACCGTCACGTGGACAGACAGGTCAACTTTGTTGAATCCGGGGGTACCCGCAGCCTGTTAACCAGGAATGACACACGGGGTTTTACGAAATCCCACAGCCGACGCTAGGGTGCCTGAGATGTTTGACGCCGCCTCGTCCCCCGGCCAGCACCGAAGGCCACTCCCCCCGGCACAGTCGCCGACGGAAGGAGTGCCCAGTCCGCGTACCCCGACGGGCGCGCAGCAGTCACGGCAGCAGCCGACGCAGTCGACACAGCCGACACAGGGTGACAGACCGGGCAAACAGCGCGACGCGTTCTTCGACAACGCCAAGTACCTGGCGATCGTGCTGGTCGCCATGGGCCACTCGTGGGAGCCCCTCAAGGGCGACAGCCGCATCCTCGAGGGCCTGTACACGGTCGTGTACGCCTTCCACATGCCGGCGTTCATCATCATCTCCGGCTTCTTCTCGCGCAGTTTCGACATGCGCCCCGACCGGCTGAAGCGGCTGATCACCGGCGTCGCCGTGCCGTACATCGTGTTCGAAACCGCCTACCCGCTCTTCAAGCGGTTCGTCGACCACTCCCCCGGCCAGGAGATCAGCCTCCTCGACCCCTGGTACCTGACCTGGTTCCTGTGCGCCCTGTTCATCTGGCGGCTGACCACGCCCATCTGGAAGCTGATCCGCCGGCCGCTCCCGGTCGCGCTCGGCATCGCCATGCTGGCCTCCGTCACCCCGAGCATCGGCGACGACCTGGACCTGCAGCGTGTCCTGCAGTTCCTGCCGTACTTCGTGCTGGGCCTGTGCATGAAGCCCGAGCACTTCCAGCTGGTGCGCCGCCCCTGGGTGCGGGCCGCCGCCGTGCCGGTGTTCGCGGCCGCGCTGGCGGTCGGCTGGTGGGCGGTGCCCCGGATGAGCACCGGCTGGTTCTACCACCGTGACTCCGCGCAGGAACTGGGCGGGCCGTGGTGGTCGGGGCCGGTCATGGTGATCGCGATGTTCGGCTGCTCGCTGCTGCTGACCGCCTGCTTCTTCGCCTGGGTGCCGGGCCGGAAGACGTGGTTCACCTCGCTGGGCGCGGGCACGCTGTGCGGCTACCTGCTGCACGGCTTCCTGGTGAAGTTCGCCGACTACCGGGGCTGGTTCGACCCCGCGGCCCTGCACCGCCCGCTCGGCGAGATCCTGGTGACCGTCCTCGCCGCCACCGCCGTCACCCTCCTGTGCACCAGCCCCGTACGGCGCGTGTTCAGCTTCGCCATGGAGCCGAAGATGGAGTGGGCGTTCAAGCAGGACGCGGCGGAACTCGCCCGCGAACGCCAGCAGAAGGAACGGGAGCGCGAGCGCGAGAAGGTCGGCGTCTAGCCCCCGTAGTCTCCGTCATTCCCCCGGGCACTCCCCCAGACCGAGAAGTGCGCGCATCCGCGTGTACTTCTCGGTCAGCCGTTTCCGGGTCGCTGCGTCCAGCACGGCCAGCCGTTCCGGGTCCGCGTTGTGGGCGAGGTCGGCCTCCTTCACCAGCAGCGCGCCGGGCGTGGCGAGGATGCGCCGGGCGTACGCCTCCGGTCCCTCCCCCGTCCGCTTGGTGACCGCCAGCACGATGTCCTTCGTACGGCGGCTCAGCGCGGCCCCCGCCAGCCACTCCCCCGAGAGGGCGTCGTCCTCGACGGCGTCGTGCAGCCAGCCCGCCGCGATCTGCGCCTCGTCGCCGCCCCGGGCCCGCACACCTTCCGCGACGGCCCGCAGGTGCTCGGCGTACGGCCGCCCCGCCTTGTCGGTCTGCCCGGCGTGGGCGGCGCACGCCAGGGCCTCCACCTCGGCGAGGGGCATCGGGGAGCGCGTCTCGGTCATTCCCCCAGTGTCTCCCGGCGCAGCGCGGCCCGGGCCGGAATGCTCGCCGCGGCCAACCCGAGCACCACGACACCGCCCGCGAACGCCCCGTACACCAGCGGCGGTATGTACGGCCCCTGTCCCGTCAGTCCCTGGATCATCGGCACCAGCGTGGCCAGCGCGATCGCCGTGCCCAGGCCGATGCCGGTGAGGGCTACCAGCAGGGCCTCCCAGCGGATCATGCGCAGGATCTGCCGGCGGGTGGAGCCGATGAGCCGGAGCGTGCCGAGCTCGCGGCGCCGGTCGAGGACCGTCATCACCAGCGTGTTCACGGCGGCCACGGCGGCGAACCCGCCGAGCACGCTCGCCATCACGGCGTTGGCCCAGGCGTTCAGCTCCCGGTCCAGCGACCGGGCGGTGGTGTATCCGCCCGGTCAAGCACCGTCCCCAACGGCGCCAGCTGACCGGCCAGCGCGGCGCGGCCGAGGGTGACCTGCGAGAGTCCCATGCCGCGCGCGTACGTCGCCACGACCAGCGGCGTGGCCCTGGTCCCGTCGGGCAGGTACAGGCGCAGCCGGTCACCGACCCCGACCTGCGTGCTCTGCGCGAGGGAGGCGTCCAGCGCCACCTCGCCGGGCCGCAGCGACAGCCGCCCCCGCCGCACCCCCAGATCCTGTACGGCGGTCAGGTCCCGCACGGTCCCCGTGACGGCACGTGTCAGCGGGCCTGCTGGGCGGACGGGCCTTCCCGGCAGATCAGCAGCAGCGCCCGGTCGTCGTTGACGTCCTTCGCCACGGCCTCGATGAGGTGCCAGGCGGCTCCGTGGAAGCCGCCCGCGACATAGCGGTCGGCCTCGCCGGTGAGGCGGTCGATGCCCTCGACGATGTCCCGGTCGGACGTCTCCACCAGGCCGTCCGTGAACAGCATCAACACGTCTCCCGGCCGCAGCGATCCCTTCACGGGGTCGAACTGGGCACCGTCGTACACACCGAGGAGCGGGCCCTCGGCGGACTTCTCCTCCCAGCGCCCGCTGCCCGCGCTGAGCTGCAGGCCCGGCGGATGCCCGGCCGAGTACAACTCGTAGTCCCCGGAGTCGAGATCCAGCACCAGATGGATCGAGGTCGCGAAACCCTCGTCCCAGTCCTGGCGCAGCAGATAGCCGTTGGCCGCCGGCAGGAAGGCATGCGGCGGCAGCGAGCCCAGCAGCCCCCCGAACGCCCCCGACAGCAGCAGCGCCCGCGACCCCGCGTCCATGCCCTTGCCGGACACGTCCGTGAGCACGGCCTCCAGCGTGCGCCCGCCGTTGGTACGGGCCGCCACCACGAAGTCACCGGAGAAGGACTGCCCGCCCGCGGGCCGCAGCGCCATCTCCCGGTGCCAGCCCTGCGGCAGCTTCGGCAGCTTGCTCTGCACCCGGATCCGCTCGCGCAGGTCGAACAGCATGGTGCCGCCGCGCCGCCACGGCACGCCGACCCGGCTGCGGAACTGCGCGGTGAGCAGCCCGAAGAACCCACAGGCGGCGACCACGAGCACCACACCCGGCGTGACCCTGGAGGGCCCCTCGGTGTACGGGCCGAGCCGCACCGACTCCACGATCAGCGCCGTGGCCGCCGCCGCGTACAGCCCGAGCAGGCTCGCGGGCCGCAGCAGCAGGCCGCCCGCGACGATCGGCAGCACCAGCGTGGCGGGCGAGCACCACACCGAGTTGGCGAGGGTCACCGACGCGAGCACCGGGATGGTCAGCAGCAGCCCGGCCAGCGCGATCCAGTCCGAGCCGTCGCCGCGGAAGTAGTCCACCGCGCTTCTGCGCAGCCCGACGCGGGCCCGGTGCCACTGCATCTTCCACCGGGCCGTGAACGTCTCGGCCTTCGAGCGCCGCGCTCGTCCTGCTGCCATTAGTTCGGGACCCTATCCATCGGACCAGGTGCTTGGCACGGGAGGTCCGACTTATCCCCCTTCCGAGGTTCAACGTCACAGTCAACTTCACAGAGTGCCGTCCCGCCGCGACCCGGGGGAAATTCGTTCGCCCACCCCACGATCCGCTGGTACGCATGGTCCATGGGGACAGACAGCGCGAGTAGCCCTTCGACCGATCTGCGGGTGCTGCGGCCGGAGGACTGGGACCATTGGTACGACAGCCTGCTCCGGGCCTTCGGCGGGGTTCCGGAGGCGGCCGAGGAGCGGGAACTGTGGAACTCCCTCACAGAGACCGAGCGTTCGATCGGCGCCTGGGACGGTGACGCGGTCGTCGGTACGGCGTCGGCCTTCGGTTTCCGGCTGACGGTGCCCGGTGGGGCGTCGGTCCCGGCCGCGGGGGTCACCATGGTCGGCGTGGCCGCCACGCACCGGCGGCGCGGTGTGCTCACCTCGATGATGCGGCGGCAGTTGGACGACGTACGGTCCTGGGGATGGCCGCTGGCGGTGCTGACGGCGTCCGAACCGGCCATCTACGGGCGGTTCGGCTACGCCGCGGCGACGTACAACGTCAACGCGCGGATCGACACCACCCGGGTACGGCTGACGGTGCCGCCCGGCACCGACGACGTACGGCTGCGGTACGCCGCGCCGGCCGATGTCCTCGACGCGTGCGAGGCGCTGTACGCCCGGCGGGTGCCGCTGCGGCCGGGAATGGTGGCGCGGTCGCCCGGCTGGGAGCGGCTGATGCTGCTCGACCCGGCGAGCGAGCGGGACGGGGCGTCGCCCTTGCAGTGCGTGGTCGCCGAGCGGGGCGGGGAGTTGGTGGGGTACGCCCGTTTCCGCATCAAGCCGGACTGGGAGCCGGCCGGGCCCAAGGGGACGGTGCTGCTGGAGGACCTGGAGGCGCTGGACCCGGCGGCGCACGCCGCGCTGTGGCGGTTCCTGTTCGGCATCGACCTGACCACGGTGATCGACGCGCGGCGGCGGCCGGTGGACGAACCGTGGCAGTACCTGGTGTCGGACGTCCGGCGGTGCGAGCTGCTGGTGCGGGACTCGCTGCACGTGCGGATGGTGGATGTGGGCGCGGCGCTGGCGGCGCGCACGTACCAGGCGCCGGTGGATGTCGTGTTCGAGGTCGAGGACTCCTTCTGCCCCTGGAACGCAGGGCGTTGGCGGCTGACCGGCGACATGAAGGGCGCGTCCTGCGAGCGGACCGAGGAAGCGGCCGATCTCGCGCTTTCCGTCCGGGAGTTGGGGGCGGCGTACCTGGGCGGTGTCCCGCTCGCCGCGCCGGCGGCGGCCGGGCTGGTGCGCGAGCTGCGGGAGGGGGCGCTGGCGGAGGCTTCGGTGGGGTTCGGGTCGGCGGTGGCGCCTTGGCTGCCGCACGGGTTCTAGACCTCAGGGTTTTCGCCTCAGGGTTTTTGGCAGGTCGGGCACCAGAAGAGGTTGCGGGCGGCGAGGTCGGCGGTGCGGATGCCGGTGGCGCAGATGTGGCAGGGCTGGGTGGCCCGGCGGTACACGTACACCTCGCCGCCGTGGTCGTCGACGCGGGGCGGGCGGCCCATCGCCTCGGGGGTGTGCTCGGGGCGGACGGTGTCGATGCGGTTGTCGCGGACGCCCTCGCGCATGAGCCCGACGAGGTCCGCCCAGATCGCGTCCCATTCGGCGGGGGTGATGTCGCGGCCCGCGCGGTACGGGTCGATGCGGTGCCGGAAGAGGACCTCGGCGCGGTAGACGTTGCCGACGCCGGCGATGACCTTCTGGTCCATGAGGAGCGCGGCGATCGTCGTACGGCTGCGGGAGATGCGGCGGTACGCGGACTGCGGGTCGGCGTCCGTACGGAGGGGGTCGGGGCCGAGGCGGTCGTGTACCGCCTGCTTCTCGGCGTTCGTGATCAGGGCGCAGGTGGTGGGGCCGCGGAGGTCGACGTACGAGGTGGCGTTCGCGAGGCGGAGGCGGACGGTGTCCGTGGGCGGGGGTGCGGGGGCGTCACCGAAGGTGACCTTGCCGAAGAGGCCGAGGTGGATGTGGATCCAGTCGGTGTCCTCGGGGTCCCGGAAGCCGAGGAAGAGGTGCTTGCCGTGGGCTTCGGTGTGGGTGAGTTCCGTGCGGGTGAGGAGTTCGGCGGCGTCTGTGAACTTGCCCTGGGGGCTGGTTACGTGGGGGGTCGTGCCGGAGAACCGGGCGGCGTAGTCGTGCGCCAGCCGGTGAATCGTGTGCCCCTCTGGCACGGTGCGGTCCCCTTTCTCGGCCGTTTGTTTCCCACCCGCCCACCCATGACGGCCAACTGGGAGGTTGCCGCACCCTGGGGCTCCGCCCCAGACCCCGGGGTTTCCCACCCACCCACCCGTGAAAGCCAACTGGAAGGTCGCCCCACCCTGGGGCTCCGCCCCAGACCCCGGCGGGGACTGCGTCCCCTGCACCCCTCGCGGGGCTCCGCCCCTGCACCCCGGCGGGGGCTCTGCCCCCTGCACCCCCAGAGTGGGGGCTCGCCCCTCCACCCCAGAGGGGGCTCGCCCCTCCACCCCGGAGAGGGGCTCGTCCCGCCACCCCGGAGCACCCCGTGGACCCCTTCAGCCCCGGCCTGCATCACTCAGCCCGTCCGGCGTTTGAGGACGAGGCCCCTTCAGGGCCGACGCGGGGGTCCGGGGGCGGCAGCCCCCGGCGCGACGGGTCAGTCCTGCTGGGGGTGGTGGGCCGGGATGGGGGGCAGGTCGCCCGTCGTCTCGTAGGCCGACAGCATGTCGATGCGGCGGATGTGACGCTCGTCGCCGGAGAACGCCGTACCCAGGAACGTCTCGACGAACTTGGTCGCCTCCTCCTGGGTGTGCATGCGCGCGCCCACCGCCACGACGTTGGCGTTGTTGTGCTGGCGGCCGAGGGAGGCCGTCTCCTCGCTCCAGGCGAGGGCCGCGCGGACGCCCTTGACCTTGTTCGCGGCGATCTGCTCACCGTTGCCGGAGCCGCCGATCACGATGCCGAGGGAGTCGGGGTCCGCGGCCGTGCGCTCCGCGGCGCGGAGGCAGAAGGGCGGGTAGTCGTCCTGGGCGTCGTAGATGTGCGGGCCGCAGTCGATGGGATCGTGCCCCGCCGCCTTGAGCCATTCGACGAGGTGGTTCTTGAGTTCGAAGCCCGCATGGTCGGAGCCGAGATACACGCGCATGGGATGAGTGTGTCACGGGTGTTTCGGGGCAGCAGCCTCGGGATGCCGCGATGGAAAAGTGTGAGTCAGACCATAGAAGCTCAAGGGAACCTCAAGTAACAATCCGGATTCAAAGGTTCCCGAATTCATTCACCTCGGATTCACTGGACCGACTCGTACAAGGCCGCACAACGGCATCCCCCCGCGTACGGGAATCCGCTCCACCGGCGCAAAGGAAATCCGTCCATGACCCCTGGTTCCGGACTTCAGGCAGGACTCAAGAACCGGCATCTGACCATGATCGCCATTGGCGGCGTGATCGGTGCCGGACTGTTCGTAGGCTCCAGCTCCGGTATCGCCACCGCGGGCCCCGGCATCCTTCTCTCCTACGCCCTCGTCGGCACGCTCGTGGTGCTGGTGATGCGGATGCTGGGTGAGATGTCCGCCGCCAACCCCACCTCCGGCTCCTTCTCCGCGCACGCCGACCGGGCGCTGGGCCGCTGGGCCGGGTTCTCCATCGGCTGGCTGTACTGGTTCTTCTGGGTGGTGGTGCTGGCCGTGGAGGCCACCGCCGGCGCCACGATCCTCGAGGGATGGATCCCCGCCGTCCCGCAGTGGGGCTGGGCACTCATCGTGATGGCCGTGCTCACCGCCACCAACCTGGTCTCCGTCGGCTCCTACGGCGAGTTCGAGTTCTGGTTCGCCGGCATCAAGGTCGTGGCGATCGGCGCGTTCATCGTCGTCGGCCTGCTCGCCATCTTCGGCGTGCTGCCGGGCGTACACGCCGACAAGGCGAGCTTCGGCAACCTGAGCTCCGACGGCGGCTTCCTGCCGCACGGCCCCGGTTCGATCCTCACCGGTGTGCTCCTGGTCGTCTTCTCCTTCATGGGCAGCGAGATCGCGACCCTGGCGGCCGGTGAGTCCGAGGACCCGCAGCGCGCGGTGACCAAGTCGACGAACAGCATCATCTGGCGTATCGGCGTCTTCTACCTGGGCTCGATCCTCGTCGTCGTCTCCCTCCTTCCCTGGAACGACCCGTCGATCAAGGAGAAGGGCTCCTACGTCGCCGCCCTGGACTCCCTCGGCATCGCGCACGCCGGCGAGATCATGAACTTCATCGTGCTGACGTCGGTGCTGTCCTGTCTCAACTCCGGTCTGTACACGGCCTCCCGCATGGCGTTCTCGCTCGGCCAGCGCGGTGACGCGCCCAAGGCGTTCGCCCGTACGACGTCCCGTGGTGTGCCGATGGCCGCGATCGTCGCCTCCGTCGTCTTCGGCTTCGTCGCCGTCTTCTTCAACTACAAGTTCCCGGACTCGGTCTTCCTCTTCCTGGTCAACTCCAGTGGCGCGGTGGCCCTGTTCGTCTGGCTGGTCATCTGCTTCTCGCAACTGCGCATGCGGCGGATCATCCAGCGGGAGACGCCGGAGAAGCTCGTCGTGAAGATGTGGCTGTACCCGTACCTGACCTGGGCGACGGCCGCGCTGATCGTGTTCGTCCTCGGCTACATGCTGACCGACACCGAGCACGACGGCCGCGAGACCGTGCTGCTGTCGCTGCTGGTCGCGGCGGTGGTGATCGTGATCGCCGTGGTGAAGGAGAAGTTCTTCGCGGACCGCCGGCCCGTGGCGGCCGTCGAGGCGGATGCCGACAAGGTGTCCGTCTGATCTCCAGCGCTCCAGGGGAGGGAGGCCCGCGGGCCTTCCTCCCCTCGTGCGTTCACAGGACCGTGAAGCTCTGCTTGACCTTGTCGTACGTCTCCAGCGCCTGGGCCTCGGTCTCCGGCTGGTACCAGGTGCTGACCTGGTACGACTTGCCGTTCGCGTCGAACCCGAGCAACTGGGCATGCCAGGCGACGCCCTTGAGCGTGAAGGTGTACTCCCAGACCACCGCGGGGTGGCCGTCGAAGGTCGTCTCCGCCAGGCGGATCTTCGCGTAGTCCCGGCCCTGCCGGGCGTCGCGCTCCGAGGCGCGCCAGGTGTCCATGAGGTCGCCGTGGGCCAGGGAGGACTTGGCGACCAGTTCCTGGCGGCCGTCGGGCGAGGTGTAGTGCACCTCGGCGCCGGTCTTCACGTCCCGCCGCCAGCCGTCCGGTGTCCGCCAGGCGTACCCGCCCGCCTCCCGGTGCGCGCCCGGCGGCAGGCTCTGGGGACGGGAGGTGCCCGCCACGGTGGGAGACGGGCTGCTCGGGGTGGTGGAAGCGGCTGGGGTCGAGGTGACGGGCGAGGGCTTCGTCCGCGCACCGCCGCCGTCCGGGCCGCCGGGCGATGTGGCGAGCAGGATCCCCGCCACCGCGGCGGCGGCCACCGCGCCGAGGGCGGCGAGCAGAGCGGTGCGGTGGTGGCCTTGGCCCGGGGCGGTCGCGGGTCGTTCACCGGGGGGCCGGCCCGCGGTACGGGTGCCGGCCGGGCCCTGGGGACCGGCGAGCGGACGGCACTCGGTCTCCGCCTCGGACGGTACGGCGCTGCGGACGGGCTCGGTCGCGGGAGTCGGCTCGGTCGCGAGAGCGGGCTCGGGCTCGGGCTCGGGAACGATCTCCGGCTCCGGCACGCGGGGATCCCGGGCCGGGCGCGGCCCCGCCACCGCCAGGAACGCCAGCGTGGGCCGCTCTCCGGGGGCCTCGGCCCCGGACGCCCCCGGGCCCGCCCTCACCTGGGGCGTCGGCGCCGGGTCCGGGTCCGAGGACGCCACCGCGCGCAGGGCCGCCTCGATCTCGGTCAGGTCCGGCCTGGTCGAGGGTTCCTTTTCCAGGAGGGCGGCCAGGATGTCGCGCAACGGGCCCGCTTCGGGCGGGAGTTCGGGTTCCTCGTAGAGGACGGCGTGCAGGGTGGCGAGGGTCGTGTCGCGGGAGAAGGGGGAGCGGCCGGCCAGGGCCGCGCAGAGGGTGGCGCCCAGGGACCACACGTCGGAGGGCGGCCCCTGACGGCGGCCGGAGATACGCTCGGGCGCCATGTAGTCGGGGGAGCCGACCAGCATGCCGACCATCGTGAGCGCCTTGGCGTCCTGGATGGCCGCGATACCGAAGTCGGTCAGGACGACCCGCTGGCCGGCGGCCTCGACGAGGACGTTCCCCGGTTTGATGTCCCGGTGCAGCACGCCCCCGGCGTGCACCTGCCGCAGCGCCGCCACCAGGCCCAGCCCGATCCGCGCCGCCTCGGGCGGGCCGAGCGGGCCCTCGGTCACCATGATCTGTTCCAGCGAGCGTCCGGCGATCAACTCCATGACGATCCACAGGCGTTCACCCTCGTCGACGACGTCGTAGACGCGTACGACATTGGGGTGGTCGATCCGGGCCGTGGCCCGCGCCTCGCGCAGTGTGCGTTCGCGGCGGGTGCGGGCGTCCTCCGCGTCGAGTCCGTCGATCCGCATTTCCTTGACCGCGACCTGCCGGTCGAGTATTTCGTCGGCGGCCCGCCACACCCGCCCCATTCCCCCCTGACCGATGCTCTCGACCAGCCGGTAACGCCCCGTCACCAACAGCCCGGGAACACCACCGTTCCCCGCATTTCCCGTCGTTCCCGAATTTCCCGCACTTCCCGGATTTCCCGCATTACCCGGCAATCCGCCGCACCCCCCTCAACGACCGCCCCAGCTGAAACACAATGGTCACACTTCATGTCGTACCAGCATAGTGCGGAGAAATCTTGTGGTACCTCTTCAAGTACTGCGAATTCAGGCGCAGTCCAGGGGGCTCCAAGGGGGACGAACATGAGTTCTCGTCGGATGGCGACCATCACGGGATCGCTGCTCACGGCATCTTTTTCGGCCGTGCTGCTGCTTCCGTGCTCGGCCGTCGCGGACGATCAGGGACCGGCAAGCGGCAAGGGGGGAAAGGCCGTTGACGAGGCGCCGGCGGGTGTGAAGCTGAGCACCACGCTGCCGTCGCGGATCTCCGTCGACAACAGCTCGCAAAAGACGGCGATCACCGCCACGGTGAAGAACGGCGGAAGCAAGGACAGCTCGGACATCAGGCTTTTGGTGGTCGGTTTCGACGGCCTGAAGGTCAACGACGTCAAGGGCTGCTCGGCGATCGCGAAAAAGGACCTGCCGAAAGGTTCGAACAGCGGTTTCAGCTGCCCGGTCGGCTCGCTCGCCGCCGGCAAGTCGAAGTCGTACGCGGTCGACGCCACGTACGACCTGGGGAAGGCGGGGAAGATCTGTCTGCCGGTGCAGTCCGCCGACGGGAAGAAGACCTTCTGGCAGCAGGGACCGGTGCCGTTCGGGACGGCCAACCCGTCGCCGAACGCCCCGGCAACCCCGCTGCTGCTCGGCACCGACAACAAGCCGGTGGGCCCGGCCGGCGACCAACTGCCCAAAACCGGGGCGGGGCCTGACGCCCTGCCGCTCGGCGCGGCCGGCGGCGCCCTGATCGCGGCCGGTGCGGCCGGGATGTGGTGGGCGCGGCGCCGGCCTCAGGGCTGAACCGGAAGTCGCACACGAACGGCCGTATCACCGGACGGATTCCGTCCGGTGATACGGCCGTGCAGTGCGTGCGGGTCCCTCGCGGCCTCAGCGCTTGACGAGCCTCCAGGCGGTGGGCAGCAGGCCCATCGCCAGGGCGGCCTTCAGGGCGTCGCCGAGCAGGAACGGGGTGAGGCCGGCGGCGATCGCGGCGGACGCCGAGAGGTCGGCGGCGTAGGCCAGGTAGGGCACGCCGACGGCGTAGATGACGGCCTCGCCCAGGATCATCGTGCCGGCCATGCGCCAGGCGTTGCGGTCCGCGCCGCGGCGGGCCAGCGCGCCGACGAGCGCGGAGGCGAGCAGCATGCCGAGGACGTAGCCGAAGGACACCGCGCCGGAGCCGGAGGTGCCGTCCGCGAACCAGGGCACGCCGGCCACGCCCGCGAGCGCGTACAGCGCGAGGGAGAGGAAGCCGCGGCGGGCGCCGAGGGTGGTGCCGACCAGCAGGGCGGCGAAGGTCTGCCCGGTCACCGGCACCGGGGAACCGGGCACCGGGACGGCCAGCTGGGCCGCGAGGCCGGTGAGCGCGGCACCGCCCAGCACGAGCGCGGCGTCGCGGACGCGCGACGCGGGCAGGAGGTCGGCGAGGACTGCACCGGGGCGAGCGGTGGCGGTGGCGGTGCTCATGGGGACTCCGCGAGAGGTGTGGACAGGTGGGAACACCGTGACGCTATCCCGGTGGCCTCGAGTCGATCACCGTCAGCGCTCGACAAAGACTGGAACGCGGTCTTGGTGGGCTCCTGACAAAGGATGGTGGTTACACCGGGTACGGCGTGATACCGGTCACTGAGGCAGGGGCGTTTCACTCACCTGGCGGACCGTCGGGAGACTGTGGGATCCCACTAAATGAATCCTAGTGGACTGGTCGGATTCACCCTTCCTGCCCTACCCTTCCAGCCATGGTTGCCCAGGCCCGGTACTTCACGTCGCGTCGCTATGTCGACCTGCGACGCCAGGGCACGGCCACCTGTCGCCGTCCGATGTGAGGCGGGCGGAGCGGACTCGGCGCGCCTCGATCCCGAGACGTGTCGGCCCCGTTCCATAAGGACGGTTTCCCATGCCCCGTACCGCGGCATCCACCCTTGCCTCCCCCGGCCCCCGCCCCTCTCCCCGCCCCTCCCCCGTCCCCCGCGCCGCCGACAGCGACCGCCGGCGCACCAGTGCCAGCGTCGTGCTGCGGTCCGTGCTGGAGCACGGGCCGGTGGCCCGCAGCACCATCGCCCGGCTGACCGGACTGTCCCCGGCGTCCGTGACCGACTACTGCGCCCGCTTCACCGAACTCGGGCTGATCCGCGAGGCCGCCGCGCCCCGCCGGTCGAACGGGGTCGGCAGGCCCCATGTGCCCGTCGACCTGGACGACTCGCGGTTCGTGGTCGGCGGGGTGCACATCGCCGTGCCCTACACCACGGTCGCCCTGCTGGACCTGCGCGGGCGGGTGCTGGCCCGGCGGGAGTTGAAGCACGAACGCACCGACCCGGGCCGGGTGCTGGTGCGGGCCGCCGACGGGCTGGCGGCGCTGCTCGCCGGGATGCCGGGCGCCAGGCCCCTGGGGGTCGGGGTGGCCGCCGGGGGCTGGGTGGACCCGGACTCCGGAACCATCGTGGAGCATCCGCTGCTGGGCTGGCGGGACGTGCCGGTGCGGGAAGTGCTCGGCGCGCACACCGGGCTGCCCGTCCATGTCGACGGGCACGCACGGGCGTTGGTCAACGGGGAGCGGCTGTTCGGGCGGGCGCGGGGCAGCGCGAGCGTGCTGCACCTGTTCGTCGGCAATGTGGTCGACGCGGCCTTCGCCACCCATGACGCGGTGCACTACGGGCCGCGTTCGCAGGCGGGCGCGATCGCCCATCTGCCGGTGCCGGGCGGCACCGAGCCCTGCGCGTGCGGGCGCACCGGCTGCCTCCAGGTGGAGCTGAGCGAGCGGACGTTGTGCCGCCGCGCCCGGGAGGCCGGGGTCGTCGAGGGGGTGAACCCGATGCACGTGGTCGGTGCGGCGGCCGCCGGGGACGCGGTGGCCGTCCGGCTGCTCGTGGAGCGGGCCACGATGATCGGGCGGGCCGCGCGGCTGCTGCTGGACGTGCTCAACCCGGAGACGGTGGTGGTGACCGAGGTGGGTGTCATGCACCGCGAGGACTGCCTGAGCGCATTGCGCGAGGCGGTCGGGGCGGATCGTGCCGGCGATGTTTTCGCGACGAGTTTTTCCGACAGTGTGCTGGCCGTGGCGGGCGGTTCCGTGGTTCTCGACGTTCTCTATCGGGATCCGCTGAGCGCGTCACCTGAAGCTAGTTAATTCAGAAACTCCGAATGTTGACAGGGGGCGCTCATGGCGGGGAACATCCTGGTCATGACCTGTCGCGCCCTTTGTTGCTGACGTGTTGACGCGCCGTGAAGCGCGTATCTCCCCTGCGTGAATTCCCCTTCCTGGGCCTTCTGCCGCCCGGAATTCCGCATGCTTTCCCATCTGACTGCGCCATCTGACTGCGCACAACAACTCAGGGAGCACTCCCATGTCTTCTCCGCCCGTTTCCGGCTTTGACCGCCGTCTGTTTCTCACCTCCCTGCTGGGCGCCACCGCGGCGGCCGCCGGGCTGAGCGGCTGCGCGGGCAGCAGTGCCGCGGCCGACACCGAGGGCGCCTCCACCAAGCCGCTCGCCCACAAGGTCCCGGCCGGCACCAGCCTGAAGATCGCCTCGTACCAGAACGTCCAGCAGCTGCAGTTCAAGCTGGCGAAGCTGCCCAGGCTGCCGTTCACGGTGTCGAGCTGGGTGAACATCGGCGCCGGCCCGGACGTCATCAACGCCTTCCGCGCGAAGTCCCTGGACGTCTCCAACAACGCGGGCATCCCGCCGATCCAGGCGCACTACCAGGGCTTCGACGCGAAGATCGTGGCGATCGACCTCACCCGCAAGCCCAACTACCTCTTCGCCACCAAGCCCGGCAGCGACATCCACACGGTCGAGGACTTCAAGGGGAAGAAACTGGCCTTCTCGCAGGGCCAGGCCCAGGGGGTCGTGCTGCTGCGGGCGCTGAAGAAGGCGGGCCTGAAGTACGACGACGTGAAGCTGGTCCCGCTGACCAGCAACCAGTTCCTCACCGCCCTGCAGTCCGGGCAGGTGGACATCGCCCCGCTCGCCAACAGCCAGGCGCCCGCGTACCTCAAGCAGTACGGCGGGAAGGGCGCCCGCGTCGTCAAGACCGACGTCGTCGACCTGCTCAACCTGCTGTGGGCACCGCAGTCCGTGCTGAACGACCCGGCGAAGGCCGCCGCGATCGCCGCGTACATCCCGCAGTGGGCCAAGGGCCAGGTGTGGCAGTACGAGCACCCGGACGTCTGGAACCAGGAGTTCTACGTCAAGACGCAGAACCTGACCCTCGACCAGGCCAAGTCGATCAGCGATCTCGCCAACAAGCCGCTGTTCCCGCCCAGCTGGGACGAGGCGGTCAAGTGGGAGCAGGAGACCGCCGATCTGCTCGCCGAGGGCGGCTTCGTGAAGAAGTTCGACGTCTCCACGCTCTTCGACCACCGCTTCGAGGGCATCGCGGCCAAGGCCGTACCCGCGGAGTACCGGAGGTGAGCGCCGTGACCACCACGGTGAACGAGACCACCGTCGCCGCAGTCGAGGACGGGGCCCACCGGGTACGCCGGCGCCGCCGGCTCGCCCCCGGCAAGAGCCTCCCCGCCGCCAGGCTGATCGGCCCCGCCGTCCTCGTCGCCCTCTGGGCCGTCGCCTCCGCCGCCGGAACCCTCGACACCAACGCGATCCCGGCGCCCTGGACGGTCCTGCGGACCACCGGCCACCTGTGGACCGACGGCACCCTCCCCACCGACGTGCTGACCTCCCTGCGCCGGGCCGGATACGGCTTCGCGATCGGCCTGACCGCCGGAATCGTCCTGGCGCTCGCCTCGGGGCTCAGCCGGGCCGGGGAAGCCCTGATCGACGGGACCGTGCAGCTCAACCGGGCGATCCCGACCCTCGGTCTGATCCCGCTGTTCATCCTCTGGCTGGGCATCGGCGAGACCTTCAAGATCGCCATCATCGCGATCGTCGTCTACATACCGATCTACCTCAACACGCATGCCGCGCTCGCCGGCATCGACAGCCGGTTCGTCGAACTCGCCGAGGTGCAGGGCCTGTCGAGGCTGGCGTTCATCCGGCAGATCGTCATCCCCGGGGCGCTGCCCGGATTCTTCGTGGGACTCCGGCTCGGCGTCACCGGGTCCTGGCTCGGCCTGGTGGTGCTGGAGCAGATCAACGCCACCAGCGGGCTCGGCTACATGATGTTCCAGGCCCAGAACTACGGCCAGACCGACGTCATCCTCGTCGGCCTGCTGATCTACGGCGTCTTCGGCCTGGTCTCCGACAGCGTGGTCCGTATCGTCGAACGGAGGGTGCTGTCGTGGCGACGCACACTGAGCAGCTGACCCGTCCCGCCGTCCAGCTGCGGGGCCTGACCCGGTCCTTCGCGGGCCGTACGGTCCTCGACGGCATCGACCTCGACCTGCCCGCCGGGCAGTTCACCGCCCTGCTCGGGCACAGCGGCTCGGGCAAGTCGACGCTGCTGCGGGCGGTCGCGGGCCTGGACCACGGCGTCGAGGGCAGCGGGCAGCTCACCGCGCCCGAGCGGGTGTCCGTGGTCTTCCAGGACTCCCGGCTGCTGCCGTGGCGCCGGGTCCTGGACAACGTCCTGCTCGGCACCGACGGCAAGGACGCCGAGGAACGCGGCCGGGCCGCCCTCGAAGAGGTGGGCCTGGGGGGCCGCGAGCGGGCCTGGCCCGGCGAGCTGTCCGGCGGCGAGGCCCAGCGCGCGGCCCTCGCCCGCTCGCTGGTCCGCGAGCCCGAACTCCTGCTGGCGGACGAGCCGTTCGGCGCGCTGGACGCGCTCACCCGGATCAGGATGCACAACCTGCTGCGTGAGCTGTGGAAGCGCCACCGGCCCTCCGTGCTGCTCGTCACCCACGACGTGGACGAGGCGATCGTGCTCGCCGACCGGGTCCTCGTCCTGGACCAGGGCCGCATCGGCCTCGACTTCACCATCGACCACCCGCACCCGCGCTCCTACCGGGAGCCCGTGCTCGGCGAATACCGCGAGCGGCTGCTCGCCGCGCTGGGCGTGACGGAGGACGCCGGGTGACCGTCGGCTGTCGTCGCCGTCCCTGGGGGCTGCCGCCCCCAGACCCCCGCTTCGGCCCTGAACGGGCCTCGTCCTCAAACGCCGGACGGGCTGAATGATGCCCACCGGCGCCCACAAGTCCTCCCCTCTGTCCGTAGCAAAGGACACCCATGCCCCGGCAACTCCACCTCAACGCGTTCCTCATGAACACCGGCCACCACGAGGCGTCCTGGCGGCTCCCGGAGAGCGACCCGTACGCCCATGTCAAGCTGAGCCACTACGTCGAGCTGGCCCGTATCGCCGAACGCGGCACCTTCGACTCGCTGTTCCTCGCCGACGGCCCCCAGCTGTGGGGCAACCTCGCCCAGCGCCCGGCCGGCGCCCTGGAACCGCTCACCCTGCTCACCGCGCTGGCGACGGCCACCGAGCACATCGGCCTGATCGCCACCGCCTCCACCTCCTACAACTCCCCCTACAACCTGGCCCGCAAGTTCGCCTCGCTCGACATCATCAGCGGCGGCCGGGCCGGCTGGAACATCGTCACCACCGCCGGTGCCGAGGCCGCCCGCAACTTCGGCCTCGACGCCGAGCCCGCGCACGCCGAGCGGTACGCCCGCGCCGCCGAGTTCCTCGACGTCGCCCTCAAGCTCTGGGACAGCTGGGAGGACGACGCGATCGTCGCCGACAAGGCGGCCGGTGTCTGGGGCGACGACACCAAGATCCACCCGCCCCGGCACAAGGGCACGTACTTCAGCGTCGAGGGCGCCCTCAACGTCCCCCGCTCCCCGCAGGGTTACCCGCTGCTGGTGCAGGCGGGGTCGAGCGAGGACGGCAAGGCCTTCGCCGCCCGGTACGCGGAGGCGGTGTTCACCGCCCAGCAGACCATCGAGGACGCGCGAGGCTTCTACGCCGACCTGAAGTCCCTTACGGCACAGGCCGGAAGAGACCCCGAGCACATCAAGGTGCTGCCCGGCATCGTCCCCGTACTCGGGTCGACCGAGGCGGAGGCACGGGCGAACGAGCGGGTCCTCGAGGACCACATCCTGTACGACCACGGCACGGCACGCCTGGAGAGCCTGCTGCAACTGGAGCCCGGCACCCTGGAGCTGGACGGGCGACTGCCCGCCGATCTGCCTGACGAGTCCGCCATCGAGGGCGCCAAGAGCCGCTACACGCTCGTGGTGGAGCTGGCCCGGCGCGAACGGCTCACCGTCCGGCAGCTCATCGGGCGGCTCGGCGGCGGGCGCGGGCACCTCACCTTCGCCGGCACGCCCGAGCAGGTCGCGGACCAGATCGAGAGCTGGTTCACCCAGGGCGCCGCGGACGGCTTCAACATCATGCCCGCCGTACTGCCCTCAGGCCTTGAGGCGTTCGTCGAGCACGTCGTCCCGATCCTGCGCACCCGCGGGCTGCTCCGCGCGGAGTACGGGCCGCGCCAGACCCTGCGGGAGCGCTACGGCCTTCCCCGCCCCGCCAACCAGTACCTCACCACTCCCGCACTCGCCACCGTCTGAGAGGACCCGTCATGTCCATCGAGATCACCAAGGTCACCGCACGCATCGGCGCGAAGGTCTCCGGCGTCGACATCTCCCAGCCGCTCGCCCCGGAGGACGTCGACGCGATCCGAGAGGCCCTCAATGTCCACAAAGCGCTGGTCTTCGACGACGTACACCTCGACGACGCCGGCCAGCAGGCCTTCGCCCGCCACTTCGGCGACCTGACCACCGCCCACCCGACGGTCGGCGCGGTCGACGGCGCCCCGAACGTGCTGCCCGTGGACAGCGAGCGGGGCCGCGCCAACCACTGGCACACCGACGTCACCTTCGTCCTCAACCCGCCGCAGGCCAGCACCCTGCGCTCCATCACGATCCCGCCGTACGGCGGCGAGACCCTGATCGCCAGCTCGGCCGCCGCCTACCGCGACCTGCCCGAACCGCTGCGCCGCCTGGCCGACACCCTGTGGGCGGAGCACACCAACGACTACGACTACGCGGTACCGGACGAGGCCGTCGACGAGGAAAGGGCCGCCCAGCGCGCCCAGTTCACGTCGATCAAGTACCGCACCGCCCACCCGGTGGTCCGCGTGCACCCGCTGACCGGCGAACGCGGACTGTTCATCGGCGGGTTCGCACAGCGGATCATCGGCCTCTCGACCGGCGAGTCCCGCAAGATCCTCGACCTGCTCCAGGCGTACGTCACCCGCCCGGAGAACGTGCTGCGCTGGCGCTGGTCGCCGAACCAGCTGGTCCTCTTCGACAACCGCATCACCCAGCACTACGCCATCGACAACTACGACGGACAGCCGCGCCGGCTGAACCGGGTGACCGTCGCCGGTGACATCCCGGTCGGCATCGAGGGCAAGGAGAGCTACTCCATCGAGGGCGACGCCTCGCACTACACGCCCGTCCTCACCCCGGCCGCCGCGTAACCGTACGTACACGGCCCGTGCGGCGGGCGTCCGGATGATGGGCGGTCTCTCCGTGCGAGCGGAGGGGCCGCCCACACTGTGGGCGTTTTTGCCCATCTCTCGCACGGGACGAGCCGCGCCATGCCCAGCACCACCGTCAAGGCTCCACCGGAGCCGGACGCCTCCCTCTCCCACGGCCTCAAGCAGCGCCATCTGTCGATGATCGCCCTCGGCGGTGTGATCGGGGCGGGCCTGTTCGTCGGCTCCGGCGCGGGGATCGCCGCCGCCGGACCGTCGATCGTGATCGCCTACACCCTCTCCGGCCTCCTGGTGATGCTGGTGATGCGGATGCTCGGCGAGATGTCGGCCGCGTACCCGTCCTCGGGCTCCTTCTCCGCGCACGCCGAGCGGGCGATCGGGCCGTGGGCGGGCTTCGCCGCGGGCTGGTCCTTCTGGGTGCTGCTGTGCACGGCGGTCGGCCTGGAGGGCATCGGCGCCGCGCACATCGTCACCGGCTGGCTGCCGGGCACGCCCGAGTGGGCGTGGGTGGCGCTGTTCATGGTGGTGTTCTGCGGCACGAACCTGGCCGCCGTGAAGAACTTCGGCGAGTTCGAGTTCTGGTTCGCCGCGCTTAAGGTCGGCGCGATCAGCCTCTTCCTGGTCCTGGGCGTCCTGGCCATCGCCGGCGTCCTGCCCGGCACGGACTCCCCCGGCTCCTCGCACCTCACCGACTTCCTCCCGAACGGCGGCGAAGGCCTGGTCGTCGGCCTGCTCGCCTCCGTCTTCGCGTACGGCGGCCTGGAGACCGTCACCATCGCGGCGGCCGAGTCGGAGAACCCGGTGCGGGGTGTGGCGAGCGCGGTCCGCACGGCCATGTGGCGCATCGCGCTGTTCTACATCGGCTCCATGGCCGTCGTCGTCACCCTCGTCCCCTGGAACTCCGGGGAGGTCGTGGAGAAGGGCCCGTACGTCGCCGCGCTCGACCATCTGGGCATCCCGGGCGCCGGGCAGCTGATGAACGTCGTCGTCCTGGTGGCCCTGCTGTCCGCCATGAACGCCAACATCTACGGTTCCTCGCGCATCGCCTATTCGCTGGTGCGGCGCGGGCAGGGCCCGAGCGTGCTGGCGAAGATCTCCGGCGGGGTACCGCGCGTCGCCGTGCTGACCTCCTGCGCCTTCGGCTTCGTCTGCGTACTGCTGAGCTACTGGCGCCCGGACGACGTCTTCCCCTGGCTGCTCAACATGATCGGCGCGGTCATCCTGATCGTCTGGATCTTCATCGCCGTCTCCCAGCTGCTGCTGCGCCGCCGCGTGGAGCAGGAGGCCCCCGAGAAGCTGGTCGTACGGATGTGGGCCTTCCCGGTGCTGACCTGGGTGGCGCTGGCCGGTATGGCGGCGGTGTTCGTCCTGATGGCCCGGGAGCCGGACACGCGGGTGCAGCTGTACTCGTCCGGCGGGATGACGCTGTTCCTGGCGGCGGTCGGCTACGCCTGGCAGCGCGGGGGCGCCAAGGCCTGACCTTCCGCCCCTTCACGAAACGCCCCCGCGACAGCCCCGCGGGGGCTTTTTGTTGCTAGCGTGTAGTTGCAAGCCAATTGCAATAAGCTTTCGAGGGGATCACCCATGCCCGTCTACACGCTGCCCGACCTGCCCTACGACTACTCCGCGCTCGCCCCCGTGATCAGCCCCGAGATCATCGAGCTGCACCACGACAAGCACCACGCGGCCTACGTCAAGGGCGCCAACGACACGCTGGAGCAGCTGGCCGAGGCGCGGGACGAGGAGACCTGGGGCTCGATCAACGGCCTGGAGAAGAACCTGGCCTTCCACCTCTCCGGCCACATCCTGCACTCCATTTACTGGCAGAACATGACGGGCCCGAAGGACGGCGGCGGCGAGCCCCTCGCGGTGGACGGCGTGGGCGGGCTGGCCGACGCGATCACCGACTCCTTCGGCTCCTTCGCCGGCTTCAAGGCCCAGCTCACCAAGGCCGCGGCCACCACCCAGGGCTCCGGCTGGGGCGTGCTGGCATATGAACCGCTCAGCGGCCGGCTGGTCGTCGAGCAGGTCTACGACCACCAGGGCAACGTCGGCCAGGGCTCGGTCCCGGTCCTGGTCTTCGACGCCTGGGAGCACGCCTTCTACCTCCAGTACAAGAACCAGAAGGTCGACTTCATCGAGGCCATGTGGCAGGTCGTCAACTGGCAGGACGTGGCCCGCCGCTACGAGGCCGCGAAGTCCCGCGCGGACGTCCTGCTCCTGACGCCCTGACGGCGCCCCCCGATCGTCCCGCCTCGTGATCGTCTTCTCACCCTTCACGGCGGCGGGCGGAAAGAAGGAGACCCCCGTGAGGACGTGACTCACGGGGGTTTTCCCCTCCTTCCGGGTCCACCGATCGGTGGACGCCAGATTCAACCGGGTACCCGTGTCCGCCAACCACCTTGCACCGCAAGGCTTTGGGGCATGAGAACACCCACTGTGCGCATAGCGAGCTGGAGTGCGCGGCATCCCTGGAAGGCGGTCCTCGGCTGGCTGCTGTTCGTGGCCCTGTGCCTGGGCGTCGGCGGAGCCGTCGGCACGCACGGGGCGACGACGGCGGACTACCGGGTCGGCGAGGCCGGCCGGGCCGAGGCGATGGCGGCCGAGGGGCACCTGGAGCGGCTGTCCACCGAACAGGTGCTGATCTCGGCACGCTCGGGCGCCCTGGGCGAGCGGGCCGACACCGCCGCACGGGACCTCGCCGCCCGGATGAAGCGGCTGCCCGAGGTCGCGTCCGTGGCCGCCCCGGTACGGTCCTCGAACGGCCGTCTCCTCATGGTCGAGGTGTCCGTCAAGGGCGAGGAACGGGACGCGAAGGACAAGGTCGGCGCCCTTCTCGCGCAGACCGGGGCCGTGCAGCGGGCCCACCCCGAGCTGCTGCTCCAGGAGACCGGAAGTCCCTCCATCAGCAAGGGAGTCGACGAGCAGCGCGGCGACGACCTGGCCCTCTCCGAGAAGATCACGCTGCCGGTCACCCTGCTCACCCTGCTGGTCGCGTTCGGGTCCCTCACCATGGCCGCCGTACCGCTGCTGCTCGCGCTGTCGTCGATCGCGGCGGCCGTCGGGCTGGCGATGGTCGCCTCGCACGTCTCGCCCGACGCGGGGGTCGGCACGAACGTGATCCTGATGATCGGGCTGGCGGTCGGCGTCGACTACACGCTGTTCTACCTCAAGCGGGAACGGGAGGAACGGGCCCGCTCGGGCGGCCGGTTGAGCAGCGAGGCGCTGGTGGAGCTGGCGGCGGCCACCTCCGGACGGGCGGTCGTGGTCTCCGGGCTCGCGGTCGTCGCGTCCACCGCCACGCTCTACCTGGCCTCGGACGTCATCTTCTCCTCGCTGGCCACGGGCACGGCCGTGGTCGTCCTGGTCGCGGTGGCCAGCTCCCTGACCGCGCTGCCCGCGCTGCTGGTCCTGCTCGGCAGGCGCGCCGAGCGCCGGGCGCTGAGGCGGGCGGGGCGTGGGAAGCCCGCCCGGCGGCTGCGGGGTGAGGGCGGCGGCGGGTTCTGGTCGGCCCTGCTGCGGCCCGCCACCCGGCATCCGCTGGCCGCGCTGTGCGTCCCGGTCCTGGCACTGCTCGCCCTCGCCGCCCCGCTGAGCGGCCTGAAGATCACCGAGATGAGCCGGGACACGCACTCCCGGGAGATCCCCGCGATGCGGGTGTACGACCGCCTCAACGCGGCGTTCCCCGCACACCGGGTCACCCACCAGGTCGTCGTACGGGCCACCCCGGAGCGGTCAGGGGACGTCACCGCAGCTCTGCGCGCCCTCGTCCGCCGCGCCGCCGGCGACCCGCTGTTCACCGGCGCGTCCCGGATCCGCACCTCCGCCGACCACCGCACCAGCACCCTCGAACTACGGGTGCCGTACCTCGGCAACTCCCCCCAGGCGTACGACTCCCTGGACCACCTGCGCCACACCTACCTGCCCGCCACCGTCGGCCGGATCACCGGAGCCGAGTACGGCGTGACCGGCGACGTCGCCCGCTACACCGACTATCCGGACCACCAGAACGGCAAACTGCCCCTCGTGCTCGGCGCGTTGCTGCTCGTCACCTTCGCGATGACCGTGTACGCGTTCCGTTCCGTCGTCCTCGGCCTGATCGGTGTCGTCCTCAACCTGCTGTCGGCGGCGGCCGCGCTCGGACTGCTCGTCCTCGTCTTCCAGCACACCTGGGCCGAAGGGCTGCTCGGCTTCCACTCCACCGGGTCGATCGGCTCGCGCGTGCCGCTGTTCCTGTTCGTCATCCTCTTCGGACTGTCCATGGACTACCAGGTGTTCGTGGTGAGCCGGATCCGGGAGGCGGTCCTCGCCGGCACCCCGACCCGGCAGGCGGTGCTCGACGGGATCCGCCGGTCGGCGAGCGTGGTGACCAGCGCGGCCGTGGTGATGACGACGGTCTTCGTGAGCTTCGTCTTCCTGCACATCATCGAGATGAAGCAGATCGGCTTCGTGCTCGCGGCGGCCGTCCTGCTGGACGCCTTCGTCGTACGGATCCTGATCCTGCCCGCGGCACTGCTGCTGCTCGGCGAGCGCAGCTGGTGGCCGTCGCGGCCGGCCGCGCGTCCGGAACACGTCCCCAACGGCGCGCTGGCCGACGTACGTTGACCGGTATGACCGCTCTCGCCGCGCCCTCCGCCGACGCCTTCTGGGCCGTGTCACTGCGCCGGTGGAACGCGGTGTGCTGGGTGCTGTTCGCCGCGATGGCCGTCGGTGTCGCGGCGCTCGGCGGGTCCGACCGGGACACCTACGCGGCCCTCGCCCTGCTGGCCTGCGTGGCGGTGAGCTTCGCGGTGCTGCACCGCTTCCCGGCCAACCCCGTGGTACGGCCGCACGGCTACCTCGGGGTGCTGGTGGCCGCGCTCGGCGGCCTCGCCTACCTGGGGTCCAGCTACGCGGCCCTGTTCATGGTGACGCTGCCGCACTACTGGATGTTCGGGCGGACCCGGCGGGCGTCGATGGGGTTCCTGGGGCTGGCCACCGCCGGCACGCTCGCGGGCAGTTGGGTGCGGCAGGGCTGGTCGGCGGAGTTCTTCGGCGAGACGGCGGTGTCCACGCTGATCGTGGTCGCGGTGGGGGCGCTGATCGGGCTGTGGGCGCACTCGGTCGTCGAGCAGAGCACCGAACGGGCCCGGCTGATCGTCGAGTTGGAGCGTACCCAGGCCGAGTTGGCCGAGGCGCACCTGCGGCAGGGCGCGGCGGACGAGCGGGAGCGGATGGCACGGGAGATCCACGACACCCTCGCGCAGGGCTTCGCGTCCATCGTGGTCCTCGCCGAGGCCGCCCGCTCCGGGCTCGCCACCGACCCCGAGCGCACCGCCCGGCAGCTGCGTTCCATCGAGTCGACGGCCCGCGAGAACCTCGCCGAGGCACGCGAGCTGGTCGGCTCGGCGCAGCACGGCGGGCGGGCCGCGGCCGGGTCCGTGGCGCAGACGCTGCGCCGGATCCTGGACCGGTTCGCGGAGGACACCGGCCTCACCGTGGACGCGGAGCTCGCCGACCTCGACTGCGACCAGCAGACCCGGATCGCGTTGCTGCGCTGCACCCAGGAGTCCCTGGCCAACGTGCGCAAGCACGCCCGAGCCTCCACGGTCGGCGTGGTGCTGGCCCGGCGGCCGGACGGGGTGGAGCTGGAAGTCACCGACGACGGCGCCGGGTTCGTGGTGGAGGCCTCGACGGGCTTCGGCCTGGACGGGATGCGCAAGCGGCTGGCGGAGCTGGGCGGGCGGCTGACGGTGACCAGTTCGGTCGGGGACGGGACACGGATCCTGGCGGTGCTGCCGTCGGGCGGGGAGGGGGCGGCATGAGCGGGGACAGGCTGCGGGTCGTCGTGGTGGACGACCACACGGTGATGCGGGCAGGGGTGATCGCGCTCCTCGACGGTGAGACGGGCATCGAGATCGTCGGTGAGGCGGGCGACGGCCGTGCGGCCCTCGACCTGGTCGCCCGGCACGATCCCGATGTGGCACTGGTGGACCTGCGGATGCCGGTGCTGGACGGGGTGACGACGACCACCGAGATCGTCGCCCGGTATCCGCGTACCCGGGTGCTGATCCTGACGACGTACGACACCGACGCCGACGTGGAGCGGGGCGTGGAGGCCGGTGCCATCGGCTATCTGCTCAAGGACACCACCCGTGAGCAGCTGGCCGACGCGATCCGGGCGGCGGCGCGCGGGGAGACGGTGCTTGCGCCCCGGGTGGCGGAGAAGCTGGTCGCGCGGATGCGGCGCCCGGTGCAGGAGCCGCTGACCGCCCGCGAGACCGATGTCCTGGGCGCGGTCGCCGACGGGCTGACCAACGCCGAGATCGGCCGCCGCCTGGTCATCTCGGAGGCCACCGTGAAGACGCATCTGCTGCGCCTGTTCGCGAAGCTGGACGTGAACGACCGGACGCGGGCGGTGGTGGTGGCGATGGAGCGGGGGCTGCTGCGGCGGCCGTGAGCCCCTCGTTGTCCACTACGGCTCGCAGGGCAGGTTGAGCGACAGCAGGGACGTGGTGTCGCCGTCGATGCGGACCTCGCTCACCGCCGCGTTCCGCAGGCGCGGGAACACCCGGCGGTATGCGCCGAGCGGGATGTCCAGCAGCGAGCACAGCACCAGCCGGAGCAGGGTGTTGTGGGCGACGACGAGGACGCGCCCGCCGGGGTGCGCGGCGGCGATGCGGCGCAGGGCGGCGGTGCCCCGGCCGGTGGCCGCGAGGGGGTCCTCGGCGTCCGGGAAGGGGTGGGCGACGGGGTCGGCGCGGTAGGCGTCGGCCGCGTCGGGGTGCTCGGCGGCGAATTCGGCCAGCGTACGGCCCTCCAGCACCCCGAAGTCGCATTCCCGCAGGTCGGGTTCGCGGTGCGGGGTGAGCCCGAGGGCGCGGCAGGCGGGGTCGGCGGTGACGATCGCCCGGGAGAGGGGGGAGGTGACGATCGCGTCGACCGGGTGGGCGGCGGCCCACCGGCCGAGCGCCTCGGCCTGGGCCCGGCCGGTGTCGGTGAGGGCGATGTCGCTGATCCCGGCGTAGCGGTTCTCGGCGTGCCAGACGGTCTGCCCGTGCCGGGCGAGGAGGAGGGCGGTGCTCATGAGTCGGCAGTATCCCCCGCGAGGCGGGCGCGGGCGTGGGCGGCGACCTGGCCGGGCAGCCAGCCTCGTGCCTGGAGGCCGTCGAGGAGGCGGGCGTACGGCTCGGTGAAGCGGGCGGTGCGGCCGGGGCGGGGTTCGACGACCGTGCGGACGTGGACCATGCGGTCGGCGGCGTCGGCGAGGGTGGGGGCGGCGCCGGTGCCGTAGGCGGCCAACGCGGCCATGCCGAGGGCCGGTTCGGTCTGTTGCGGTACGCGGGCCGGGCGGCCCAGGATGTCGGCTCGGAGCTGGTTCCAGTAGGCGCTGCGGGCGGCTCCGCCGGTAAAGGTGAGGGGGCCGTCGAGGGGGGCGCCGAGATGATGGAGGTAGTCCAGGCAGAGGCGCTCCACGAAACCCACGCCCTGCAGCAGGGCGGCCCACAGGTCGGCGTCCGACACCGGGTCGCCGAGGAGGAGGGCGGTGGCCGCCGAGGAGCGGAACGGGAACCGCTCGCCCGGTGAGACCAGCGGGTAGGCGACCGCGTTCGACGGCTCGAAGGCGGCGGCACGGGCGTCCAGGGCGGCCGGGTCGGCGCCCGGGAAACGCGCGGCCAGCACCCCCGCGCCGGCGCTGGAGGCACCGCCCGGCAGCCAGCCCCCGTCCGGCGCACGGTGGTTGTAGACCACGCCGGCGGGGTCGTGGACCGGCTCGGCTGCGGCGCCCTTGAGCACCAGGGTCGTCCCCAGCACCGAGTTCCAGGCGCCCGGGCGCAGCGCCCCGGAGGCGATCTGTGCCGCGCACCCGTCGGTCATCCCCGCGATGACGGGCGTGCCGGCGGGAATGCCGGTGGCCTCGGCGGCGGCCGGGCAGACCTCGCCGAGCCGGGTACCGGGGCGTACGACGTCGGGGAGGGCGTCCGCCGGAACGCCGGGGATCTTCGGCCAGGCGTCGCGCCGGAGGTCGTACGCCGTCTTGAGGGCGTGGCTGGAGTCGGTGGGGACGGGGTGGCCGACGAGGCGTGCGGTGATGACGTCCGGCTGGTGGGCCACCTTTCCGGAGCCCCCGTTCGCGGAGCCCGCGTTCGCGGAGCCCCCGTTCGCGAGCAGCCACAGCGCCTTCGGCAGCGCCCAGCTGTCCTGGACGGCGAGCCCGGCCATCCGCAGCCGCGCCGCCTCGGCCCCGGCCCGCCCGTCGTCGTACATCAACGCGGGCCCGAGCGGCTGCCCGGCCGTGTCCGTCAGCAGCACGGTCCCGGAGGTCCCGCACACCGCAAGGCCGCCGACCCGGCACCCGGCCGGCAGCGCCTGCCGGACCGCGGCGCACACCGCCTCCCACCACTCCCCCGGCTCCTGCTCGTGCCGCACCCCCTCGCGCCGCCCGTGCCGCAGCGGGGCCGAGCCGCCGCCCACGACCGCGCCGTCCGCCGTCACGAGCAGCGCGCGTACGCCCTGCGTCCCCAGGTCGATCCCCAGCCATGCCTCGGCCCCGGAGCCCATCCGGACCTCCCACACATCGCGACCTGTCCTGTGAACTTCCCACTCTGCACTGAGATTTCACCCCGCACGAGGGATTGACGGGCTTCTTTCTCCGTTACACCCTCTGTTATCGAGTCGATTCGACGTGTTAACCCGACCGGCCCCGACCCCCACGGAGGTCACGGATGGACAGGCACGTGCACGACCGCCGACGCTTCCTCGCCCTCACCTCAGGCCTCACCGCCGCCACCGTCGCGGCCCCGCTGCTCACGGCCTGCGGCGCGGGCTTCGGCGGGAACGACGACAAGGGCGGCGGCTCGGCCGCGGACGACGTCACGGGCGCCTTCGACTGGAAGCGGGAGAAGGGCACCACCGTCAAGGCGCTGCTGAACAAGCACCCGTACACGGACGCCCTGATCGCCGACCTGAAGTCCTTCACCGCGAAGACCGGCATCAAGGTGGAGTACGACGTCTTCCCCGAGGACAACTACTTCGACAAGCTCACCGTGGACCTCTCCAGCGGGCGTGCCTCGTACGACGTCTTCATGCTGGGCGCCTACATGGTGTGGCAGTACGGGCCGCCGGGCTGGCTGGAGGATCTCGGCCCCTGGATGCGCAACTCCTCGGCCACCGGCGCCGAATGGGACCAGGCGGACTTCTTCCCCAACCTCCTCCAGGCCGACCAGTGGTCCCTGAAGGCGGGCGCGCCGCTCGGGCGGGGCGGGCAGTACGCGCTGCCGTGGGGCTGGGAGACGAACGTCGTCGCCTACAACACCGAGGTGTTCGGAAAGCTGGGCCTGAAGCCCGCCGAGACCTTCGACGAGCTGCGCGAACTCGCCGGGGTGATCAAGAAGAAGGCGCCGGGCGCCGGCTTCGACGGCATGTACGGGATCGCGGTGCGCGGCTCACGCAGCTGGGCCACCATCCACCCGGGGTTCATGACGATGTACGCCCGCAACGGGCTGCACGACTTCACGGTCAAGGGCGGGAAGCTCACTCCCGCCATGAACACCCCCGAGGCCGTCGCCTTCACCCGGGACTGGGCGGGCATGGTCAAGCAGGGCGGGCCGCCCTCGTGGACGTCGTACACCTGGTACCAGTGCTCCAGCGATCTCGGCGCGAAGAAGGCGGGCATGCTCTTCGACGCGGACACGGCCGCCTATTTCCAGGCCGTGCAGGGCGCGTCGCCCGCCTCCGGGAAGATCGCCTTCCACCCGGGGCCGAAGGGCCCGGACGGCTCCCTCGCCACCAACATGTGGATCTGGTCGCTCGGCATGAACGCCAAGAGCAAGAAGAAAAGCGCCAGTTGGCTGTTCCTCCAGTGGGCCACGGGCAAGGAGCACCTGCGCAAGGCCGCGATCACCAACAACCACATCGACCCGGTGCGGAAGTCGGTCAGCCAGGACGCCGCCTACAAGGACAAGATGAGGCACCTCCCCGGCTTCATCGAGACCTTCGAGACGGTCGTCGACCAGACGAAGATCCAGTTCACCCCGCAGTCCCAGTTCTTCGACGCCACCACCAGCTGGGCGGCGGCCCTCCAGGAGATCTACGGCGGCAAGAGCGCGGGATCCGTGCTCGACGGGCTGGCGAGCGACCTCAAGTCCAAGGTGGGGTGAGGAACGGATGGGCTGGCGGCGCACTCTCCGGCCGTACTTCCTGATCGTCCCGGCACTGCTGCTGACCTGCGGGATCCTCTACCCCTTCGGACTCGGGCTCTACTACACGCTGTTCGACTTCTCGGCGAGCAAGCCGCAGCCGGACATGGTCCGCCTCCACAACTACGAGACGGTCTTCACGCAGGACGCCTTCTGGAACTCGGCCTGGGTGACGGTGCTGTACGCGGTCGGCGCCGCCGCCGTGGAGACCGTGCTCGGGGTGACGGTCGCCCTGCTGCTGCACCGGTCCTCGCTCGTCGGCCGGATCCTGGAGAAGATCCTGATCCTGCCCCTGATGATCGCCCCGGTGATCGCGGCGATCATGTGGAAGCTGATGCTCCAGCCGTCCGTGGGGGTCGTCAACCACCTGCTGAAACCCTTCGGTCTTGGGGGAGTTCAGTGGACGGACACCCCGACCGGGGCGCTGCTTTCGTCCATCGCGGTGGACGTCTGGGTCTACACCCCGTTCGTGGCGATCCTCGCCCTGGCCGGGCTGCGGTCCCTGCCCGTGTCTCCCTTCGAGGCGGCGGCCGTCGACGGCGCCCGCTGGTGGTACACCTTCCGGCGGCTGACCCTGCCGATGCTGTGGCCGTACGTGCTGGTCGCGGTGATCTTCCGGTTCATGGACTCGCTGAAGGTGTTCGACATCATCTACGCCCTGACGGAGGGCGGGCCGGGCGACTCGACGGTGGTCCTCCAGATCCGGGCATACCTGGAGGCGATCCGCTTCCAGCGGTACAGCTTCGGGATCAGCTACACGATCGTGCTGTGGGCCGTGGTGTATCTGGCCGCGATGGTGCTGGTGCGGCATCTGGGGCGGATCCAGCGGCGGGCGGCGGAGGTGAAATGACCTACAAGAAGCGCCTGTTGGGATGGCTGGCGGACGCCGCTCTCATCCTCTACTTCGTCTTCGCGCTGTTCCCCGTCGCCTGGATGGTGATCCTGTCGCTGAAGCCGGCGGACCAGCTCTTCAGCACCTATTTCTCCTTCTCGCCGACGCTGGACGGCTACCGGACCGTCCTCGGCGACAGCGAGGGCATCCCGTTCGTGCGGTTCTTCGTCAACAGCCTGGTGGTGTCGGTGGGCGCGGTCGTCCTGTCGCTCGTCGTCGGCCTGCCTGCGGCGTACGCCTCGGCGCGCTGGCGGTTCAAGGGTTCGGAGAACCTGATGTTCACGCTGCTGTCGTTCCGGTTCGCCCCCGAACTGACGGTGATCATCCCGCTGTTCGTGCTGTACCAGAAGCTCGGGCTGTTCGACACGTACGTCGGCATGGTGTGGGTGCTGCAACTGGTCACCCTGCCGCTGATCGTGTGGATCATGCGGTCGTACTTCGCCGATCTGACCCCGGAGTTGGAGCAGGCGGCCCTGCTCGACGGCTACACGCGCAAGCAGGCGTTCTTCCGGGTCGCCCTTCCCCTGGTCAAGCCGGGGATCGCGGCCGTGTCGCTGCTGGCGTTCATCTTCGCCTGGAACAACTTCGTCTTCCCGCTCATCCTCACCTCCAACGAGGCGCAGACGGTGACCGTGGGCGCACTGTCCTTCCTCGGCGGCGACCGGCCCAAGTACAACCTCACGGCCGCCGCCGCGCTGGTGTCCGTCGTACCGCCGCTGCTGCTGGCGCTGACCATCCAGCGCTACTTGGTGCGGGGACTGTCCTTCGGGGCGGTGAAGTCGTGATCGGGCTGCACGGCATCCGCAAGGCCTACGGACGGACCACCGCCCTCGACGGCCTCGAACTGGACGTCGAGGAGGGGGAGTTCTTCTGCCTCCTCGGCCCCTCCGGGGCGGGCAAGACCACGACCCTGAAGACCGTCGCCGGTCTCGAACAGCCCGACTCCGGCACGGTCGAGATCGACGGCGAGGACATGCGGGGAGTCGAGCCCTACGACCGGGGCGTGGCCATGTGCTTCGAGAGCTACGCCCTCTACCCGCACCGCTCGGTGTACGACAACCTCGTCTCCCCGCTGCGCTCCCCCCGGCACCGGCTGCCCGCCGCCGAGGCCCGCGAGCAGGTCGGCGCCACCGCCGAACTGCTGGGCATCGGCGCCCTGCTGGACCGCCCGGTGGGCCGGCTGTCCAACGGGCAGCGGCAGCGCGTGGCCCTCGGCCGGGTGCTGGTCCGGCCCGCCCGCGCCTTCCTCCTCGACGAGCCCCTCTCCCACCTGGACGCCAAGCTGCGGCAGCAGATGCGGGCCGAGCTGAAGGCGATCGGGGCGGTGCGGCGCACGACCACGCTGTACGTCACCCACGACTCGGTGGAGGCGCTGGCGCTCGGCGACCGGATCGGGGTCATCCGGGACGGGCGGATCGTGCAGACCGGGACCCGGGAGGACATCTGGTACCGGCCCTGCGACACGGAGGTGGCGCGGGCGTTCGGGCGGCCCCGGATCAATCTGCTGCCGGGGGTGGTGACGGAGAGCGGGGTGCGGTCGGACGGCGGGGTCGAACTGCCGGTCCGGGCGGAGGCGTCCCCGGGGACCGAGGTCCTGGTCGGCGTACGCCCCCGCGACCTCACGCTGAGCGGCGACGGCCACGAGCTCACCGGCACCGTGTACGTCACCGAGGTGCTGGGCCGGTCCGTCGAGGTGACCGTCCGGCTGGGCGAGGGCGAGCGGCACGTGTCGCTGGTGGCCCCGCGCGGCGACGCGGCGCGCCTGCGCCCCGACGATCCGGTGCGGCTGACGGTGCGGCCTGAGAACCTGCTGCTGTTCGAGGCCGACCGGCCGGAGCGCCCAGGACGACGGATCGGGACAAGCACGTGATGAGCAGCAGTGGTGCAAGCGGAGCGCAGCAGGGTCCCGCGGCCCGCCAGGCCGCCATGGCCGAGCGGGTGCTGGCCGACGGCTCGGCGACGGCGGCCGAGCTGGCCGAGCGGTTCGGGGTGAGCCTGATGACCATCCACCGGGATCTCGACGAGCTCGAACGGCAGGGGATCGTAAGGAAGTTCAGGGGCGGGGTGACCGCACAGCCGTCGGGTGTCTTCGAGTCGAACGTCCAGTACCGGCTGAAGACCATGCGGGCGCAGAAGGCCGCCGTCGCCGAGCAGGCGCTGAAGCACATAGAGCCCGGCATGGCGATCCTGCTGGACGACTCCACCTCCACCCTTGAGATAGCCCGCCGCCTCCGGCTCGGCGAGATCACCCCGCTCACGGTCGTCACCAACTTCCTGGAGGCGATCAGCCTACTGTCGGACCAGCGGGGCATCCACCTGATGGCGCTGGGCGGCGACTACGACCCGCTGCACTCGTCGTTCCTGGGGGTGTCGTGCGTGGAGGCGGTCGGGCAGTTGCGGGTGGACGTCTGCTTCGCGTCCACGTCGGCCGTGCACGGGGGGTACGCCTACCACCAGGAGCAGCACATCGTGTCCGTGAAGCGGGCGATGCTCGACGCGGCAGCGCGGAACGTCCTGCTGGTCGACCACACCAAGCTGGGCCGGGTCGCCCTGCACCGGGTCGTCCCGCTCTCCCGCTTCGACCTGCTCCTCGTCGACGACGGGGCGTCGCGGGAGGCGCTGCGGGACCTGGACGAGCACAAGGTCCGTTACGAGGTGTGCGTGACGAAGGGCGGCCATGACGGGACTTGAGTTACGTGAACTGCGCAAGA
Organism: Streptomyces sp. NPDC020299; assembly: GCF_044387825.1. NCBI lineage: Bacteria > Bacillati > Actinomycetota > Actinomycetes > Kitasatosporales > Streptomycetaceae > Streptomyces > Streptomyces sp. NPDC020299. The sequence goes on from NZ_JBIRWL010000016.1 coordinate 235,246, forward strand.
CCTACCGGGCGCGGGGCCGGCCGGCGGTGGACGCCGTACGCGGCATCGATCTGGGGCTCGGTTCCGGGGAGCTGCTCGGGCTGCTCGGCCCGTCCGGGTGCGGCAAGTCGACGACCCTGCGGATGATCGCCGGGCTGGAGACGGTGACCGGCGGGGACATTCTGGTCGGGGGCGCGTCTGTGGTGCGCCGGCCCGCGCAGGAGCGGAACATCGGGGTGGCGTTCGAGAACTACGCGCTGTATCCGCCGCTGACGGTGGCGGAGAACCTGGCGTTCGGGCTGCGGGCGCGCCGGCGGGTGGCCCGGGGTTCCGCGGCGGAAGTCGACCGCAGGGTCGCCGAGATCGCCGAACGGGTCGGCCTCACCGGCATACTCGACGCCCGTCCGGCCGGGCTGTCCAGCGGGCAGAAGCAGCGGGTGTCGCTGGCCCGCGCCCTGATCCGCGAGCCGGACGTGCTGCTCCTCGACGAGCCGCTCTCCCATCTGGACGCCGCCCAGCGCGACACCACGCGCCGCGAACTCAAGCGGATCCAGCGGGACCTGGGGCACACCACCATCCTGGTCACCCACGACCAGGAGGAGGCCCTCTCCCTCGCCGACCGGATCGCGGTGATGAAGGACGGCGTGATCCAGCAGCTCGGCACGCCCTTCGAGATCTACGACAGTCCCGCCACCGCCTTCGTCGCGGACTTCGTCGGCGAGCCCGCGATCAACCTGCTGCCCGGCATCGCCACGTCCGACGGCCACGCCCGCCTCTCCGGCACCGTGCGGATCGCGTTGCCGGTGCCGGTGGCCGAGGGCCGCGCGGTGGTCGTCGGGATCCGCCCCGAGGACCTCGAACTGACGGGTGCGGACGGCATCCCCGCCCGCGTGGTGGCCCATGAACCGCTCCTCGAATCGGGGATCGCCACCCTCGCCCTAGACGGGGTGGAACACCCCCTCGTCGTCCTCACCGGCCCCGAGGTGCGCCTCGCGCACGACGACCGGGTCCGGGTGGCGCCCGGACTCACCCATGTCTTCGACGCCGAGACGGGAGAATCCCTGCGATGACCTCCGCCCGCAGTGTGCGTGTCGTGGCCGCCGGCGACCACTTCGTCCTGCCGTCGCTCATCACGGAGGCGCTGGCCCACGAAGCGCCCTGCGATGTCGGGGAGTTGACCCTCGGCTGGCCCCTCGAACCGTTCGGCCCGGTCGCCGAGGTGAGCGAGGCGAGCGACGCCGAGGAGAAGCTGATCGGCGCGCTCGCGGACGCCGAGGTGCTGGTGACCCAGATGGGTCCCGTCACCGCGCGCGTCCTCGACGCCTGCCCCCGGCTGCGGCTGGTCGTGGTCTGCCGGGGCGGCCCGGTCAACGTCAACCTGGACGCGGCCAGGGCGCACGACGTCCGGGTGTGCTTCGCGCCCGGCCGCAACGCCGCCGCCACCGCCGAGTTCACCGTCGGCCTGCTCCTCGCCGCGCTGCGCCGCATCCCGCAAGCCCACGATCTGCTGGCGCGGCAGGGCAGTTGGGCCGGGGCGGCCTACTACACGTACGAGCACAGCGGCCTGGAGCTGGAGGACCTGCCCGTAGGCCTGGTCGGGTACGGGGCGGTGGGCAGCCGGGTCGCGCGGGTGCTGTGCGCCTTCGGGGCGCGGGTGATGGTGTACGACCCGTATGTCCGCGGGGAGGTCCACGGGCTGCGCCTTGCCTCCCTGGACGACCTGCTGCGCCGCTCCCGGGTGATCACCCTGCACGCCCGGCTCACCGAGGAGACGCGCGGGCTGATCGGCGCCCGTGAGCTGGCGCTGCTGCCGCCCGGCGCGGTGGTGGTGAACGCGGCGCGCGGCCCGCTCCTCGACGAGGCCGCGCTGTGCGACGCGCTGGAGAGCGGGCGGCTGTCGGCGGCGGCCCTCGACACTTACGCGGTCGAGCCGTTGCCGCCGGACGCGCGGCTGACGGGGCTGGCGGAACGGGTCGTCCTGACCCCGCATCTGGGTGGGGCCAGCCGGGCGGTGGCGGAGAAGGCCGCGCGGATCGCGGCGGCGGAGGTGGGGCGCTGGGTGCGCGGGGAGCCGCTGGCTCACTGCCTGACTTGATGGTCGTACCGGGAGGTGGCATGTACGTCGGGATCGATGTGGGCACGTCCATGGTGAAGGCCGCCGCGTTCGACGCGACGGGACGCCAACTGGCCGTCGAGGCCCGCCCGGTGGGCCTCGATCTGCGCGAGGGGCGGGTGGAGCAGGACATGGCGGAGGTGTACGGGGCGGTCGTCGCCGTGCTCGGCGCGCTGACCGCGCGGGTGCCGGACCGGGTGGAGCTGGCCGGGCTGACCGGGCAGGGCGACGGGGTGTGGCTGGTCGACGCCGAGGGGCGGCCGGTGCGGCCCGCGGCTTCCTGGATGGACGGCCGGGCGCACGAACTGCTCGACCAGTGGCTGGCCGACGGGACGTTCGAGACCGTGTTCCGGCGCACGGGCGGCGCCATGTTCCCGGGGTGTCCGGGGCCGCTGCTGGCCTGGTTCGACCGGTACGAGCCGGGGTCGCTGGACGCGGCGACGGCGGCCGTCTACTGCAAGGACATGGTGTTCCAGCGCCTGACGGGCGCGGCCCGGGCGGCGACGGACGTGTCGGACGCGTCGATGCCGTTCCTCGACCCGCGCACCCGGTCCTACGACAACCGGGTCGTCGAGCTGCTGGGGCTGACCCACCGCAGGCGCCTGCTCGCCCCGGTCAGCGACCCGGTGGCGACCGGCGAGGCGCACGGCGAGGGACTGCCGCCCGGCACACCGCTCGCGAACGGCCCGTACGACCTGCCCGCCTGCGCGCTCGGCGCGGGAGTCACCCGGCCCGGCGACGGCCTGCTGATCGTCGGCACCTGCCTGGCCGCCCTGGTCGCCACCGCCGAGCTGGACCTGACGGGTGAGCCGGCCGGCCTGTACATCTCCACCGACCGCCCGGGCCACCGGCTGCGCGCGATGCCCGCGATGGTCGGCACGGCGGCCCTGGACTGGGTGCTGTCCACGACGGGCGTGCGCCACGACGAGGTCGACGCCCTGCTGGCCGACACCCCGCCCGGCGCCCACGGTGTCCGCGTCCTGCCCTACTTCGCGCCCTCCGGCGAACGCGCCCCCTTCGTCGAGCCCCGGCTGCGGGCCGAACTCACCGGCATCTGCCTGGAGTCCACCCCCGCCGACCTGGTCCGCGCGACCTGCGAGGGCATCGGCTACGCGGCCCGGAACTGCCTGGCCGCGGCCGGTCTGACGGGGACCCTGGCGGTGTGCGGCGGCGGCACCCGCAGCCCCGCCTGGACGCGGCTGCTGGCCGATGTGCTGGGCCGCCCGTTACGCGTGGTCGAGGGCGAGGTGGGCGCCCGGGGCGCGGTGCTGGCGGCCGCCGAACGGTACGGGGTGGCCCTGGACCCGGACACCTGGACCCGGCCGACCCTCGTGGTGGAGCCGGACGCGGACCGGGCGGTGTACTACGCCAAGGGCTACGAGGAGCACCTGGAACGGCTGGCGGAGGCCAGGACCCGGGCGCGGCGGTGACCGCGGCCCGGCCCGGCATCCCTTAAGGGGTCCTTGCACTATGCCCGCCCGGGTCGCGCGCTCATAGTGCAAGGACCCCTAAGGAAGGCGGTACATGGAGTACAAGCGATGCCCGAGTTGCGGCGGCCCGCTGCAGGCGTTCCGCCCGCTCACCGACGAGGAGAAGGAGTACGTCCGCAAGGAGAAACCGAACCACGCGCCCGACGCCTACGTGCGCTGCACCCGGGAGGGCTGCCGCCGCTACCAGCGCAGCTGGAACTGGACCGACGGCGGCTGGTTCCCCCCTCCCGAGGAGGCGTGAGGGTCAGGCATCAGGCATCGAGGATCAGAGGTTGCTGAAGTCGGGTCCCTTGGTCCGGGTCCGCTTGATCTCGTAGAAGCCGGGGACCGAGGCGACCGCGAGGGTGCCGTCCCAGAGGCGGGCGGCTTCCTCGCCCTTGGGGGCGGGGGTGACGACGGGGCCGAAGAACGCGATCTGCTCGCCGTCGGGGCCCGGGACCGCGATGACCGGGGTGCCGACGTCCTGGCCGACCTTCTCGATGCCCTCCTTGTGGGAGGCGCGCAGCTCGGCGTCGAACTCGAAGTCCTTCTGCTCGGCGTACTCGATGAGGTCGGCGGGCAGGCCGGCGTCCGCGAGGGCACCCGCGATCGCCTCGAGGGTCGGGCCCTCGCCGTTGTTGTGGAAGCGGGTGCCGAGCGCGGTGTAGAGGGGGCCGAGGACGTCGGCGCCGTGCTTCTGCCAGGCCGCGGTCACCACCCGTACCGGCTTCCACGCCTTGGTGGCGAGCATCTCCCGGTACTCCTCGGGCAGCTCGTCGAGCCGGTTCTCGTTCAGCACGGCCAGGCTCATGATGTGCCAGCGGACCTCGATGTCCCGGACCTTCTCCACTTCCAGCACCCAACGGGAGGTCATCCAGGCCCAGGGGCACAGCGGGTCGAACCAGAAGTCGACGGGGGTCTTGCCGGAGGCGGTCGTGGTCTCGGACATGGCTCTCCTCGGAAAACGGGTCGTTTCCAGCGGCAACACCAGGATCACCGCGCTCATTCCCGCTGTCCCGCGTCAGGGGCGCATGGCAGGATCGGTCCTGTTCAGACCTACCCCGACGATGAGGGAGTTGCCGCCCGTGCCCGGTGAGAATCTGTCCCGCGACGAGGCCCGGGAGCGGGCCGCCCTGCTGTCCGTCGACGGGTACGAGGTGTCCCTGGACCTGCGGTCCGCGGTCGGTGGCGGCAACGGCGAGCCGCGCGCCTTCCGCTCGGTCACCACCATCCGGTTCCGGTGCAGCGAACCGGGAGCGTCGACCTTCGCCGACCTGATCGCCCCGAGCGTGACCGCCGTCACACTCAACGGGAAGGATCTGGACCCGGGCGAGGTCTTCGACGGCTCCCGGATCGCCCTGGAGGACCTGGCCGCCGAGAACGAGCTGACCGTCGACGCCCAGTGCGCGTACTCCCGCACCGGCGAGGGCATGCACCGCTTCGTCGACCCCGAGGACGGCGAGGTCTACCTCTACACCCAGTACGAGCCGGCCGACTCCCGCCGCGTCTTCGCGAACTTCGAGCAGCCCGACCTCAAGGCCCCCTTCCGCTTCGAGGTGCGGGCGCCGGAGGGCTGGACGGTGTGGAGCAACGGCGCCGGTGAACTGGCCGACGGTGTCTGGCGGTTCGCGGAGACGAAGCCGATCTCGACCTACATCACCTGCGTCGTCGCGGGCCCGTACCACTACGTCACGGAACTCTACACGCGCACCTTCGAGGACGGCTCCCGGCTGGAGATCCCGCTCGGCGCCATGTGCCGCAAGGGCCTCGCCCCCTACTTCGAGGCCGACGACGTCTTCCTGATCACCAAGCAGGGCCTGGACTTCTTCCACGACCACTTCGACTACCCGTACCCCTTCGGGAAGTACGACCAGGCGTTTGTCCCCGAGTACAACCTCGGCGCGATGGAGAACCCGGGGCTGGTGACCTTCCGCGAGGAGTACATCTTCCGCGGGAAGGTGACGCAGGCGTCGTACGAGAGCCGGGCCAACGTCATCCTGCACGAGATGGCCCACATGTGGTTCGGTGACCTGGTCACCATGGAGTGGTGGGACGACCTGTGGCTCAAGGAGTCCTTCGCGGACTTCATGGGCACGTTCGCGAACGTCGGCGCGACCCGCTTCAGCGACGCGTGGATCACCTTCGCCAACCGCCGCAAGGCCTGGGCCTACCGCGCCGACCAGCTGCCCTCCACCCACCCCGTCACCGCCGACATCCGCGACCTCCAGGACGCCAAGCTCAACTTCGACGGCATCACCTACGCCAAGGGCGCCTCCGTGCTGAAGCAGCTGGTGGCGTACGTCGGCCAGGACGCCTTCCTGGAGGGCGCCCGCCGCTACTTCAAGCGCAACGCCTACGGCAACACGCGCCTCGGCGACCTGCTGTCGGTCCTGGAGGAGACCAGCGGCCGGGACCTGACCGGCTGGGCGCGCTCCTGGCTCCAGACGGCCGGGGTCAACTCGCTCACCCCGCAGGTGCTGCTGGACGAGGCGGGCCGGATCGCCGAGCTGGCCGTACTCCAGGAGGCGCCCGAGTCACACCCGGAGCTGCGCCCGCACCGGGTGGCGGTGGGCCTGTACCGGCGTACGCCCGAGGGGGCGCTGGAGCGGTACGCGCGCGTGGAGGCGGACGTCGAGGGGGCGCGGACGGTGATCGCGGAGCTGTCGGGCGCGGACGCACCGGAGCTCGTGCTGGTCAACGACGACGACCTCACCTACTGCAAGATCCGCTTCGACGAGACCTCGCTGGCCACCCTGCGGGAGCACCTCGGCGCGATCACCGACCCGCTGGCCCGCGCGCTGTGCTGGTCGGCCCTGTGGAACCTGACCCGGGACGCGCTGCTCCCGGCCCGGGAGTTCGTCGGCCTGGTGCTGCGCTTCGCGGGCCGGGAGTCCGAGATCGGCGTGGTGCAGATGCTGCACGCGTGGGCCGAGTCGGCGCTGGTGCACTACGTGGCCCCGGACTGGCGGGAGAGCGGCGAGCGGCTGCTCTCCGAGGGTGCCCTGCGGGAGCTGCGGCGGGCCGAGGCGGGCAGCGAGCACCAGCTGGCGTGGGCGCGGTTCTTCGCGTCGGCGGCCACCGGCGAGGACCATCTGGCGCTGCTCAAGGATCTGCTGGACGGCACCGAGGGGATCGAAGGGCTGGACGTGGACCAGGAGCTGCGCTGGGCGTTCCTGGAGCCGCTCGCCGCGCACGGCGTGGCGGACGAATCCGTGGTGGCGGCCGAACTGGCCCGTGACGACACGGCGTCCGGCAAGCGCCACCAGGTCCGCTGCCTGGCCGCCCGTCCGTCGGCGGCGGTGAAGGCGCAGGCGTGGTCCCAGGTCGTGGAGTCCGACGCGCTGTCCAACGCGTTGGTGGAGGCCACCATCGCGGGCTTCGCGCAGGCCTCGCAGCGGGAGCTGACGGCGCCGTACGCGCCGAAGTACTTCGCGGCGATCGAGCGGGTGTGGAGCGAGCGGTCCATCCAGATCGGCATGGACGTGGTCCGGGGCCTGTTCCCCTCGTTCCAGGACTCACCCCAGACGCTGGAGGCGGCGGACGCCTGGCTGGCGGCGCACCCGGACGCGGCGCCCGCGCTGCGCCGGCTGGTGCTGGAGGCGCGGGACGATCTGGCGCGGGGGCTGCGGGGGCAGGCGTGCGACGCGCGGGAGGCCGTGGCCTGAGCCCGACCTTTGGCCTGAGATCGGTTGATCTGTGACCGTTACGGAATTCAGGCAATAGGAGCCGTAACCCCTGGTCCGCACCCGAACGGACCAGGGGTTTTCCCTGCCTACTCGGCACCCGAACATCCGTCCTTTAGTACCGGCTTGTCCGTATTTATCGACAGGCATGTAACAGCGGTTAGGGGACGGTTCGGACACGGGAATCGGGTCGGCATGACGCACAACACCCCGCTCTCCCCCCGCCCCCTCCGCCACCTCTCCGAGGTGCACCGCCGCGTGATGACCGCGGCCCAGCTCCGCTCCCACGGCGTCACCGCCGCCGAACTGAGCGACCAGTGCCGCCCCGGCGGCCCCTGGCAGCAACTCCTGCCCGGCGTCACCCTGCTCCACCCCGGCCCGCCGACCAGCGAGGAGCGCCTGCACGCGGCCCTGATGTACGCGGCGAAGGAGCCGGCGTCCGGGCCGCCCGCGGTGCCCGAGCAGCCCAGCGCGGGCACCCCGCACCGCCCGGTGTACGCGGACGCGATGATCACGGGCCTGGCCGCCCTGACGCTGCACGGCTTCACGTCGGCGCCTGTGCTGCCGTCCCTGGAGTACATCGACGTACTGGTCCCGCGGCTGCGCCGGCTGCGTTCCGCGAGCTACGTCCACGTCGTCCGCACGGCCGACCTGCCCGCTCCCCGCCAGGTGACGGGCCTGCCGGTGGCACCGGTGCCGCGGGCGCTGGCGGACGCGGTGGCCGGGCTCGCGGACGCGACGGCGGTCCGCCGGCTGCTGACCGAGGCGGTACGCGCGGGCCACTGCGAACCGGCGGCCGTGGTACGGGAGTTGACCCGGGCGAAGCTCCTGACCCGCCCGCACGTGGTGGACGCCGTGGACTCGCTGCTGGCGGAGGGCCGGGCGGTCGCGGAAGGCCGCCTGTACCGGATGGTGCACAAGTACGGCCTCCCCGACCCCGTCTGGAACGTCGACCTCCGCCTCCCCGGCGGCCCGCACCTCGGCGGTCTGGACGCCTACTGGCCCGAGCAGGCGGTCGCGGTGGAACTGGACACGCGGGCCCCGCGGCAGGAGGAGGACGCGATGTGGTCCGAGTACGCCCGCAAGCGGGAGCACCTGGAGCGGCTGGGCATCACGGTCGTCCACATCACCCCGCGGAAGCTCCGGAACTCGATGGAACAGCAGGCGACGATCATCCGCACAGCCCTGATGGCCGCGGCGGACCGGGACCCGGCCGCGTATGTCGTCGTCCTCCCCCGGTAGCGGGGGCGGCGCACCCGCTACCCCTGCCTCTCCACCTCTTCTACTTCTCCCAGGCGCCGCCGAGCAGGTCCGGGCGGAGTCCGTCGGCCGGCGCGCCGACGTGGGAGGAGTGGACCCGCTCCAGCAGTGCGGCGTACGACGCGATCATCCGGGTACGGCTGAAGCGCTCACGGCTCCGCAGCAGCGCCGGGGCGAAGCCGGCGCGGCCCGCGACCGCGCCCGACCAGGCCTGGGCGATGGCCTCGGGATCGGCCGGGGTGACGACGCCGTGGCCGGAGACCAGGGCCGCGCTGTCCCCGACGTCGGTCGTCACGGGGACGGCCCCGCACATCATGCCCTCGATGAGGCAGAGCGGTGCCGCCTCACCGGAGGAGGAGGTGAGGGCGACCACGTCGGCGGCCGCGTACACCGCTTCCATGTCGCCCCGTACCCCCAGCAGATGCACCCGCTCGGCGAGGGACGCACCCCGCTCCCCGAAGGCGGCCTCGATGTCGGCCGCCAGCGCCGGGTTCCCGGACGTCATCCCCGCCCCGCACATCAGCACATGGCCCCCGCCCTCACGCCCCAGCCAGGCCCGCGCCGCCCGCAGGAAGAGCGGGACGTTCTTCATCGCGGCGTACCGGGCGGCGAAGACGACGACCGGCGCCGTGCCGGGTATGCCGAGCGCCGTACGCAGGGCCAGCCGCCGGGCCGGGTCCGGGCGGAACCGGAACAGGTCCACCCCGTTGGGGATGACGTGCAGCAGCCCGGCCGGTATCCCGGCGTCCCGGTACGCCGCCCGCGTCGACTCCGCGCAGCACACGCACGCCACCACCGTGCCGTCGGCGATGGCGGCCTTCAGCTCGTCCAGGGCGGCCCCCTGGTTCTCGGGGTCGGAGCGGTGCAGACAGACCACGACCGGCCGGCGGGGCAGCCCGCCCTGGTTCAGCAGCGCGAGCGGCTGCTCCTTGAGGGAGAGGATCACGTCGGCCGCCGCCATCGCCCGGGCCGTATCGGCCAGTTCGGGCCCGCTGAAAACAGCCGGACGATCGTCCGAACCGGCCTGGCCGCGCCCCAGGGTGCCGACACCCACCCCGGCTGCCGTCAGCGACCGGTAGCAGGCGTCGTCCCGCATCCGCTGCCGGGTCGCCTCCCGGTGCACCTCGCCGTGGATGCTGAGTACCCGGTGGTCCTGGCCGCCCTCCGCCAGCCCCAGTACGACATCGCTGTGCACGATCCGGGCCCCTCCGGAGAAGAAGCCCTCGTAGACCGACAGCACTCGCAGTCCGCGTCCCGTACGCATGCGATCACCCGCCTTGCATATAAATCGAGCCAAACCCGTGAACAGCGGGTCAGCCGATATGAGGCGGTACGGACGTTTCGTACGGATGAACTGGACGTCTCGTATCGAAGTCGGCTCAGTTACACCCACTCACGGCTCACCGGAACGCCCCGACGTTCCGCTCCGCCCACTGGGCGAAGGCACGCGGGGCCCGCCCAAGGACCCGCTCCACATCCGGGCTGACCTGCTGTTCCTCCGGCATGGGGGCGCCGAGCAGGGCCAGCGTGCCCGTCACCACCGGCGGCGGCATGAACGCGGCCATCTGCGCCTCGGCCTCCTCCCGCGTCTGCTCCACGAACCGGACCGGCTCGCCGAGCGCCGCCGCGAGGGCGCCCGCCCGCTCGCGCGGGGTCGTGGGCGCGGGGCCGGTGAGGGTGTAGGTGGCTCCAATGTGACCGGCCCCGCGGAGGACCGCCGCCCCCACCGCCGCCACGTCGTCAGGGTCGACGAAGGGCAGACCCACGCCCCCGAAGGGCGCCGCGGCGGTGCGATGGACGCGTACCGGCTCGGCCCAGGCGAAGGCGTTCGACGCCAGGCCGCCAGAGCGCAGGATCGTCCACTCCAGGCCCGATTCCCGCACGGCCGCCTCGAAGCCGGCCGCGTGCGCGTAGACCTGAGGGCGGGTGCCGGCCCCCTGACTGGAGAGCAGCACCAGCCTCCGCACCCCCGCCGCCTTGGCCGCACCCACGACGCCTTGCGGGTCTTCCCCCGCCACCAGCAGGAACACGGCCTCGGCGCCTTCGAGGGCGGGGCGCAGACTCTCGGCATCCCCCAGCTCGGCGGCCACCGCCCGCACCCCCGGCGGGACGTCCGCCTCGGTGATCCGGCGGGCGACCCCGGTCACCCGCTCCCCCGCCCCCACCAGCAGCCGTACCAGCGTCCGGCCGACGTTGCCCGTCGCACCCGTCACAACGATCATCTGATCCCCCAAAAGTTAGTTAGCTGACTGACTCACTTCGACGCGACGACCGTAGCACGGATCGCCCTCTAAAGTGAGTCGGGTGACTGACTCACAGACTTCGAGGCAGAATCCGAGGGTGAAGGCCGCCGGAGCCAAACGGCGGCGGCTGATGGCCGCGGCGGCCGAGGTGGTGCACCGGCAGGGCGTCGAGCGGACCACGATCGCCGACATCGCCCGCGCCGCCGACGTGCCGACCGGGAACGTCTACTACTACTTCAAGACCAAGGACGATCTGGTCGCCGCCGCACTCGACGAGCACTCCCGCCAACTCGATACCCTGGTCGACCAGCTGGAACGGGTCCCCGACCCCCGCGAGCGCCTCGTGGCGCTGGTGCGCGGCTGGGTGGAGCAGCGCGAACTGGCGGCCCGCTTCGGCTGCCCCACCGGAACGCTGGCCACGGAACTGGACAAGCGCTCGGAGGGCGGCCTCGACGCCGAGGCCGGGAAGGTCATCAGGCGGCTCCTCGACTGGGTGGCAGGACAGTTCCGGGAACTGGCCCTGCCCGACCCGGACGGCCTCGCACTGACGCTGGTGGGCGCGTACCAGGGCATGTCACTGCTGGCCAACGCCCTGCGCGACCCGGAGGTCATGACGAAGGAGGGAGCCCGCCTGATCGACTGGCTGGGCTCGCTCCCGGGCGGGGAAGACCGCTAGGGCCTGTCTGACAATTCCCGCCTGCCCCGCGACGCCTGGCACGCACGCTCGCCGCGTTGCCGAACCGCCCACGTGGCTCCGCCACGAGGGC